>CAMWRI010000030.1 GCA_947176585.1 uncultured Porphyromonadaceae bacterium
AGTTGCGTCGGGCTCGACTTTTTCGCTGCGCGACGACAGAATCATGAACCACATCTAGAAGATAAATACCACAATAAGCATCACGCCTGAAGAACGGTTTATCACGTTGTGGGCGGCACCATCGAAGAGAACCGTATCGCCCGCTACCCAAAGCGCTGCGGAGGCTATGAACAATATGGGCAGATCCTGGCTACGCATCACACGACTAACATTCCACGGTCGCACCATAGCCATCACTCCCACCACCAAAAGCAGGTCGAATATATTCGAGCCAATAACCTCACCCACTGCCATCGCAGGCTTATTCTCAAAAGCCGACTCGATGCACACCACCATATCGGGCAAAGTGCTGCCGAGAGCCACCACCGTGAGGCCAATGATGAGATTCGACACATGGAATCTTTTTGCGACGGCTACGGCGCCATCCGTCACATAATTGGCACCCGCGACGAGCAGCGCGAGCCCAAGAATGAGGAAAATGATGTCGTGAAGCATAATCGGAGAATTTTTCTTTTCACAACACCGCTGACGCAAACATTGTTCGCTCGGCTATAGTTCCTTAAGTAGATCGGCGAACTGGGTAATTATACGTTCCCGGTCGCAATCCGGATAATAATAGTGTGAGGATTCCTCCAATACTTTAACCGCAGAGTTAGGCAAATTTATGAAAGCATCAGCAGATGAGAGCGATACCACCTCGTCCAATCCTGATAAAATCACCTTTACCGGGCACTTCACCTCACTGACAACCTCTTCTCTGATACGCCGAGCCTCACGCCAAAGCTCAATATAGCGCCCGGGCCATCCATAATAATGGAAAGGATTGAAATCCAAAGATATGCCATAGGCCTTCCTTGCAGCGGACGCAACAGGCCGCGAATGTGACAACCCCATGGCCACATCAAATGCATTTCTTAACGCTCCGAGGGTGGGCCTGATCCGGAGGGGCGGATTCATGAGAAACAGGGCTGCAACGCGGCCCTTCGCGGCTTGCTCCAATGCAAAAAGACACCCCATTGAGTGACCGATAATCACAATACGGTCGCAACGGTCTGAAAATGCCGCTACCGCGTCGTGCACCTGAGCCTTCCACCGCTTCATAGACGCCCGGGAAAAATCAAGCGCATTTCCGCCATGTCCCTCAAGCACGATATATTCCGTCTCGACAGTTTGTTGCACCAATGGATGCAACATCTCAAAGATGCTGTTATTCCCTGCTATACCATGTATAAATAGTAGGCCGATGCGCTTGGCGGCAGTAGTCATATTGTGGACGTAATAATTGATAACCTATGCAATCAAGATTTACAGCCGCGACACCAGCTCCGAGCCGGTGGTGATTTCCATGCGGAAAAAAGCAAAGAGTTTTTTGCCCAGGTCTTTCAGGGATGCACCTATGTGGTAGACCCTCTCGTCGATTATCAGGAATCGGTCGTGGGCTTTGGTGCATGCGTGGAGAGTAACGCCGGGATATTGGGAGTTGTGGCGCGCTACGTCCTGACGCAGTTGGGGCGTGATATGGCCGTCGAAAATATCTACCGATACGCCCTGGCGACGCTTGGAAAGCTGCACAAGCACAGTATCGTCGATGTAGTTGTCTATCAAAACGATGCGCCTCTCGGCCTGCCGTATAAGGTCGGCCACAAGCGCGTAGGCATCGAATATCTGGCCGTTGAAGAAGATACCCTCGCGGGGAACGGAGGCTCCGTTGAGTCGGTCGAGAATAGCGTCAACTTTCTCGTCGGTCTTGAGCTGCCTCAGCTCAAGCTGATTCATCCTCTGGAACAATGACGCATTATTCATCAGAAAATGGCGCATCGCCGAGAATGCCCGCATTATATTAATGTTGACCTCTATTGCCTTTTCCGAGCGCAGCACGCTACTGAGCATGGCCACTCCATTTTCAGTAAAGGCGTGCGGGAGATATTTCAGGTTGTGTCCACGTGTCACGTTCAAGGTCACAATTTGTGACCTTGAACATTCCTCCTTTGTGAGTTGAAACATGAAATCCTCGGGGAAACGACTGATATTGCGCTTGATAGCTTGATTCAAAACCTTCGTTTCCACGCCATAAAGACAGGCCAAATCCGAGTCGAGCATTACCTGCTGATCTCTAATCACATATATCAGAGACTCAATGCGCACGGGGGGCAAGGTGTCGGAGCCAGCCCGGAGAGATATTTCTTGAGAATTTTCCATGCCACAAATATAGCTATTTTATTTGCTACGAGAAAAATCAGCAGACCGGGTGACAATCAAAAAGGCACGGGCGAGTCGAAGCTGTAGTGGCGGCCGTCGAGGGGGAAGGTGAACTCAAGTCGGGTGGCGTGGAGGTGGAGGCGCGAGGAGGAGGTGCCATAGAGGCGGTCGCCGGTGATGGGCATTCCCAGACCGAGGGAGGATGCGGAGTGCATGCGCAGCTGGTGGGTGCGTCCGGTGAGGGGGTGGAATTCGATGCGGCTATGGCCATCGGAAGCAGCGATAAACTTATATTCCGTGACGGCTTCTTTGCCATTCTCGAAGTCAATGCACTGGCGGGGGCGATCAAGAGGGTCCGGCGACAGCGGAAGCTCGATTCGCCCGCTGGAGGGTACGCCTTGTGCCGTATAGTCTCCGTCAAGCACAGCCACGTAGGTCTTGCTCACGCGGCGCGTGGCAAAGATCGACTGCATGGTTTTGAAGGCTTCGTCGCCGAATGTGGCTACGAGCAGCCCTGAAGTATCTTGGTCGAGGCGGTGTGCAACCTTCACAAGCATATTTTCGCCGTATCTCTCCTGAAGCCACCGCTGCACCGAATCCGCCGTTGTGCGTCCCGGCACCGAAAGCATTCCGGCCGGCTTCTCCACCACGCAGAACCATTGGTTTTCAAACACTATTTCAGGACTGCCGGCCGCCGCAATACGGCATCCCGCATCAAGTGGAGGTTCAACTGACAGTCCCTGAAGCATCCAGCCCAGCACCGGCAAACAGCGGCCGCGACACGCGGGATAGTGACGACCATGCACCCTCACTTTTCCTCCGCGGGGTTTTCCATACCAATATTCCGCAATCGAAACGGGCTTCAACCCCTGCCGATAAGCCGCATGCAACAACTTGGGCGCGCAACATTCGCCCGCGCCCGAGGGTGGCACGCCCATGGGGGTGCCGGCAAATATATCGCTCAAGCTCGCGCTCTCGCCGCGGGCGTTGAACATTTTGAAATTCCCGAACAGCCAGCTCTGGAGTGCTTCGGAATCGGCTCGGCGCTTTTCTTTCATTGCTCTCAGGCGAGCTTCGGCATCTTTAAGCCGCGCTTCGAATGGTCCGAGAGCCATGGCGGCGCGCTTTTTAAGGCGGTGCAGCTCGGCTTTCTCGAACTGGCTGCGGCGTATCATATCGGCCAGTTCGGCATCGCTCGCCCGGCCCGAGCGGCGCCGTGCATCCCTACTCTGCTTCGACGCACGACACTGCACCCTGAAAGCCTCGAGCTCGGCCTCGACCTGCGCGCGGGCAGCCTGATATTCGCTCTTAACCCGACCGATGGTTTCACTCTCATATTGCGATATCGCAGCGTTTTGGAGCGAAATTTCCGCCTCATGGGTCTTGAAATAGCCATCGGGTTGGAGATAGTCGAAGACGGGTTCTACAAATCCCGGATAATGGAACCCGGCTGCACCCAACTGTCCCGAAAACGCACGCAGAGTATGGCACTTGCCGCCGGAGTCTTCGGCTATCAGCACTCCCAGCATCACACCTTCGTCGAGCACCCGGCAGAATGCCACATCCTCCGGGCGAGTGCTCCCGCGCAGCTCCTCAATATCGGCCAGCAACGCCGCAAATGCTGCATCGCAAGCTTCATCAGGACTATATTCAAACGGATTGTTCATCTGACCGCCAAATTACAAAATCTCCGGCAATCATCCAAACAAATCTTCTATGACACGCTCTCGCCCGACGCTCTATCGTTCAGCGCCAGCCCATGAACATCTTGACCACTTCGGGGGCGTGGTGGTCGAAGAAGAGGCTGTGGCCGGTGTCGAGACCGGCGATGGCGGCCATATCGGAGGCACTGAGTGTGAAGTCGAAAATGTCGAGGTTCTGCTGCATTCGCTCGATGTGGACTGATTTGGGGATTATTATCACTCCGCGCTGCAGAAGCCAGCGGAGCGCTACCTGGGCCACGCTCTTGCCGTATTTCTTTCCGATAGACTCGAGCACCGGATTGGTGAAAAAGTTGTTGCGACCCTCGGCAAGCGGTCCCCACGACATGATGCGGCAGCCGAGTTCATCCATAAATTTCCGGGATTCGTTCTGCTGGTTGAACACGTGGGTTTCCACCTGATTCACCATTGGAGGTATCTCTACGTTGGCGGCAAGGTCGATGAGGTGGTCGGGATAGAAATTGCTTACTCCTATCGCACGAAGTTTGCCTTCCTTATAGGCGTCTTCGAGGGCGCGATAGGCTCCGTAGCGATCGCAGAACGGTTGATGAAGAAGCATGAGGTCGATATATCGGGTGCCTAACTTGCGCAGGCTCTCGTCAATAGAGGCCTTGGCTTTTTCATAGCCGTAATGTGATATCCACACTTTTGATACCACAAAAATCTCCTCGCGGGATATTCCGCTCTTTGCGATTGCCGCTCCCACTCCCTCTTCATTGTGATAGGCCTGGGCTGTGTCTATCATACGATAGCCCACCTTGAGGGCATCGCTCACGCATCTTTCACATCCGGCAGGATCCACCTGATACACACCGTAGCCAATCTGCGGCATTTCCACGCCATTGCTCAATTTTACCGTATTCATCTCTATTGATTGTTTTTGCTGTATTATAAATAACTTTACAAAGTTAACGCTTTTACTGACAATACGGCTTTCACAAATAGCGGCAATAATTGCACATTTTCATAAAAAAAAGAGAACTCCCGCTGCTCACACAGCATGGAGTTCTCAACAATATTAATATTAACCTAACTTAACCTATAATTAACACAATCTCTTTTACTTATAAATCTTTTTGCCTCCCACGATGTAGAGGCCGGAGGGCAAGCCGTCGAGAGCATGGGCTGAATCTGCGGAGCGCCTGACGAGGATGCCCTGAAGGGTGTAGATATCCACGGCGGCAGACTGCCCGACAGCAACCTCAACCACGCCGGTGAGGGGATCGCTCTTGGCGTATTCCACCAGGGTGCACCACCAGCCGTTGCCACCCACACGGAAGCCTTCGTGAAACATGTCGATATTATCGGCATTCACCTCTACGCTCTTGACCAGAGGTAAGGTTTTGTCCACGTCGTCCCACAAGGGGATACTCGTAATTTCCTTCCAGTTCCAGCTGTTTACGGCAATCTGCTGCCACTCTACGTCGGCGTCAATCTTGGCCACGGTGATTTTCACATTATCTCCCAAAGCGATATCCTTTGTCTTATCTTCGCTGATCTCTACGCCCTCGCTCCACGAAATCTGATGAGCGGGCCCGAACCACAGCACGTTGTCGCCTTCGGGAAGTACCACCGAGGGATCGCCGGTGTGCTTCACGGCAATCTCTGTGATAACGGCCCCGCCGCCCACGGCCATAAAGCCTTGCTTGAAGGCTTTTACCACCTTGGCATCGTAGGGCACCTCGGCGCCCACCTTAATGGGCATTTCGTCGTTCTTAAAGTCCCAGAGGCCAATATTGCACAGCTCGACCTCGGTATTGGAGCGAAGGTTGCATCCGGGCCAGTCCTCATCAGGCGAAATTTCGCTCACTGTAATATATATGCTGTCGCCGGCTATTATGCCGGTGCTTTTGTCGGCAGGGATATGAGGGGCTGTGGATTCGTCCCACGACAGGGATGCTTCTCCCTGCCAGAGCACGGTGGTTTCTCCCGACTGGGCGAAAGTCTCAAGCGCGAGCACGGAGAGAGAAACGAGTAGCAGTCTTTTAATCATTGTTGCTTGTGATTTGTGTTTTTCAATTTCTGCACAAAATTAGGCAGTTATGAGTCAACCGATGTGCACAAATGTATTTAGAATATGCTGCATTTGTTGCGTGCGACAAACGCCTACGCTGCCGGCTACAAATGCTACTGAAAACAATAATCCCGGCATCCTTGCGAAAGGAGCCGGGATTATTTTAACAGTGGCCGATCAATCTCTGAACGAAGGCATCTGGTCGCGGCTCAGCATGAAGTCGCAGCTCCAGGCATCGTTCCAGTAGTCGATGTTGGCGTTGCCGTGGTCGGTGCTGTTGAACTCGGGCGCCGAGGGATCGGCGGTGATGGCATTGTCCCACCAGGGCATGAAGTAGTTCCAGTACAGTCCCTTTTCCCACTGCTCGGACAACTTGGGAATGTTGCCGCACTCGCAGATTGCGAGGAGCTTGCCGGGATAGTGCTCTTTCATGAAGTTGTACCAGTACTCCATATCGGCCATCGAGGAGTTATAGAAGTCGAAGCCCACAACGTCCACATACTCATCTCCGGGATACCACAGCATTGAATCGCCGCTATTGTAGACCCAGATAAGGTTATTGAGGCCATGATAGTTGACCAAGCGGTCGTACATCACTCTCCACAGCTCGGCACACGCCTCGGGACCGTCGATGCCCCACCAGAACCAGGCTTTGCGCCATTCGTCTTTCAAGGTCTCATTCCAGTTGCCCTGCGCCTCGTGTAGAGGACGCCACAGGATGGGGATGTGGCGGTTGGCTAGCGGCTTCATGAAGTTGGCCACGCGGTCGATGTCGCTGATCATCTTCTTATAGCCTTCGGATTCAGGATTGAAGATATCGGCGGGGCTGAACGAGGTCTGATCAGGAGCGGAGCCGGGAGTACAAGTGATGTCGTAGCCATTGTTGGCAAGCTGTCCCCAGTGCCACATTGCACCCACCACACCGTTTTCGTCGGCCCAGGAGGTGGCAGGGGTCACGTTGCTGTAGTCAATCCAGCCGCCCGGAGTTGAATACACGTCGTGGATGAAGTCGAAGTTGTTGAGCGCGGGATAGCGGCCGGTGTGCTTGTAGACCCATATAGCTTCGTTCTGGTTCCAGTTGACGCATGCGCTCACTCCGGAGATCATCTTCACGCCGGTGTTCTCGCGCATGAATTCAAGCAGGCGCTGAGCTTCGACAGAGCGGTTGGAGGTGACGGAAAGAGCCTGGATGTCTACCGAATAAGATTCGGTATTGGCCGCGGTGCGGGAGAACATCGTGAGCGCTCCGGGCTCCACGGTGAAGCGACAGACAGCACCTGCCGACACGGGCACCTGAGCCTTGAGATAGCGTGCCACCGTGTAGGGGTTCTGCACCTTACCGCCCTCTACGGACAGCCTGGAGGTATCGGCAATCATCACAGGGGCATTGAACTCCAGCACCACCTCCACGAGACCGGGCTGCACCTTCAGGCCGGCGGCAGGAGTGGTCGAGATCAGTTCCAGCTTATCGGGGAGCGCGAGGGTATTGTCGTCGTTGTCGCTGCATGCTGCGAGAGCAGCCATGCATGCGGCAGCGCATATTATTGCTTTAAGATTATGAAGTTTCATGATATTCGCTTATTGGACGATTTCTACTTTTGTGAGAGTGTAGTGCGAGCCGCGGATGAGGAGACCGCCCGACACGAGGCGCTGCTGAATGGACTCATCCATGGGGAAGTCCACATAGCCAGCCTCAACGAAGTCGCTCAGGCCCAGCCATTCGAAGCCGGGGAAGCTCACATCCTTAATGTCGCGCAGGTCCATCTGCGGCCATTGGTCGGGCTCGGGATAGAACCACATGCGTATAGTGTCAGTGGGCTGGAGAAGAGCCATATATTCAGGCTCGATCTTGACCACGAACCAGTCTCCGAACTCCTGCTCGCCTTCCCAGAGGATGCTGGAGGGCTCCGGAGCGGGCTCGGCGCCCGTGATTTCCACCTTGAAGAGCGTGAAGAATGCACCGCGGATGCGCAGGCCGCCCGATGTGATGCGATTGAACACATCCTCGGTGACTTTCATTTTCACGATGCCATCGGGCCACTCGTCCTGCGGGTGCTTCCATGCGAATCCGTCGAAGTCGGCCCAGTCGTAGTCCTGAAGGTCGAAGTTGCTCCAGCCCGCATCGCTTGCCTCGATAGTAATCTGAATCACGGAACCCACAGTGAGGGCGGCGAACTCCTCCGGCTCGAGATAGAAGTCGAACCACTCGCCGAAGTCCTGAACACCTTCCCACACCACGATGGACGAAGGCTCGGGCATGACGAAATCGCCACTGATGATGTCGAGGCGCCAGAGGAAGCGGGGCTCGGTGTCGCCGTACTTGTTGCCGTACACTTCGGAGTTCTCGTCGTTGCTGTCGGTGCCGAGGTTGCCGCTGCCCACGTTCTTGATCTGAACGTTGCCTCCGCCCACCTCAACGACCTCATACATACCGCGGTCGGGATAGGTGATGGTGGTGGGATCCTTCACCCAGAACATGCGCCAGTCGTTTTCGTCGCCGATTACGAGATATTCGCCGGTGGCGCTGTTCTTGAGATAGTAGCATCCGGGCATTTCATCGACCGGGAGGAATGAGAATTCCTGGTCCTTCGAGCCGGTGTAGCTCATCACGCGGGGGTACTCCTCGGCGCTGTTGCGGGTGAGATAGCGCTCGGAACCCACATGCTGAATGCGGCACACTACGGAACCATCGGGATCCTTGGCTACCGCCACGAGGTTGATTTCCTGCGATCGCAGCTCGTTGCCGTCGAAGGCGATAAGGCGGATGGGAGTCATGCCGCCGAGAATGCCCACCGGCACACGCACCTTGAGGTGGCCCGAGGATTTGCGCAGGAAGGTCATGGCATCAACCACGATATCCTCGCCCTCGGCACCCGGGAAGATGATTGAGCCGATGCAATCGAGGTCCTCGCCCTTGAAGGTGATTACGTCGCGCTCGCGCGCTTCGTCGCCGGGCTCCATAAAGTTGATCACTGGAGCGGCGAGGCGCATTTCCTGAATGCTCTCCACCACATCATCGCCGGCTACAAGGCGCAGCTTGCCCGCCGAGATACCTGCGGGAACCTTCACCTTGATCATATTGGAAGTGACCACTTCAAAGTCGCGCACCTCGACTCCGCCGGGAAAGACGATGGCGGAAACTTCGTGGAGATTGCTGCCGGCAATCACCATCTCGGAGTTTTCCATCACGGCCGAGGGCATGAACGACTTTATCTGCAGGCCTTGCGCAAGAGACTCCTGCGTGTCGTCGGAGCATCCGCACATCAGTCCCGAGAGAATGATGCCCAGCAATGCCCAGAGATATGTTGCTTTTATTTTCATAGTTGCAGTGTTATTTACCATCCGGTGTTCTGTGTGAGTTTTGGATTTTTCATGCGCTCGGAGTGCGGTATGGGGAAGAGATTGTACTTCTCGTCCCAGGTGCGTGCGATCTTCGTGCGTGTGAGCAGGATATTGCCGTTGCTCTGGCGCTCAAGCTCTGCACCGTACACATCGGCGAAGTACTGTGCGCCCTTCTTCCAGCGGCGCACGTCCCAGAAGCGGAGATCCTCGAAGGCGAATTCCACGAGGCGCTCGCGCTCGTAGCGATTGAGGAAGTCGGCGGGGTTGCCGGTGAAGGGAGGCATCTGCACGTCGGAGCGTCCGCGCACCACGTTGATGGCCTCGTTGGCCGACATGCCATACTCGCCTGCGGCATCCGCATCGCCCGTGAGGGCATAGATACACTCGGCGTAGTTGTAGTAGAACTCGGGCAGGCGCATCACGATCCATGCGTGGCGGAAGGAGCTGTTCACGTTGGGGGTGAGGTCGGAGTTGCCGTCCACGTATTTGCGCAGATAGTAGCCGGTGGGCGTGGCGTTCACCTTGGGAGCGGCATTGAAGCCGCCGATGTAGCACTGAATCTCTCGCTGCTGATTGGAATTCAGAGGCCAGAAGTCGCCGTTCTTCACCACGGTCATGGCGAAGCGCGGGTCAAGGTCATCGTAGGGGCGCTCTGTAGTGAGATTCACGATACCGGAGTGCACCTCGCCGAAGGTGCGTCCGGCGTTGTCGCCCGTCTGATACTCGTACTGGTCGATGAACGACTGCGTGGGGCAGTTGCCGCTCGAACCTCCCTCGAGGCCCACGGGATAGTTCTGACGCTCGAAAGTGTTGTCCTCGGTTTTTGCAATGGCAAAAATCAGCTCGTTGTTGGTGAAGCTGGTGTTGCCCCAGAGTGCGGCGTAGGTACCTATCTTTATGCCCCATTCCTCGGCATGGTCGATAATGTACTTATTGGCCTCGGCGGCACGCTGCCATTTGGTGAGGTCGTTGCTTTCATTGAAGAGTGGACTCGCGGCATAGAGCAGCGCGCGAGCCTTGAGTGCCATCACGAAGGGGCGCGAGGTGCGGCCCAGATGCTGGCTCATTTCTTCACGATAGTTTATCGGGAGAAACTCGGCAATGGCATCGCATTCGTCCACGATGAACTCAAACACCTTCTCGGCCGGGGTGCGCTCCACGTTGTTGGCCTCGTCGATGGTGAGAGTGGTGAGCACCAGAGGCACGTCGCCGTAGGTACGCACCAGCTCGAAGTAATACCATGCGCGGAGGGCGCGCACCTCATAGGCAAAGAGCTCGAAACGCGCACGAAGGGTCTCGTAGGCGGTTTCGGACGAGGTACTGTAGATATAGTCGCTCAGGTCGATCTTGTCGAGCTTCTCCAGGAAGTTGTTGGCCTCGTGAATGGCTGTGTAGTTGTTCTTCCAGTAGTCGGGGATGGGATTGTTGGCCGACCATCCGCCATTGTAGAAGGTGTGGATGCCGGAGTTGATCAGAGCGTAGGCCGATTCATCGGTGGCACTTGCCAGGAGAGCACCGTTCCAGTTGTTCTCGAAGCCGTTTGTGAGCTGGGCGTACACGTCGTTGACCAGCTTCTCCACGCCATAGAGGGGGCTGTCGTAGACCCATTCCTCGTCGTTGGTGGTGAGCTCGTTGTAGTCAAGGTCGGTGCAGCCGCCGGCGACTGCGAGGATGCCTGCCGCAACTGCTGTCCTGAATATATTTGCTTTCATTGGTTTCGTGATTTAGAAGTTAACTATAAGACCCACGTTCACGCCCTTGAACACAGGATACTGCGTGCCCATCACCTCGGGATCGACCGTCTTCATGTCCGACGAAGTGAAGAGGTTGCGGCCCTGCACATATATGCGTGCCTCGTTCATGGCGATCTTACGGATGAGGCTGCGGGGGAAGCGGTAGTACACCTCGGCGTTGCGGAGCTTAAGCCACGAGATGTTGCTGTACCACACGCTGCTGCCCTGGTTGTTGTTGGGGTTGTCCTGCGTGGTGAGGCGGGGATAAAGTGCAGCGGAGTTGTCGGCGCCGGCGTGCCATGCGTTCTCGTAGTAGTGCTGCGAGAGATTGCCGGTGCCGAGGGTAGTGTTGTACACGCCGGTGGTGCCGAGCCAAGCAGTCATGCCGGATGCGCCCTGGAATATCAGATTGAAGCCTATACCCTTGAACTCAGCGCCTATGTTGAACGCATAGTTCGTTTCGGGCAAGTTGGTGCCGTAGCCGAAGTACACTGCATCGTGCTCGTTGATGATGCCGTCGCCGTTCTGGTCGCGGTACTTTACGTCGCCTGGCTGAACGCTGGAGAAAGTCTGAGTGGGGCTGGCGGCGATGTCGGCCTCGTCCTTGAAGAAGCCGATGGCTTCGAGGCCGTAGGCCTGACCCACGCGCTGTCCGATATGGGACTGGTATTCCTCGGCGGGCAGTTCGATGTATTCCTTGATGCGGTTTGAGCCCCAGGTGAACATCACGCCGGCATTCACGAGGAAGTCCTTGGTGATTCGGTGGGAGTAGTTGAGGCCGAGCTCGACGCCATAGCTGTCGACCTTGCCCTTGGCAGCATAGGAATCCGGACGGCCCACTACCCAGGAGTTGAGGTCGTTGGCGCTCATCATGATATTGGTGCGCCGGTTGTAGTAGCCTTCGGCGGTGAAGCTGAGGCCCTGCAGCAGTTTGAGGTCGACACCCAGATTGTACTTATAGGCGGTCTCGAGGGGGAAGTGGCTCAGGGGATAGTGTGTGAGGTAGCTTCCCCAGAATCCGTCGTTGTAGTTGGGGCCGAACACGATATTGCCGTGGCCTCCGTCGTAGCTCTCCAGCCAGAGACCGCTCACGGGCACATAGTCGGAATGCTGTACGCCGAACGAGGCGCGCACCTTGGCCAGATTGAGCACGGATGCTGAAGCATCGTTGGCCAGCATATAGGCAGCCGAGACCGTGGGCGAGAACGACCATTTGTGGGGATAGGAACGGTTTGAACCATTGCCTGCGAGCACCACGGTGGCATTGAAACGCTCCTGCCACGAATAGTTCATGTAGCCGATCACGTTGGCGCGGTTGAAGGTGTTGTAGCGGTTCATGTTCACGGTCTGGCTCGTGTTGTAGATAAACGCGGCCGATACGTTGTGGTCGCCGAAGCTGCGGTCGTAGTTGACGGTGAAATCGAAAGTGCTCGCACGCCACTGGTTGCCCAGCCACTTGGAGAACTCAAGGTTATTGATCTTGTCGCCGTAGACCGTGCTGACGATAGCCGTGGGGTCGCCCACGCTGCCGGAGTAGGATTCGAAGCCGTACTGGAAGCTCTTGCTGTGGCGCTCGTTGATCTTCGAGTAGTTGTCGTACGACACTCGCAGCGATGCGCTGAGGCCCGGGGTGATGAAGTCGAAGTGCTGGGTGAGCAGGGCGTCGGCGTAGAAAGCGCGCTGATGGGTCTTCTCGCGGCCCGTGCTCTGCACGATTGCCACTGGATTCGAGTCGCCGAAGGTGGCGTTACCGCCCCACACACCGTCGCTCGTGGTCACGGGAAAAGCGAGCGAGGGAAGGCTGTAGATACGCCATATCACATCGCTTGCACTGCCTCCGGCGGGATAATTGGTCTCGATGAAGCTGCCCAGCAGGTTCACCTTCATCTCCGTGGTGGGGGTGACCTTATACTGAAGGTTGGCGCGGATATTGGCCTTGGAATAGCGGAGCTGGGAGTTATAGTCGGTCTGATCCGTACCCTTGAGCGCGCCGCGCGCATCGGAGTAGTCGAGCAGGGTGAAATACTTCATCTTGTCGCTGCCGCCGCTGATGGAGAGGTTCACTTCATCCTCGGAGGCATTATTTTTAAGCACCTGATCTTTCCAGTTGACGGAGGGATAGCGGTGCGGATCGGTGCCGTACTTGAAGAGCTCGAGTTCGAGGGGAGAATATGCGGCGGACAGGCCGTCGTTGGCACGGGCCTCGTTCAGTGCATTGGCATAGTTATAACCGTCAACGAAATCGGCGGTCTTGGGATCGAACAGGAATTCGTGGCGGTAGCTCACATCAATGTGCGGGCCGCCTTCCCCACCCTTCCTGGTGGTGACGAAAAGTGCGCCGTTTATGCCTTCGTAGCCCAGGAGAGCCACGGCGGCGGCATCCTTCAGAACAGTCACGGATTCCACTTCGTCCACGGTGATGCGGTCGATGGGACGGCGGATGCCGTCGACAAGTATGAGCACGCCGTTCTCGCTGAACGTCTGATAACCGCGGATATTGAAATTGGCGCCGTAGTTGTCGTCGCCCTGGAAGCCTCCGGTTTTGAGTGCCGTGAGGCCGAGCAGGCGACCGTAGAGTGCGTCGGAGAGGTTGATGGCTCCCGAGGCGCGCAGTTCTTCGGCTGTCAGCACCGAAACAGAAGCCGAAAGGGTGGACAGTTTCTGCGTGATGCCGAAACCGAGATTCACCTCGGTACTGTCCGGCGTGGCTGTCGTTATCTGAGCTCCGGCTACGACCGAACCCGACAACAGCACTGCGGATATGATAGCTTTATAATTTTTCATAGTTCAAGAGTGATATTGAGAGGTTATTCCCAACCGGGATTTTGGAAAAGGCCGTAACCCTTGTTTATCTCACTGCGGGCGATGGGCGAGAGGAGCCACTTGTTGCTCCAGTTTCCGGGAGTCCACCACACGCGTGCATAGGAAGTGATGGGCTGGGTCTCGTAGATGAAGCAGGGCCAGATACCGTTCATCTGACTGTAGGGCTTCTCGCACTTTTCGCCGGTGGCGGGATCCTTGGCATAGATTGTCATGCGGTGGAGCTGAGCGCAGAAGAGGTCGGTGCGCTTGTAGCGGATGAGGTCCATAAGGCGGCAGTTCTCAAGTCCGAGCTCGCAGGCTCGCTCGCGCAGGATTTCCTCGACGAGCACGCCGGTATCGGCGAGGTTGAGGGCGGTGTTGACCTTGAGCGAGGGCAGTCCCACGCGGGCACGAACCTTATCCACCTCTTTGACGGCTGCATCGTGGTTGCCTGTGTGGGCGAGCGCCTCGGCATATACCAGATGCATGTCGGCCATGCGCAGGTAGGGCCACGAGAAGCGCTCGTAGGCATTATCCTGGAAGTCGAGCGACCACTTGAACTGGCCGAAGCCGTGAGCGAGATAACCCTGCGGGAAATACCACTGGCCGGCGTAGAGGTCGCCACCTTCCCAGGTGTCGATAGTGTTGTCCCAGAAGGTGTCGTACTGGTTGTTGACCATGCGGTGGGGCACCAGAATGTTCTCATACAGGCGCGGGTCGCGATCGGCGAAGATGTCGATATTCTCGGCGTTGTCGGTATCGTAGAGGCGCTGGCCGTCGAAATTACGTCCGTCGGCCCAGGGGAACATGTTGAACCATTCGAGTGTGGGAGCGTGGCCACCGTAGTGTGCTACGTTGCAGGGCACGTTGGGCCACCATTCCTGAAGATATTCTCCGTGGTCGGGGTTGCGCACCTCGATAATTTTCTCGGAGGTCTCGCGGTTGTAGTAAGCCGTGCGGTAGGCCCGGCGGTAGTCGGCCTCGGTTGTGCCGTCGGCCTGCTGGAGAGCAAACGGATTGCCTGCGGCGGTGTTGGCACGGAAGAAGTCCTCGCATGCGTCAAGACACTTGTTCCAGAGGCTGTTGTCCTTGCGACCAAGCCAAACGCGCAGGATGGGTTCGCCTTCGATATCCACGCCCACGGGCACTTTGGGAGAGCCGGCGTACTGCATGTAGGGCTCGCTGTCGTTGAACAGCGGGCTTGCCACGTACCACCACAGCTTGGCGCGCAGGCCATAGGCCCCGCCCTTGGTGAGACGGCCGCCCTCGGCCATATAGTCGGTGATTGAGAAGGGCAGCGCGGGGTCGTTGATCACCTGCACGAGGAGATTGTCGATAAATTCCGCTGTCTGCTCCACGGTGGCGCGGCCGGGCACAAGCTCTCCCTCGCCGGTGATGCCGCTGAGGTAGCCGCCCTCGAAGTTTTCGCCGGTTTCATAGGCGTGGTCCACGAGAGGAAGGCCTCCGAAGTGGCACATAGCATCGTAGTAGCGGCTTGCGATAATCAGACGGGCCTCGGCCTTGAGCCGAGCTTTTTCCTGCGCGCTCATATCGGGCACGCGGTCCACGTTCTGGATAAAGAGCCAGCATGCGCGCACGGTGCCCCAGATACCCTTGCGGTTGCTTGTGTCGAGGAATGCGAACTTGTCGCCCACCCAGCCGTTATCGTTGCCGCTCTCTGTCTGCATACCGCTGTAGTACTGGCTCACGACGCTGATCCAGCCGATGTTGCAGTGCACGATGTCGCTGATGGCCTCGGGCATGCCGGAGTTGATTGTATTATTGTCGGAGAAGCCGTCGTACAGGCCTTTGTAGGATTCCCAGAGGAACATCTTGGCGTATTCGGCCTTGGAGAATACCGTGTCGATGGTCACGTCCACGCCGGGAGCCTTCTCAAGAAAGCTGTCGCCCAGCGCTATATCGTCGACGCAGGCAGTCATTGCCGCAGCGCCGAGGACGCATCCTACCAGCAGTCGGTTGATCTTATGTTTCATATCGGTGAGATTCATTAGAAGTTGACACTGGCGCCGAAATTGAACACACGGGTGATAGGATAATTCACCTGGCTTGTGGCGCTCTCAGGGTCGTTTGCTTTAAACTTGGAGAAAGTAAGGAGATTGTAGGCCGAGAAGTAGAGCCTGAACTGCTGCAGCTGAGGCAGGAAGCGGGGCGTGCGGAAGGTGTAGCCGAGTTCCAGATTCTTCAAGCGCGCATAAGAAGCGTCGGCGAAATAGACGCTCGAGTTGGCGGTGTTGTTTTCCTTTGCCATGAACGAGAGACGCGGCAGAGTGGCGGTCTCGGCGGTTTCGGGAGTCCAGCTGTTGTCGGCCACCCACTGCATGAGAGCCGAGCGGTTCACGAGTCCGAACTGCGAGCGGTAAGGCTTCTGGAGCTCGCGTGTGACGTTGGTGGCGCCCACCCAGAGCATCGAGAAGTCGAAGCCCTTGTAGGTGAAGGAGGTATTGAGCGAGAAAGTGTACTCGGGCACGTCGCTGTAGTACATCGCGTGCACGTCGTTGCTGTCGATCACACCATCGCCCGTGAGATCCACATACACGCAGTCGCCGGGCTGCACGTTGATCATCTGCTTGGGCATGTCTACGCCGTAGACCTGCTTGTAGCGCTCCTCGGTCTTGCCGGGCTGGTAGAACTCAAAGAATTCATAACCCCGACGCTGGCCCACGGGCAGGCCGATGCCTGACAGGTGCTCGTAGAGTGGCGGCACCTCGCCGTTTTCTATCACTTTGTTGCGGGAGAAGGCCATGCTGGGCGAAATGCTGTAGTTGAAGTCGGAGCCCACGCGATCGCGCCATGTGAGCGAGATTTCGTAGCCGTGATTCTTCACGCGGCCCAGATTGACCGACGAAGGCTTCTGCGCGGTGATACCGGGCAGAAGGCTGCTGTTGTCGATAAGGATGCCCTTGCGGTCTTCTGTGAAGATATCGAAGGTGGCCGAGAGACGGTCCTGGAAGAAGTGGATGTCGAGACCGTAGTTCTGCTTGGTGGCAGTTTCCCAGGTGACGAGGGGATTGCCGGCGGTCTGCTCATAGGCGTTGCCGGTCCAGGTGCCGAGGCCGAAGTTATAGCCGTTGTTGCCGATGTAGTATGTGCCGAGGAGGTAAAGGAAGCGCTGGCCGTTCATGTTGTCGTTGCCCACCTTACCCAGCGAAGCGCGCAGCTTCATGAAGGGAATCACGGTGCTGATGTTTTTCCAGAAAGGCTCGCCGGAAAGAATCCAGCCCAGCGACACTGAGGGGAACAGACCGTAGCGGTGTCCCTTGGCGAAGTTTTCCGAACCGTTGTAGCCCACGTTCACGTCGGCCAGGTAGCGGCTCTTGTAGTTATATGTCACACGACCCACGAGGCCAACGTAGCCGTGGGGGATATCGTCGTAGTTGCCGGGATAGTAGTATTTGCTCTGATTGTAGAGCAGGAGAGCGGTGATATCGTGGTCGCCGAACTTGCGGGCATAATTGATGCTTGCCTCGGCATACCAGTCGCGGGCAAACCAATAACCTTCCTCATAGCCGAGATTCCAGGCATCGCCCTTCTTGCGGAGAGCCACCGAACCATCGTCGAGGAGCACGGGCTCGTAGGTGACGCCCTCATAGAGAGTGCGAAGCTTCTGCTGCGTGTACGACGAGTTGTAGGAGCCTTTTAGGCGGAAATCGAGGCCGGGGGTCACGAAGTCGAGCTTCAGCTTGTAGATGAGGTCGAGGTTGAGCACGTTTGTGGCCTGGCGCTTGTAGCCACGGCCGTAGAAGGGGAAGAGGCCGTCGCTGTCGCATTCGCCCACATAGGTTTTGTTTGCCACCACGCGGCGTCCTTCTTCGTCGATACCGGAACCGGTGAACGGTGCCGAATACACCAGGTTGTCGAACACCGTGTACTCGCCTTCGGCCAGTTCGTAGCGGTCTTCGAGGCGGCCTCCGAGATTGACCGATAGCTCGTTGTACTTGCCCAGATTGAAGTCCACGTTGGCGCGGTAGTTGTAGCGGTTGTAGGAGAAGTTTGTGTTCTTATCCTTAGAGAATGTGCGGAAAAGACCGTCCTGGTTGAGCATACCCACCGACACGAAATAGCGTGCGATGCTGTTGCCGCCGCGCAGCGAGATATTGTACTGCTGCTGCGGGGCGGTTTTCTTCATCACGTATTTCAGCCAGTTCATGCTGGGGTAGATCTGCGGCATGTCGCCGTCGCGGAAGTGCCGGATAGCTTCCTCCGAGAAGCGGAGCTGATCCGGAGCGAAACCGTCGCTCAATTGCGCGTTATTATATAATGTGGCCCATGTGTAGGAATCTACCATTTCGATGAAGTTGGCCACCTGCTGTATGCCATAGGAGGCCGAGAAGCTGATGTCGGTCTTGCCCTCCTGTCCGCGCTTGGTGGTGACGATGATTACGCCGTTGGCTCCGCGCACACCGAAGACGGCCGTAGCTGAAGCGTCCTTCAGGATGGAGATGTCTTCTACTTCGTTCGGGTCGATCTGGCTGAAGCTGCGCTCCACACCGTCCACGAGAATCAGCGGGCTGGAGCCGTTGAATGAGCCCACACCGCGCACGAGGATCGTGGGGTCGTCGCCGCCGGGACGTCCGGAGTACTGCACGGTGGAGACGCCGGGCAGCTTGCCTGCCATGGCATTACCGAGCGATGCCGATGGCGACTTCAGAAGTTCCTTGCCGTTGACGTTGCTCACGGCACCTGTCATGGTCACTTTCTTCTGAACGCCGTAGCCTATCACCACCACTTCGTCGAGAGAATTTACCGAAGGGCTGAGCACCACGTCGATCTTGGACTGATTGTTCACGGCCACAGTCTTGGACTGATAGCCGATGTAGGAAAACTCAAGCGAGCCGTTGGCTGCCACCGGGATTTCGTAATTGCCGTCGATATCGGTGACAGTTCCCGTCTTCGAGCCCTGCACCGTCACGGAGGCTCCAATCAGGGGCTCTCCGGTTTCGTCGGCCACATTACCCTTCACTTTGAGCAGGTCTTGCGCCAGAAGAATATGGGGCGAGAGGAGGCATATCGCCCCCAAGACCCATGTCTTCATTTTCGTAAGGTTTAGCATGTTGATTTTATTGGTTTATTGAATTTATGATTTTCGTGATTTAAGGTTGAAAAATCCGATGCGCAAATGTATGATTAATAAAAATCACTTGTGCCCGCGGGCGCGGACCAATATGTATCTTAAATGTTGCTATTATGTGCATTGGAGCCCGAGAGGGAGGCTGCCGCAACATTTGATACGTATTTTTTTGCACATTCCGCGCCGGGCATCATATCAAACATGTGCTCATTTGTATTCAAAATGTGCTATAAGTAACCTCAAAAAGTGTGTATCAGATAAATTATTATCCGTACCTTTGCAATTGACCAATCACACCGATTTTCCACATGCGCAACACCCGCAACATACGATTCTCAGCATTGCGCCTGCTGCTCGCCGCTACCATAGTGGCGGTGGCCGGATGCCTGCCGCTACATGCGTCGATATTCAAGGACTTCATCCACACCTACACGAACACGGCAGCCGTGGGCTCCGTATTCGTGGATGAAAACGGCACGGCGTGGGTGGGCACGACAAACGGCCTCATGCAGTACGACGACTTAAAGCGCGACTATTCCATCCGCTTCGCAATGCCGGAGGAGCTGCGGGTGCCCATTCATATGATATATGGCCTGAGTGACGGCCGGATGGCGGTGGTGACGCGCGGAATGAAAAAATACCTGTTCGATCCTGTGAGCTACAGGGTGACGGAAATCGACACCGAATGGCTCGGGCAACGCGGCATCGACGCTCCCGGGCCGTGGGCTATAGAAATAGTGGGGGCACCACACGCCCCGGCAATGATCGTGGCCGGTGAAAAGGTGTACACCCTTGATCCGGCACCGGGCCATAAGGCCGAACTCGTGAAAACCCTCTCCCGAGAGGCTCTGGAACTAACAGCCGACGGTAATTATTACCACATAGTGACTCCAACAGCGATATTTTCCTACGATACGGCCACGGGCCAATTCGACGAAACCGCCTACCCGTTCGGCACTTTCGCCACACGCGTGATAAAAGACGGAGCAGGCAATATCTGGCTGGGCGACAAGCACCTGTATCGCCACGATGCCGACGGCATGCACTGGGACAAATTGCGCGACAACGTGATGGTGACGGAGATAACACGCTCCGGGAGCGACATCTACGTGGCCACGAGCTCATCAGGAATACTCCACTACACCGACGACGGCGAGCTTGCAGGCGAAATCCACAACAATCCTTTCGACATCAACACTCCGGTGAGCGACCATTGCGCGCATGTGTACGTCGACGGCAATGACAACCTGTGGGTGGCCTACAACAAATGCGACCTCTCTATTTCATCGCATTACTACGACGTCACGAAAGGACGGCATATCGAAGACCTTCAGCACAAGTGCATAAAGGACGATATAATATCGCTGTTGCCCGTGGACGGCGGCACTTTGGTGGCCGGTACGGACGGCAACGGCCTGTTTGTTGTGGATGCAGAGACCGGTATTTCCAGACCCGAGACGCAGATGCTGCGCTCCAAGGTGCCCGGTGCATCCATCACGGCCTTGTTTCTTGATTCGCGCAAGCGCTTGTGGGCCGGCAGCTTCCGCAACGGACTTATCTGCCTGGACGGAGGCTCCGTGACGCGTTTGCTTCCCGACACATCGCCCTACTCCATCGTGGAGGATATCGACGGCAATATATATGTGGGCACATCGGGCAACGGACTTTTCCGCATCAATGCCGACCTTTCCGGCACGCCGGCCGAGATAGATATCGACAACGAGGCCTGGGTGCAGCAGCTTTCATGCGACCGCAGCGGCACACTGTACGCAGCCACCACATCAGGATTGTTCAGAATCGACACCCGCACACAGAAGTCCACGGCGCTCATCGGCCCCAACGACGATGCGGCACGCCGCCTCTCGAGCGTGCTCAACTCATTTTACCGCGACAGCCGCTCGCTTATGTGGCTCATCTGCGAAGGCACTCCCAACAGTCTGAACATCCTCGATGCGGCAAACGACTCGCTCTACACCATCCCCTCGCTGGCCGACGTGAAGTTCATAAGCGTGGCTGAAGACGACAACAAAAACATATGGCTCGCATCCGACAACGACATATACAACATTGTGCCTCAGTACGACCCGGCCACGCGCAGCTATACCTTCCGCCACTACGTGTACCACGTGCGCAGCAACGAGACCACGCCAAACCGTTACAACAGCCGTGCCGTGGCCAAGATGCCCGACGGGCGCCTGCTCTTCGGCGGCATGAACGGCTATCAGATCGTGGATCCCGGCAAGTATCAGCAGCTCGGGCAGATGGCGAATATAAAGGGAAGGCTTTCGGGACTGAAAGTGAACAACACCTACGTGATTCCTAACGCGCTTATGGACGGCAACGCCGTAATGGACAAAGACATAAGCCACGTGGATAAAATAACGCTGAAAAGCACGAGCAACAACCTGAACTTCCTGTTCTCGCCGCACGACTACGACCTGCCCTTCAAGATTGAGTACTACTATCGCCTTGACAGCAGCAAAAACGAATGGTATCCCATCGTGGGCAACAACGTGGAGCTCGTGAACCTCAATCCCGGCCGCTACCACCTGGAGGTGTGCGCGATGTCGCCGGAAGGACTGATGACAGGCGAGGTGGACGGCGTGGATATCGAGATACTGTCGCCGTGGTATCTCACGGCATGGGCGTATGTGGTATATCTCATCCTGCTTTTCGTGATTCTGATAATGGTGATCTACTACTTCATCGACAGGCAAAAACAAAAGCTCACAATGGCTCAGACGGAGAAAGAAATGGACCGTCAGCGCCAGCTCAACGACATGAAGCTGCAGTTCTTCACCAATATCAGCCACGCCTTCCGAACGCCCCTCTCGCTCATCATCACCCCACTGGAGGCATATCAGGGCAGCCACAGCGACAGCG
>CAMWRI010000031.1 GCA_947176585.1 uncultured Porphyromonadaceae bacterium
CCGTGGGTCAGGAAAAGCGCGAGATGATTGCCGAAATCGCCGCTACGATAGCGTTCTCGGCTTCGCAGAACAACGACAAGATAGGTGCTCTGTTTTTCTCGGACCGCATTGAGAAATTCATTCCTCCGCAGAAAGGCCGCAAGCACATCCTGCTCATCATCCGCGAGCTTCTCGATTTCAAGCCCGAGGGGCGGGGCACCGATCTCGGTGCGGCGTTGCGCTACTTCGCGGATGCCATGAAGAAGCGATGCACCACCTTCCTTATTTCCGACTTTATCGACGAACATGATTATTCGCGCCCTCTGGCAGTTGCCCGCAACCGCCACGACGTGATCGCGCTCCAGGTCTACGACAAGCGCGACACGCAGATGCCGGACGTGGGTCTGATGCGCGTACTCGACCTCGAGACCGGCGCCTCGCGGTGGATCGACACCTCCAGCTCGCGTGTGCGCAAGGCCTACGGCCGCTGGTGGTACGACCGCCAGCAACGCATGGCCGAGACGCTCCGCAGCAGGCGTGTGGACTTCGCCACCGTAGCCACCGACGAGGATTATGTGAAAGCCTTGATGGGCTTGTTCAAGAACCGCGGCACACATTGATTATATTATGAAGCTTTGCAAATACATACTGACGGCTGCCGCTTTCCTCTTTGCCGGAGGAGCGGTCCATGCACGCACTGAAGCTCTATCTGTGCGCGCCGAGCTTGACTCCACCGTCATGACACAGGGCTATCGCACGGCCCTGCGGGTGACCGTTCTGGGCCCCGAGGATGCGCACACCGTGGACTGGCCCCGCAAAGACACGCAGCTGGCCGGTGTAGATGTGGTGGATGTTAAATGCGACACCACCGGACTGGGCAACGGACGTCTCGAGCAGGTCTACACCATTATGCTCCAGCCATTCGACCCCGACACCATCACTATTCCGCCGCTGCGCGTGGCTGCCGGCTCCGACACTGCCGCCTCGCGCTCGCTCGTGCTCAAAGTGCTCCCCGTAGAGCTGGATTCCCTCACGGAAATCCATCCTATGGAAGGCCCCGCGGTGTATCCCGCGCGCTGGTTCGACTGGATTCCGCGCTGGGTCACCGACTACTGGGGCTGGATCGTACTGGCACTGGGCGTCGTAGCCGCCGGAGTGGCCGCATGGATGTACTTCCGCAAGGGTGGAACGGCGATTGTGCGCAAGCGTCGCGAGTTGCCTCCCTATGAATTGGCAATGCGCCGGCTCGGAGCTCTGCGCGAGCGCCGTCTGGCTGAGAGCGGCCACGAGAAGGAGTACTACACGGAGCTCACCGACATTCTGCGTCAGTATCTCGAGGGACGTTTCGGCATCAACGCCATGGAAATGACCTCCACCGAGATCATGCGCACCCTGCGCAGCAATGAGCACACCCGCATGAGCGCCGACAATATGCGTGCGGTGCTCGAGGTGGCCGATTTCGTGAAGTTTGCGAAGATGCGCCCGCTGCCCGACGACAACGTGAAGACCTATCAGGCTGCCGTGGCGTTCGTCGAGGCCACAAAGCCGGCTCCCGAGCCTGAGAGCGGGGAGGGCGGCGACAAAAGTAATAGCAATAAAAACTGATCTATGCAATTAGCTCATCCTCAATATTTATGGCTGTTTCTGCTTTATGTGCCGCTGATCGTGTGGTACATTCTGAAGCAGCACAACGCACGGCCATATATGGCGCTGTCGTCCACGGCTTCTTTTGCCAGTCTGCCGGGTTCGTGGCGCCAGTGGGCACGCCACCTGCTGTTCGGTCTGCGTCTGGCGGCAGTGGGATGTCTCATCATCGTGCTGGCGCGTCCGCAGCTCAAAGACAACTGGCGCACCACGCGCACCGAGGGCACGGATATCATGATTGCCATGGATATTTCGTCCAGTATGCTTGCCCGCGATTTCCAGCCCGACCGTCTAGAGGCGGCCAAGGCTGTGGCATCCAAATTTGTGAGCGCGCGCGAGAACGACAATATCGGTATTGTGGTATTTGCAGGTGAGAGTCTCACCGGCGTGCCCATGACGGTGGATCGCGCCCAGCTCCTCTCCTATATCAATTCCATAAGCATGAACATGCTTGAAGACGGCACGGCGATAGGCGACGGCATAGCCACCTCACTCAACCGCCTCAAGGAGGGCAAGGCCAAGAGCAAAAGCATCATACTGCTCACCGACGGCAGCAACAACACAGGTGTGGTCACGCCTCTCGACGCCACACGCGTGGCTCAGGAACTGGGCGTGAAAATCTACACTATCGGTATAGGCACCAACGGCATGGCGCCGTCGCCCATGCTCAATGAGTTCGGGCGCATGGTGTTCGAGCCCCAGAAGGTGGTGATAGATGAAGCCACCTTGCGCACCGTGGCCGAGACCACCGGCGGCAAATATTTCCGTGCCACAGGCAACAAAGTGCTTCAGGATGTATTCGACGAGATTGATGCTCTCGAAAAGACCCAGATGGATGTGCGCCATTTCTCGCACACCGAAGACAATTATATGATGTGGGCATGGCTGGCATTCGCTCTATTTGCTATCGAGCTTGTGCTGCGCTACACCGTGGTGCGCACCATGCCATAACAAGAATATACGTTTATGTTTGATTTTGCCAATCCATATCTGCTTTATCTCCTGCTCGCGTGCGTGGGTGTGGCCGGCCTTTATGCACTCGCCCGCATATCCCGCAGGCGCAAGCTCCGCAATTTCGGCCGTCCCGAGGTGATAGAATCCCTAATGCCCGAAGTGTCGCGCTACAAGCCTGCCATAAAGATTGTGCTTGAAGTGCTTGCGCTCGCCGCTATTGTGGTTGTGCTTGCGCGTCCGCGCGCCGGACAGAAAGAAGAGGAGGCGAGAGTGGACGGTATCGAGGTGATGATTGCTTTCGACGTCAGCAACTCCATGCTTGCCTCTGCCAGCGACGACCCCGCCGGCATTTCCCGCCTCGACCGTTCGCGCCTTGTGCTTGAGAAACTTATCGACCGGCTTCACAACGACAAGGTTGGTCTCGTGATTTTTGCCGGCGACGCCAAGACACAGCTTCCGCTCACCACGGATTTCTATTCGGCCAAGATGTACCTGAGCGAGCTTGAGCCAGGCATGATGGCCAATCAGGGCACGGATATCTCCGGAGCCATCAATATGGCCATGAACGGTTTTTCGCCCGACGAAGACACCCGCAAGGCCATCATACTCATCACCGATAGCGAAGACCACGAGGGTGATGCGCTTGAAGCAGCCAAACTCGCCAGAGAAAACGGTATTCAGGTCTATGTAGTGGGTGTGGGCTCAGCCAAGGGTGCTCCCATTCCTGTGCCGGGCCATAAGGGCGAGTATTTGCGCGATATGGACGGAAACGTGGTCACCACCACTATAAATGAAGAGCTCGGAAGGCAGTTGGCCGAGGCCGGCGGCGGAATCTACGTCAATGCCGCGAGCTCGTCGGCGCTCGACGATCTCAACAACCGTCTTGATACGCTCGAAAAATCGGAATTCAGCCGTGTGAGCTATACGGCCGGGGCCGAGCAGTTCCCAACATTCGCGTGGATAGCTTTAATCCTCCTCATTGTGGATGTGCTCGTGCTGGAGCGTAAGATTGGCTGGCTCGACCATATCAATTTCTTCACCAAGTCTGCTCCAAAAAAATGAAAAAGATAGTCATAACCGTACTGTTGGCTCTGGCCGCCGCGAATGTGGCCATGGCCCAGGACTCGCCCGATGTGGGTGCCGGGGTCACGAAGGAGCTGCGCCTCACGATTCGCGAGGGCAACGATTTCTATAATAAAGGCAACTACGCCAAGGCACTCGAGGCCTACGAGGTGGCCCTGCAGCTCAATCCCGCATCGCAGGTGGCGCTCTACAACAAGGCCCTTGCGCTCATCAACATGGCAGGCGAAGATACCCGGGGCACAGAGAACGATCCTCGCGCTCAGGGCATGCAGATGCTCGAGCAGGTGGCCCGCAACTGTGCCGTAACCGACACTCCCCTTGCCGAGAAGGCGTTGTACAATCTTGGCAACATGGCCTATAACGATCAGGACTATGGACGCAGCATCGAGCGCTACAAGCAGGCCCTGAAAATTAACCCGGACAACAACCGAACCCGCCAGAATCTGAGGCTCGCGCAGCTCAAGCAGCAGAACCAGGATCAGAACCAAGACCAAAATCAGGATCAGAACCAGGATCAGCAGCAACAGCAACAGCAGCAACAACAGCAGGACCAGCAGCAGGACCAGGAGCAGCAACAGCAGCAACAACCTCAGCCGCAGCCCATGACGCAAAGCGCCGAGCAGATTCTCCAGGCTATGCAGAACAAGGAGAATGCCACGCGCCGCAAGCAGCAGGAGCCTGCGCAGCCATCACGTTATACAACTGATAAACCCTGGTAAGTCATGTCAGCCAAAATTCGTATATTCCTTTCCGTGGCGTTGCTCCTGCTGGGAGTATCGTCGGCCATGGCGGAAGCATCGTTCAAAGTCGTGCCCCCCGGCAATGTGGTGGAAGGACGCAAATTCAGCCTCACCTTCCGCCTCAGCGACGGCGAAGCCAATGCGCCCAAGGCCCCGGTGCTTGACGGTTGCACGCTGCTCTACGGCCCGTCTGTGTCCACTATGTCAAGCACCGAGATAGAGAACGGTCGTATGAGTTCGTCCACGAGTATCGACTACTCGTTCATCTACTCGGCCGATAAGGCCGGAACCGTCACGGTGCCTGCCGTGAGTGTGAATGCAGGTGGCCATGCGCTCAGCTCGCGCAGTGTCACCTTCAAGGTGCTCCCGCCCGATCGAAATGCCGCTGCCGGAGCAGCTGCGGGGCAGGGGAGCAATCCCCGCGAGCAGGTGCAGCAGGCCGATGCCTCGCAGCGCATCTCGCCCGACGATCTGCTCATCCGTATCTCTTTCAACAAGACCCACGTCTACGAGCAGGAGGCCGTTATCGCCACTATCAAGGTCTATACCACCACGGATATCACCTCGATCATGCCCAAGAAGCAGCCGGTATTCGAGGGATTCCTGTCGGAGGAGCTTCCTGTAACGCTTGAGCCCGAGACGGAGCACTACAACGGACGTAACTACACCACGGCGGTGCTGAAGCGTTGCCTGCTTTATCCGCAGAAGTCGGGGCGCTTGACGGTCAATTCAGGCCAGTACGACGTCGTGGTGCGCACCTACGAGACGGTGAATATGGGTTATTTCATGACACGGCGCCCCGTGCAGCAGACCGTGACCACCAACAGCAATCAGGCCACCCTGAACGTGGAGGCGCTTCCCGAGCCGCGGCCCGAGGGATTCAACGGCGCCGTGGGCTCGTTCTCGGTATCGACCGAACTCTCGCCCGAGGTGCTCCGCACCAATGAGGCCGCCACCTACAGCTATATCGTCAAGGGCACCGGTAATATCAAATATCTCACCGCACCCACCATCGAATTCCCCGCAGGATTCGACCGCTACACCCCCAAGACCGACATTGACGCCCGCGTGAGCGGTGCCGATATGACCGGCACCTACCGTATCGACTACACGGTTGTGCCCCAGGAACCCGGCAAGTTCACTATACCAGGTGGCACCTTCGTGTATTTCGATCCTTCGTCGCGCAAGTATGAGACTATCGACACGCGCTCCTACGATGTGAATGTGGCCCGCGGCTCGGCCACTTCCGTAGCGGCAGTGGAGCAGCGGGCTATCGACAATACCATCACCGATATCCGCCATATCCACACATCGCCCGAAGTACCCGTTGTATATCGGGGGCGGCTTTTCCACTCGCTGTGGTACTGGCTTGCCTATGTGCTCGTGGTGGTGGCGCTTGTGGCAGTGGTGTTCTCCTACCGTCGCACGCTTCGCCTGCGTGCCGATGTGACCGGTCGTCGCCTCGCCCGCGCCAACCGCGTGGCGCTCAAGCGCCTGCGCGCTGCACGCGGATTCATGCAGGCCGGAAAGCCGGACGAGTTCTATCAGGAGCTTGCGCGTGCCCTCTGGGGCTACGTGAGCGACAAGCTGGGCATCGCGCCCTCTCAGCTTGTGCGCGACAATATTGCCGCCCGCCTCGAAGCCTACGGTGCCTCGCCGGAAGAAACTCAGGCCGTCATCGACGTGCTCGACGAGTGTGAGCAGGCACGTTTCACTCCCGACCATTCCGCCGACGAAGTATCGGCTCTCTACAATCGTGCCACCGCAGCAATCAACGGCCTTGAAGGCGTAAAACGCAAATTATGAAGAAATACATTCTCGTTCTTTTACTTGCCATATTATCCGGCGCAGCTGCCAGTGCGGCGTCGCTCGCGGTGAGTGCAGATTCGGCCTACATGGCCGAGGACTACGCCCGAGCTATCGATCTGTACGAGCAATCCCTCGCACAGGAAAGCCGCAGCGCTGACACATACTATAATCTGGGCAACGCTTATTGGCGCAACGGCGATGCCGGGCACGCCATCATCAACTATGAGCGCGCGCTCCGGCAGAATCCCTCTCACGCCGATGCACGCACAAATCTCGACTTCGTGCGCACGCGCATTCAGGACCTGCCTGAGGACGACAGCTCCTTCCTGGGCAACCTCCACGAAGGCATCATAGCGTGGATGAGCCCCGATGCCTGGGCATGGACGGCATTTATCCTTTTCGTGACTGTGGCCGCCATGGCCGCCCTCTACATTTTCGCCGGCAGCGTGCTGCTGCGCAAGACGGGTTTCTTCGGCGGCATAGCGCTTATGTGTCTGTGCATCTACGCCATAATCGTGGCCAGGCAGAGCGCCGCCGCCCGCTACAACCACGACAGCGCCGTGGTCACGGTTCCCACCACTCTCCTGAGTTCCACTCCCAAGGCCACCCAGAACGCTACCGACAAGGTAGTGGCAATCCACGAAGGCACCAAGGTGGAGATTGTCGACAGCGTCATGGCTCCAGGCAGCGAGGGTTCCGAGCGCTGGTACGACGTAAAGATCAACAACGCTACCCGCGCCTGGCTCCGCGCCCGCGACGTCGAGCGCATCTGATATCAGTGAGGAAAAATGACGCGCCGGAGATAGCCCATATATTCGGCTCAGCAGAAAATCTGTGGCGTAAGAAGACGCGCCGAAGAGCGCGTCCCGAGTAGTAGCCGTGGCGGTAAGCGCCTTAATGGCGCGCACCCCGCGGTTTCAAATACCATATCCTCACCCCAATTGTGCGAGCGCCCCCCGAGGGCTATGGCCCGACGGGGTCATGCGAGCATAATTATTCCGTTTCTGAGGTAGACTTTGTTCGTTAATCTCATTACCATGAAAGAACCTTACTGATTTTATCCTGATTCAGCATCATTGCCATAAACTGTACGTGATAACTCTATTCGGTAGAAATATCAGATAGAAAGTAAAAATATGAGCCATTGTTGCAGTTATGATATTTTTTAATTACATTTTGTTGACAAATTATTATTTTTAATAATATTAATCTAAATTTGCCATATAAATTAAAATCCTATGAATAAAATTCTAACCTTATTACTGATTCTTTGTCTGCTCCCGGCTTGCTCGGACAGTCTAACGGAGGTAAACCAACCTCACCAGCAGACAACGCAACTTGAAAACAAACTAATCGGAATTGCCCAAAAAGCGATAGCTGAGTGCAATCCAGGTCGAGCAAATGAAATTCAAGTAGCAAATGTGATACCTTGCCCATCCCGTATGGTTTTCAAGAAAAACAATCTTGGACGTGCGGAGACGATAATGGTTCCGGATACAATGATATATCTCGTTAATTTCCAGAATCAAAATGGATGTGTTATTGTGTCCGACTGTGAACTTATCTCGGATGCTATTGCGATAATTCCCGATAATAACCTCTCTGTAGAAGATATTGTGAACGACGATGCATTAACATATTACTTTGATTTATTTTTCGAGTCCTATTTGTTAGGAACGATTGGGAATACGTTGTCTCTTGATGTAGTGCAAGAATTTATACCAGATTATTCCAATAATGATAACGAAGATGTTGAATGGCATACTATTGCTGCCTATTCTAGTAGTATTCGTCCTCTATGGGGCACAGGTAGTCCCTATAATAAGTATTGTTTGACTCCAACTGGTAATAATGTCGCAGCTTATTATGTAGATGTTGCAGTAGCTCAGCTTCTCACATTCTATGAATACCCTGCAGTAATTAATGGCTATACTATCGATTGGACGAATACTCGCTTTTCATATCCGACAAATGGAGCGCAGGCAGAAGCTTCTGCGAGACTAATCCGTGAAATTGGAGTGTTAAATAATACACATTACGATGACGAACTAACATGGCAACTATCTGTGGAAGAGACAGATGGCTATGGCAATTTAATCCCTGTTAGTACTCTTACGCCTTTAAAGGATTATTTCAAATATGTATGTGAACTTTTCTCTACTGAAGAAAAAATGGTTCATAATATCAAAGACTATGGTCCGGCGCTAATGAGTGGGACTGCGCTTGATGAAGATGGTAATGAACTGCGTAGTTGTACATGGGTGGTAGATGAGGTTCAGGCAAGATCTCGCACGATTAATCAGAATACTGAAATGCGCTTCTTCTATCATTGTAATTGGGGTAAGGACGGAAAATATAATGGATATTTCCTTAGTAACACCTTCAATCCGCTTGGTCCGTATAGCAATTATCATATTAATCACAACGTATATACCACTTATTTTATCGAGAAAAAATGAATATGATTAAGAAACTATGGTTTGTAGGCGTAGCGGTAGCCTTGACTGCTTGTTCCGGAGATTACGCCGATGAGCCGACAATCGAACCTCCACAGTTGGACGTATCCACCGAAGAACCGTCTGCGGACACTTCTACAAAACCGTTTAAAGTTGTGCAATCCAATGACGGTGCGCTATCCCTTGACTTCGGCACCGATTACATCTACCCCGAGGAAAAGGAGCTGCACGAATTCCTCGATAATAAGGGATGGATGCTTGATGGCGTTTACAAGGTTGTTGCCGACGAAGACAATATATCCTATAGGATGTATGAAGGATGCAAAATTGTCTTTTCACCATATGGAAGAAGTGATAAATTGCGTTTTTATTTTGGCTCTGACAACACGATTGTGAATTTCGTGCAGTGGTGCGAGAATCCGTTGGAAGTTGATCATCCGGAATACTTGTGCTGCGCCAAAAGCTACAAATGGAATTACAGCAAAACGAATGGGCTACTCTGTGAAAACCTGTTAGGTGATTTTGCTGTCCGCAAAATCACGGAAAAGAGTTTGTGCATCGTGAGGCACTGGCATTTTTCGCAGTCCGATGAATTTCTTTGCCTTGAATTGGTGCCCGTGGAAGATTCAGTTCTGGAAGAGTGGCGTAGCACCTACACAAATTAGTGCTTGACCATAAACCTTCCGTTTGACTAATAAGGACGTGCCGCGGCACGTCCTTTTCTTTTGCTATAAAGACGCGCCGGAGAGCGCGTCCCGATTAGTAGCCGTGGCGGTAAGCGGCCAAAGGCCGCGCACCCCGCGGTTTCAAATGCCATACCCATCCCCTTTGTGCGAGCGCCCCCCGAGGGCAATTACCCGACTGGATCATGCGAGCATAATACAAAAGAATGAAGCGAAACTAAAAATCTTTTGTTTCTTATGCCTCTTATGTCCTTTTGTATCTCAGCCCGTAAACGGTGCAAAAAAAAGCCCTGCGGCGGAGGCCGCAGGGCTGTATGGTGGTAGGGAGATAGTTTATTTCAGGCGGTTCTGAACGTCCTGGAGTTTCTGCTCGTCGCGCAGGTTGTAGTAGGCGTTCTCGAGGTAGCGGAGGGCGTCGGTGTTGTTGTTGTCCTCGTCGTAGGCGCGCTCGAGATAGTCGGCTGCTTCAAGGAAGAGGGGCTTGATCTTTTCTTCAAAGAAAATTTCGCTTTCCTTGGGGCTAGTGGGAGCGGTGTCGCCCAGGGCGTAGGCTTCCTCGCACAGGGCGCGGCCATACTGATAGAGGGCCATCGAGTTGGCGGCATCCAGTGCGATAGCTTTCTTGAAGAAGTCTTTGGCCTCGGCCTTTTTGCCGTTCTCGCTCAGGAGGATACCCTTTACCACGTAGTACTGTGCGTTGTCGGGGTCGTTGGAGATGGCTTCGTCGATGATGGTGTAGGCCTTGTCAAACTCCTGGTTCTGTAGATAGCGGTTGATCATGTAGCCCACGTAGTTGGGGTCTTCCTTGCCGTAGAGGCCCTGAGCTTCCTTGGCGAGGTCGTGTACTGCATCGTCGTTCTTGGCCTGGCTGGCAACGGCGATGGCGTAGTCGTAGAGGTTCTTTTTGGTATAGCCCAGGTCCTTGGCCTTGAGGAAGGAGGCGAGGGCAGCCTCATAGTTCTCGTTCTGCCATGCTGCGAGAGCCTGGTTGTAGCGGATTTCGCCCATGGTGGTGTCGGCGGGAGCGTTCACGTTGAACTTGGCGGGGATGGTGCAGAAGAGCTCCCATGCCTCGTAGGCCTTGCCGTAGTCCTTGGCTTCCCAGAAGGCGATGGCGGCGTTGTTGTAGTCGGTGTAGTGGCCGGCGATGGTATTGTGGATTTCCTTGGAGTATTTGGGCTTCACCTTGCCTTTTTCATTGGGGAGGCTGTCGAAAGGCAGGGCCTTGGTGTAGTAGCCGAAGCCGTCGATGAGCAGGTTGCCCATGAGCACTTCGCCGCCTTCGGGAAGTTTGCCCAGAGCCTTTACGCCGATAAGGTTGTCGTACTGCGAGAAAGCGGCCTTGCCGGGAATATACCAGGTCTGTGCGAGGGTGGCAGTCTCGGGATCGGTGAACGCAGGTGTAACGATCGCTACCACTTCTTCGGCGGTCTTGCCTTCCTTGAGGGCGCGCTCGGCGTCTTTAATCACTGTCTGTTGGGCGGAAGCTGCGGTGGCAGCGAGGATGCATGCGCCCAGAATGACGATTTTTCTCATGATTGTGATGAGGTGATATTAAATATTGAGGTTAATTCTTGTCGTTGTCCGTGGGGTCGAATTCGTCGGTCTCGTGCAGCAGCTGCTCGGTCTCGTTTTCTATTTCGAGAGCTTCTTCTGCCTCCGCTTCAACGGCGAGCTCGGCTTCGTTCATGTCGGGGAGTGCCTCGCCTTCTTCGATTGCCTCCACTTCTTCTTCGGGGTCGGTGTCTACGCAGCAGATGCTGGCTATCACGTCGTTGCGCTTGCCCAGGTTGATGATGCGCACGCCCTGGGTGGCGCGTCCCATAAGGCGGATGTCGGCCACGTGGAATCGCAGCGTGATACCGCTCTGGTTGATGATCACGATGTCGTTGCCGTCGTTCACGGCCTTGAAGCCCACGAGGCAGCCGGTGCGATCCGTTATGTTCATGGTCTTCACGCCCTTGCCGCCACGGTTGGTTATGCGGTAGGCGTCGAGTTCGGTGCGCTTGCCGTAGCCTTCAGCCGAGATCACCATCACGCTGTCGGTGGTGTCGGCAGCCATGGTGATGAGGCCAATCACGGCATCATCGTCGCCGTCCAGGCGCATGCCGCGCACGCCGGCGCTCACGCGACCCATTGAGCGGAGAGCCGACTCATGGAAACGTATTGCGCGGCCGCCGCGGTTGGCCATGAGTATTTCGGAGTTGCCGTCGGTGAGTTCAACGCCTATGAGGCTGTCGCCGTCGCGCAGCACGATGGCTTTCTTGCCCTTCGCAAGCACGCGGGCGTATTCGGCCAGCGACGTCTTCTTGATCACACCGTTGCGGGTGGCGAACACCAAGTAGTGCGAGCCGGTGAATTCCGGATCGTCGAGCTGCTTGCATGCCACGAATGCCTGCACGGTGTCGCCGGCCTCGATGTTGAGCAGGTTCTGCAGGGCGCGTCCCTTGCTGGTCTTGGTTCCCTCGGGCAGTTCGTAGACCTTGAGCTTGTACACGAGGCCACGGGCGGTGAAGAACAGCATAGTGTTGTGCATCGATGCAGTGTAGATGTGCTCCACGAAGTCCTGGTCGCGTGTCACGCTGCCGCGCGAGCCCATGCCGCCGCGGTTCTGGGCGCGGAATTCGCTCAGAGGAGTGCGCTTGATATATCCCAGGTGGGATATGGTGATTATCATGTCGTCGTCGGCGTAGAAGTCTTCGGCATTGAAGTCGCCGGCGGTGTAGTCGATCGACGTGCGGCGCTCGTCGCCGAAGCGGTCGCGCACTTCCACAAGCTCGGCCTTGATGAGCTCGCGGCACACATGGTCGTCGCTCAGGATCAGCTCCAGGTGTGCGATAAGCTCCTCGATGCGGCGGTAGTCGTCTTCGAGCTTGTGCTGCTCCAGCTGGGTGAGGTTGCGCAGGCGCATGTCCACGATAGCCTGGGCCTGTGCGTCGGAGAGCTCGAAAGCTGCCACAAGGGCCTGCTTTGCTTCGTCGGTATTGGCGGCGGCGCGGATCAGGCGGATCACCTCGTCGATATTCTGAGAGGCGATTATCAGGCCTTCGAGTATGTGGGCGCGTTCCTGAGCCTTGGCCAGCTCGAAGCGCGTGCGGCGCACCACCACGTCGTGGCGGTGATCCACAAATGCCTGAAGCAGTTCCTTGAGGTTGAGCGTGCGCGGACGTCCGCCCACGAGAGCCACGTTGTTGACGCTGAACGAAGCCTGCATCTGGGTCATCTTGTAGAGCTTGTTCAGCACCACATTGGCATTGGCATCGGTCTTGAGCTTGATCACGATACGCATGCCCGAGTAGTCGCTCTCGTCGTTGATGTCGGCGATGCCATCGAGCTTCTTCTCTGTCACGAGCTCGGCTATATATTTAATGAGTTCGGCTTTGTTTACGCCGTAGGGTATCTCATGCACCACGATTGTCTCGTGGTTGCCGTCCTGCTCGATCTCGGCTTTCGCACGTATTATGATTCGGCCTCGGCCTGTCTCATAGGCGCTGCGCACGCCGTTGTAGCCGTATATGGTACCGCCCGTGGGGAAGTCGGGGGCGGTGATATGATGCATGAGCTCGTCGATGGTGATGTCGGGGTTGTCCACGAGGGCGATGGCGGCATTCACGCTCTCCGTGAGGTTGTGGGGCGGCATATTGGTGGCCATACCCACGGCGATACCGCTGGCACCGTTGACAAGAAGGTTGGGGAAGCGGGTGGGGAGCACGGTGGGCTCGCGGCGCGAGTTGTCGTAGTTGGGCTGGAAATCCACGGTATCGGCTTCGATATCGCGCAGCATTTCCTCGCCCATCTGCGACAGGCGCACCTCGGTGTAACGCATGGCGGCTGCGCCGTCGCCGTCCACCGAGCCGAAATTGCCGTGACCGTCCACAAGGGTGTAGCGCAGAGACCAGTCCTGGGCCATGCGCACTACGGTGCCGTAGATGGAGCTGTCGCCGTGGGGGTGGTATTTACCCATCACCTCACCCACGCAGTTGGCTGATTTCTTATGTGGTTTGTCGCTTGTGTTGCCCATCTCGTTCATGCCGAAGAGCACGCGGCGGTGCACCGGCTTCATTCCGTCGCGCACATCGGGCAACGCACGCGATACAATCACCGACATCGAATAGTCGATGTAGGCCGACTTCATTTCTTTTTCGATGTCGATTTTGAGTATTCTATCTTCTTCCAACATACTTTGTAAGAATTCTTTTTCCTGGTTGTGTTGAATTATCAAGCAAAGTTACAAAAAAATTGTTATATATAATAGTGTGCAATGTTATTTTTCTTTATAAGTTCGGGCATAGCCACAATATTAAAGGCATATCACACGTTTGGCACAATAATTGCAGTAAAATTAGAAAACGAAAGGAATACACAACAATATGGAAAATAGATTTTCAGGCGAGATACAGCGCATTCTCGACGAAAGCAAGAAGCAGGCCATGCGCCACGGCAGCAGCACGATCCAGCCGTCGCACCTGCTCATGGCCATGATCGACGACACCTCCGGAGAGCCTGCGCGCGCGCTCGACAGAGTGACGGATGCGTCGCTCGAAAGCCTGCGTCACGGCCTCGACCAGCTGCTCTACGAAGAAGCTGCCGCCGACAGCGGCCGCGGTTCCGGCAGCCTCACCGTGGCCGATATCACTAACCGGATAGTGAAGCTGAGCATGCTCGAAGCGCGTATGCTCAAAGACACGCAGATAGAACCCGTGCACATTCTGCTCGCACTATTCCACAACTATGAGGTGCAGCAGATGCCTTTTATGCAGCCATTTATGAACGCAGGGGCCACCTACGACCGCCTTTTTGCGTCTCTACAGGCCGACAACGGCAGCGTGCCACGCGAAAGCTCCTCCGATGATGATGGCCGCGACGGCGCCACCGCAGGAGTGCCGGCCGGCGAACCCGCCGGAGTGAAGACCGGACGCCGCCCCGGACGATCTACGGGCGACACGCCCATGCTCGACAAATTCGGCAACGACATGACGCGAGCCGCGCAGGACGGTCGCCTCGATCCTGTGGTTGGTCGCGAGGTGGAGATCGAGCGTCTGGCACAGGTGCTCAGCCGCCGCAAGAAAAACAATCCCGTGCTCATTGGCGAGCCGGGAGTGGGCAAGAGTGCCATCGTAGAAGGTCTCGCGCTGCGCATCGTGCAGCGCAAGGTGAGCCGGGTGCTCTTCGACAAGCGCGTGGTATCGCTCGATATGGCCTCTATAGTGGCCGGCACCAAGTATCGCGGCGAATTTGAGGAGCGTATCAAGGCTATCCTCACCGAGCTCTCGAAGAATCCCGATATTATCTTGTTCATCGACGAAATCCACACCATAGTGGGTGCCGGAAATCCGTCGGGCGCTATGGATGCTGCCAATATGCTCAAACCTGCTCTTGCACGAGGCGAGCTCCAGTGCATCGGCGCCACTACGCTCGACGAATACCGCAACAATATCGAGAAGGACGGAGCTCTCGAGCGCCGTTTCCAGAAAGTGATGGTTGAACCCACCACCGCCGAGCAGACGCTCACGATTCTCAACAATATCAAACCGCGCTACGAGGCACACCACAATGTGGAATACACCCCGGCGGCACTTGAGGCATGCGTGAAGCTCACTGAGCGCTATATTTCTGACCGTAACTTCCCCGACAAGGCCATTGATGCCATGGACGAGGCAGGTGCGCGTGTGCACGTGGCCAATATCGAGGTGCCGGAAGAAATCGAGCGCCTCGAAGCTGAGATTGCGGATGCCAACGCACGCAAGGTGGAAGCAGCCCATGCCCAGAACTTCGAGCTTGCTGCGTCGTGGCGCGACAAGGCTCAGACACTCAGCGCGCAGCTCGACCGCGCGCAGGACGAGTGGAAGAAGTATCTCGACGAACACCGCGTGACGGTCGACGAGGATATGGTGGCTGAGGTTGTGGCCATGATGACGGGTGTGCCCATGCAGCGCGTGGCGCAGGCCGAGGGTGCGCGCCTTCTGGAGATGGCCCCTACGCTGCGCAGCCAGATCATAGGTCAGGACACGGCCGTGGAGAAAATAGTCAAGGCAATACAGCGCAACCGTATCGGCCTCAAAGACCCCAACAAGCCCATCGGCACGTTCATGTTCCTGGGCCCCACGGGTGTGGGCAAGACGCATCTGGCCAAGAAACTGGCCGAATACCTCTTCGACTCGGCCGATACCCTCATCCGTATTGATATGAGCGAATACATGGAGAAGTTCACCGTGAGCCGTCTCGTGGGAGCGCCTCCCGGCTATGTGGGCTATGAGGAAGGCGGCCAGCTCACGGAAAAGGTGCGCCGCAGACCGTATTCGGTGGTTCTTCTCGACGAAATCGAGAAGGCGCATCCCGATGTGTTCAACCTGCTGCTGCAGGTGATGGACGAAGGCCGGCTTACCGACAGCCTCGGACGACGCATAGACTTCAAGAACACCATCCTGATTATGACCTCCAACATAGGTACGCGCCAGCTCAAGGACTTCGGCAGCGGCGTGGGCTTCGCCACCAAGACGGTGGATAAGAACTATACCCACGGCGTGCTTCAGAAAGCGCTGAACAACGCTTTCTCGCCCGAGTTCCTAAACCGTATCGACGATATCATAATGTTTGACCAGCTCGACCGCGATGCCATTTTCCGCATCATCGACATCGAACTGGCAGGCTTCCACCGCCGCCTCAACGATCTGGGCTACCGACTGGTGCTGAGCGAGGAGGCCAAGAACTACATCGCCGAGAAGGGCTACGACCGCCAGTTCGGCGCGCGTCCGCTCAAGCGCGCTATCCAGAAGTATCTTGAAGATCCTTTGGCCGAGATGATCATCACTGCGTCGCTGATGCCCGGCAACGAAGTTGTCGTGGACTACGACAAAGAGAACGACACAATCACCACAGCTATCCGCGTGAACACTGAGGAATAGCGGATGCACATCGCATAATGAACGCCGACCCTTGATCCGGGCCGGCGTTCTTGTTAGAAATCCAGAGCGAAATTGCCCGAAACGTGCAGCATCGACAGGAAATAGACGAGCCCCTCGTAGTAGCGGTATTTTCCCGTGGGAGGGTTCGTGTCCCAGAGTCTCTGCACAAATTCGCGCACAAGCTCGCGGTCTCCGTCGGTCGATGACGATACAAGTGCCATGGCTCCCACGGCATTTGCGCCGGCCATGCCGCAACTGTAGTCGCCGAACGCTTCGCTGCCGTCAATACGGAAATGGGCGTGAGTGCAACCGTCGCGCTTGAAGAACCTGAGCAGGCGCCGCATAGCGTCCTGCTGGCGGATGAGATCGCTGCCGCACAGGTAGGAATCCATTCCTGTGTTCATGGCGCAGCGGATGGCGTCGTACATATACAGCGATGTGTCGTAGCCGGCCCCCGGCCACGCGTATGCCGTGCCGTCATACAGGCTGTAGTCGGGAGGCAGCCCAGTCTCGGGGTGGGCGGACTCCATGAGATGTCCGCGTGCGGCATTGGCGGCACGGGTCCAGAACTCGCGGTCGGTGGCAGCCGTTCGAGCCCATTTGTCGAGAAAGGCCGGAAGCTGATATGAGGGATCGGTGAATACGTGCCCTATGGAATCGGGCACGAATGTTATCAGTGCGTTGTCCCGGTTGTATAGGTTATACACGCCTGTATTCTCTCCGTCCTTGTTCATGATTTTTCGGAGAATTTCATCCGCCTCGCGGGCGTAGCGCGGCTCTTTCCATCGTTCGGCGGCGAGATAAAGCGCCGTCACGAAGTAAAGCTCACCGTCGGAAGCGTTGCTGCCGCCGAGGTGCGAGCCGTCGGGCAGGCATTGCCAGCAGAAATAGCCGTCCCACGGCGTTTCTGTGCCGTAGGCCATGTGGCGTTTGCTCCACCCCCACAGCTTGTCGAACTCTTCGCGCTTGTCGAGCTGCACGCTGATCATCATACCGTACGACATACCCTCGGAGCGCACGTCGTTGCTCCCCGTGTCCATCACGAAGGCTGTGCCTTCCGGGGTTTCGTAGTACACTGAAGTTTCGCCGTCGGCATCGTATCGCGAGATATCGCCCGGCGTGAAAAAGTGATTCCACAGGCTGTCGATGCGTGCCTGCACTTCGTCATCGCTCTTGCCCAGCACGGTGCCGAATAGCGCGGAAGCATGGGCGGTCGTTGGCAGCGTCAGAGCTGCGATAGCTATTGCTATTATCTTGGTCTTCATGATGGTGTGGATTTCTGCGCAAAGATACGAAAGAATCGGCGCCATTGCAAGCCGTGAACGATGGGTTGTACACCGGATTCGTCATAAAAATACGAATATGTAGTAATTTTTAATGAAAAAGTATTAATTTTGCAGTCTATTCCGTTACTTAGTTACAATTTATATGGCAGAAAAGGCCAAATTCAGTAGTAAAATAGGCGTAATCGCAGCCACGGTGGGTTCGGCCATCGGTTTGGGCAACGTGTGGCGCTTTCCCGCCGAAGCGCAGAGCAATGGCGGTGCCGCTTTCCTCATCGTATATGTATTGTGTGTGCTTGTGCTGGGTATTCCCGTGATGCTCTCGGAGTTCTCGTTGGGCCGAGGAGCCGGCACTGATGCCGTAGGAGCTTTCCGCAAATTTGCGCCGCGCACTCCGTGGTGGCTTGCCGGTGCGGTTCCGGTGCTCGCATCATATATCATCCTCAGCTTTTATATGGTGGTGGCCGGCTGGACCCTCGAGTATTTTCTGGCCAGCATGACCGGCAGTCTATACAGCGGGGTAGACACCGCGGGTTCGGCTGCGCAGCTCGACGGCATGTTTGCTCACCGCATGCGGCAATATATCTGTGGTTCGGCAGGTCCGCTGCTCAACACCTACGTGCTCATCGCCCTCAATCTCATGGTGCTCCTGTGCGGTGTGCGCAAGGGCATAGAACGGCTGAGCAATGTGCTGATGCCCATGCTGTTTATCCTCCTGCTTGTATTCTGCTCCGTGTCGCTGTCACTCCCCGGTGCCGGCGAGGGGCTGCGCTATTTCCTCGCGCCGGACTTTTCCAAGATCACCCCCTCGGTATTGGTCAATGCGCTGGGCCAGGCATTTTTCTCACTTAGCCTGGGCATGGGCATCCTCATCACATATGCGTCGTACTACCCCAAGGACACGGCTCTGGGCCGCACGGCCGTTACGGTGTCGCTGCTCGACATGATGGCCGCCATTCTCATGGGCGTGATTATCTTCCCGGCTGTGTCGAGTTTCGGATTGCAGGACGCGCAGATGGAGGGCACGGCTCTTGTGTTCGTGACGCTGCCCGAGGTGTTCTGCCATATGCCCGGCACACAGCTGTGGTCGGCTCTGTTCTTCTTTCTGCTTTTCGTGGCTGCTCTCACGAGCACGATCTCCATTGCCGAAGTATCGGTGTCGTTTGTGCAGAACCGTTTCAAGCGCAGCCGCAAGGCAGCATGCATGATTGTGCTTGCCCCGCTTTTCGCGCTCAGCGCTTTGAGTGCCCTCAGCTTCGGCGCGCTCGACGGTGTGCGCATCGGCGGCCTCAATATCTTTGATTTTCTCGACACGGTGGCCACCAACGTCATGCTCCCCGTGGCGTCGATTCTGCTGTGCGTGTTCATGGGGTGGCGCTATCCTTCATTGCTCCGCGACCAGCTCAGCAACGGCGGCAAACTCCGCTTCCCGCTTCAGGCTCCCGTGCTCTTCGTGGTGCGCTGGGTGGCTCCCGTGCTCATCCTCGTGGTGCTCATAGCAGCGTTTCTATAATCCCCCGTTTTGGGCCGGAGTCTAAGGAATACCCGGAAGTATTTAATCCTTATCCTGCTGATAGTCCGCAATTTCTTCTACGGCTCTTTACGATGTGCCTTGGCATCCTTGCCTTTGTGGAAGTATTTGTTCCGGGCCTTTTCGCTGTGCGTTTCTTTTTCTTGAGGTAATACCTTAAAGAGGTGTCGGAGAATTTGCCGTTCTCAAACGCATTGAATCGTGCCATGTAAACGCGTGTATATATTTTTCGCGAGATTACACAATTCATTCCCGCCCGCAAAAATCTGTGATAACGCAAAACATAATCATTAGGGTCAATGTTTTATTAATTATAAAACTTAAAATTCATTTTAATATGATTCGTTTCAGCTATCTATCAGGATTGTTACTGCCGGGCGTGATTGGTTTGACAGGTATTTTGTCAGGGTGCGACAAGCACGAAAAAGCCGTGGCCGAAGGGCCTGTACGAGTAGATGTGGCAGTAGTGGGAGCTTCCGACTTAAAACCCGAAGGACAGGACTACTCGGGCACAGTCGAGGCATCCGATGCATCGACGGTAAGCTTTTCAGTGCCCGGCACCGTAACCAAAGTCTATGTGGAAGAAGGCCAGAACGTTGCCAAGGGGCAGTTGATTGCCCGGATCAAGAGCGAAAGCCTGGTAAATTCCCGCAATATAGCTCAAGCTGAACTCGAAGAAGCCCGCGACGCATATCTGCGTCTTAAAAAATTGCACGATGCTGATGCTCTCCCCGATATAAAATGGGTGGAAATCCAGGCAAAATTAAAGCAGGCGGAAAATGCCGCGGCGATGGCCGATCGTGCAGTGAGCGACGCATCGCTGTATTCGCCTATAAGCGGTTTTGTATCACAAAAGTTTGTAAGTGACGGTCAAACGGTCATACCGGCCGAGCCGGTTGTCAGAATAGTGGGGCTGAACAATCTCGAAATTGCTATATCCGTTCCGGAAAACGAAATCTCATCATTCCGCCCCGGAACAAGCGCCACCGTAGTATTTAATGTGGCTGATAATTTGACCGTAAAGGGCGAGTTGAGCCATAAAGGTGTGGTTGCCGACCCGCTCACGCGTTCCTATACCGTTAAATTCGACATCGCCGATACCGAAGGAAAAATTCTGCCGGGCATGATTGGCTCGGTTTCAGTTGAGGGCCTGGCAGAAGAAGGCTCTGCCGAAAATATAGCGCAATTCACACTGCCCTCTCAGGCGGTACTGCTGAGTGCTGATAACCGTCAGTTTGTATGGACTGTGAAAGACGGCAAAGCACTGCGCAAGGATGTGGTGGCTGATGAACTGTCGGCCGAAGGTGTGGTGATTAAGAGCGGATTGTCGAAAGGCGACAGTGTGATCGTGGCCGGAATGCAGAAAGTCAGCACAGGAACTGACGTCACTGCTATCAGATGAAATCCATAAAAATTCAAAACTATGGCAACGAATCAGTCTGATAAGCCGCAGCTCCGCCCCAATCCCATTGTGGCGGCAGGCATGAAATATCGCAAGGAGGTTATTCTGCTGGTGTGCGTATTGATAGCATTCGGTATCTACGCGCTCAAAGTTATGGACAAGAACGAATTCCCGTCGTTCACAATCCGTGAGGGTGTTGTGGCCGCTGTTTATCCCGGGGCCACCGTAGAGCAGATCGAGCAGGAAGTACTGAAACCTCTTGAAGATTATGTGTTCTCATATAAAGAGGTCAGCAAGAAAAACACCCATTCGCAGATCACCTCAGGTATGGTGATTATTTTTGTTGAGCTTGACAACGACGTGCAGAATACCGATGAGTTCTGGAATCAATTCAAAATAGGCATGGAACACGTTAAGCCCACGTTGCCCCCTGGAGTGCTCGCGGTAGAGACTCTCAGCAATTTCGGCGACACGTCGGCACTGCTTATCACCATGCAGAGCGAAGACAAGACTTATCGTGAGCTCGGCGACTATATGGACCGGCTGAAGGATCGGCTGCGCACGGTCGAGAGCGTAGGCACCATGAGCGTCACGGGCAAGCAGAACGAACAGATCGCCGTATATCTCAATCCCGAAAAGCTCAAGCATTACGCACTGTCGGAAGCGACGATAGGTGCAACTCTTCTCGCTCAGGGCTTTCAGACAACGGGTGGCTCGCTGCGCAGTGGCCACTATACTCAGCCCATCATCGTAAAGCGTTCGGCGGCCACTATTGCCGACATCGCCGGTATGGTGGTGCTTTCGACTCCGGAAGGAGGCGTGGTGACCCTGGGTGATATTGCCGATATTAAGCGCGAATATCCCGCCCCCGAAAGCTACATCACGAACAACTTCCGGAAATGCATTCTGCTGAGCGTGCAGATGAAGGATGGCTATAATATCGTGGAGATGGGCAAAGAGGTCGATAAGCAGCTTGAGGCTTTCAAGACCGAAATACCTGAAAGTGTGACACTGTTTAAAAT
>CAMWRI010000032.1 GCA_947176585.1 uncultured Porphyromonadaceae bacterium
AGGTATTCCTACCACCTATCCGTAAAGGCGTGGCATAGCAGCCCACGCCTCTTTTGTTGGTGTCCTGAGTTGGGCTTCTTGGGAAAATTTAAACTTAGGTATACTAAAATCAATCTGAAGAGCCAACAGCTAAACGGCGCCCATAACAATGAATGTATCAATAAAACAAATCAGTGAAGGTGGTACATTTTTGGTAAGTTTCAACAAGGTTATAGTTGAAAGATGCCATTATGTAAATGCGGTAGATGAAAGAGTTGAGGAAACATCAATACTTTCGAATGCGACAGCAACCATCATGCGCGTAACCCATAATGGGACAATTTTTGTTCAAGTCTTTGATAAAGACTTCGGTCGCGAATTCCCTCTTGCTCAATTCAAAACAACGACAGCATTCTATCACAAAGATGAAAGAGCAGAGGTTGCCCAAACTTCTATGATGCGTGGAAATGAAATTATAGAAGAGAAGCCGATTACTCATGGGAGCTTTGAGGATGGCAGAATTAATTTGTTTATGATCTCTAAGCAACAAGGAAAAACGGTAGCATTCATCATAGTGAATCCTAAGGATGTTGATGAGTACTACTATCGTATAATGTTTGCATAGTGAGTATAATATAATTCAGATTTCGCAAGTCTTGACTTGCGAAATCTGAATTTAAAAAAAATGAATATGGATAACGCTTTAAGCTATAACGCAATGATGGCATGGACTGCATTCGCGATGCAGGACTATTCTACATTGGAACAACATGCCAATGAGATATATAACTACTTTGTTCATAAGCCATCTGAAATCCTAAATGTCGATAATCCACTTCTAATAGGAAAAGTCTTTCAGGCTAGTCTTGGTTTTCAAGAGCGAGACCAAGATATTCAAGAGGTAAGAGCCGAAAATGCATTTGTATGTTTCTCAAAGGCCCTTTACTCAGACATGCAAAAAGTCCACGATGAAGCGGCAGCAAGATTGATGATGTTGCTCATCCAATGGCAAAGGTTTTTAATTGGCAAAGTAGAGCAATCTTGTCAAGGTCCTGGTGCAAATCCATATAGCTTCTTTGCTGTGCTAAATGATGGATTGCCAAATGATATGCCTATGGCGACTAATACGAAGATGCTATTTACGGCATACTATCTATACGATAGCATCATTGACAAAACAAACATTGCCAATGAGTTCTCAATCACAAGCGAACAAAATGCGTTTAATCAAGTAAAAAAACATGTTCTTGATAATTGCAATTTGCTTGGAAGAACTCCCCAGCATCGCAAAGCCGAACTTGGAAATATTGTTTTTTGTAAGATCTGCAAACAACTCGGAAAAGATATTGCGTCTTATTCAAATGGTTTGCGATGAAGAATAGGCTTGACTAACTTTGTGCTTTTGACAATCTGTACTTCAAGGAAGGAACGGAGGTACGAGGTCATGCCCGGTTAACCACAACGGCGTCGCTCCGCGACTCAAACGCGCTCTACGGCGCGTTTGTGCTCGCATGGCCCCGTCGGGCTTGCGCCCTCGGGGGCCGCTCGCACAATTGGGGAGGAGGTGGGGTGCCGGGATCCGCGGTGTGCGCGCCTTTCAGGCGCTTACCGCCGCGGCTACACTCGGGACGCGCTCTACGGCGCGTCGAATTATGCAGAGCCCGCATAACCACAGCTTCGTCGCTCCGCGACTCCAATGTGTTTTTGCTTCCTTGTGCTATAAAACGCGAGCAAGGAGGGTTCTCCCGAATCCTCCTTGCGTCGTACACAATAGTGCAGATATTGATAAATGTCTATTCCATATTACTCATGAAAAGAAAGCAATCTTTTTGCTGATATTTTTTATTTCCCACTGCAAAGTTATGAAAAAATATTATACCATGCAATACCGCATGAACACACGATTTCGGGGCGGCGTTCAATCGCGGTTAGCTAATTTTGCTTACATATTTCAAAAATTGGCAAGTTGCAAGTTATAAATTTACAAACTATAAGTAAAAACGGGCGGATAATAGCGTTTTGTAAGCGAAAAAATTATCAAATTTGAGCATATATTTTAAAACTATGTTGTAAAACATAACAATTCACTCAAATTTGAACATTTTTTAGTACAAATAGATACTTACGGATTGTAAGTATTGATCCATAAGCCTGTCCCCCGTGTATTGCGGCGCCAAAAGGCACCGCAATGCACGGGGGACAGGGGGCGAGCTATGTTTTTATCCGCGGGGCGCGCTCTCCGGCGCGCCTGCAAAGCGCAGGGGCAGTTAGCCCATCACCACTTCCACGAGGTTGTTGCTGCCCTCGGGCTGGGCGGGCACCACGTTGCCGGGGAAGACCACGCCGTTGATGCTGATGGATTTGACGCCTTTGGAGACGTGGGCGGGGTTGGTGACCTTGATCCGGTAGTCTGCGCCACGGAAGCGGCGGTGCACTTCAAAGCCGTCCCATTCGGCGGGCACGCAGGGGTCGATGGTGAGGCCGGTATAGCCGGGCTTGATGCCGAAGATGAACTGGGTGATGGCATACCAGTTCCAGGCGGCGGTGCCGGTGAGCCATGAATTTTTGGCTTCGCCGGGACGGGCGGCATCCTTGCCGGCGGTCATCTGGCAGTAGACGTAGGGCTCCACCTTGTGCAGATCGCTTCGGTCCTCGAGATAGGCGGGGCATATCTTGCGGTAGTATTCCCATGCGCGGTCGCCGCGGCCCAGCACGGTCTCGCCGATGATCACCCAGGGGTTGTTGTGGGCGAAGATGCCGGCGTTTTCCTTATAGCCTGCGGGATAGGATGAGATCTCGCCGTATTCCATCACATACTCTGTGAAAGCGGGATTGTTGAGCACGATACCGTGCTCGCAGTCGAGCCGCTCTTTCACGCTATCGAGCGACTGCTCCACGAGGCCTTCCTCAAGGCCGATCCCGGCCATCGTGCACCAGCCCTGGCTCTCGATGAAAATCTGACCTTCCTTATTGGTGCGGGAACCCACGGGGCGGCCATAGTAGTCGTAGGCGCGCAGGAACCACTCGCCGTCCCAGCCGTGGGCTTTCACGGCCTCGATCATTTCACCGACGTGCTTCATGGCGCGGTCGGCTTCGGCGTCCATGCCCAGGTGGCGGCAGAGCTCGGCGTATTCGCGGCCGTAGATCACAAACTGGCCTGCGATCATGAGCGACTCGGCGCGGCTGCCCTCGGTCTTGTTCTCGGTGGTCTGAAACGATTCGTTGGGGTCCATCGAGAAGCAGTTGAGGTTGAGGCAGTCGTTCCAGTCGGCACGGCCTATGAGGGGGAGCTTGTGCGGGCCCAGGTTGTCGATCACGTGGTTGAAGCTCACGCGCAGGTGCTCCATGAGGCTCACTTCGCTTCCGGGCTCGTTGTCGAAGGGCACGGGCTCGTCGAGGATAGAGAAATCGCCTGTTTCCTTGATATAGGCGATTGTGCCGAAGATGAGCCACATGGGGTCGTCGTTGAATCCGCCGCCTATGTCGTTGTTGCCTCGCTTGGTGAGGGGCTGGTACTGATGGTAGCAGCCGCCGTCGGGGAACTGCGTGGAGGCGATGTCGATGATGCGCTCGCGGGCGCGCTCGGGAATCTGGTGCACGAAGCCCACGAGGTCCTGGTTGCTGTCGCGGAATCCCATGCCGCGGCCTATGCCGCTCTCGAAGAACGATGCCGAGCGCGAGAAGCAGAAGGTGATCATGCACTGGTATTGATTCCAGATGTTGACCATACGGTCGAGCCGCTCGTCGCCGCTCTTCACGCTGAAGCGTTCGAGAAGGTCGTCCCAGTAGGCGCGCAGGCGGTGGAAAGCCTTGTCCACTTTCTCGGGAGTGTCGAAGCGGGCCATCATCTCGCGTGCCTTGGTCTTGTTGATCACGCCCTTGCTCTCCCATTTTTCTTCAAGAGCGTTCTCCACGTAGCCCAGTATGAAGATGAGGTCGCGGCTCTCGCCGGGCGCGAGGGTGATTTCCATGTAGTGCGATGCGATGGGCGACCATCCGTGGGCCACGGAGTTGCGGGGGCGTCCTTCCATCACGGCATCCGGCTCGTCGAAGCCGTTGTAGAGGCCGATGAATGTCTCGCGGTCGGTGTCGAAGCCGTCGATAGGAGCGTTCACGGAGTAGAATGCATAATGGTCGCGGCGCTCCTTGTATTCAGTCTTATGATATATTGTGGAGCCGTCCACTTCCACTTCGCCGGTGGAGAAGTTGCGCTGGAAGTTTTCCATGTCGGTGGCGGCATTCCAGAGGCACCATTCTATGAACGAGAAGAGCTTGAAGGTCTTGGGCGCGTCGGTTTTGTTGGTGAGCGTGAGCTTGGTAATCTCGCAGTGCTCGTCGAGGGGCACGAAGAAGAGCGCACGCGCCTCAAGGCCGTTTTTCTCGCCTTTGATTATGGTATAGTTCATGCCGTGGCGGCATTCGTAGGCATCCAGCGGGGTCTTCACGGGTTTCCAGCCCGGGCTCCACACGGTGCCTCCGTCGTTGATATAGAAATATCTGCCGCCTGCATCCATGGGCACGCCGTTGTAGCGGTAGCGGGTGAGGCGGCGGAATTTGGCGTCCTTGTAGAAGCTGTAGCCGCCGGCCGTGTTGCTGATGAGGGAGAAGAAATCTTTGTTGCCCAGATAGTTTATCCAGGGCCACGGCGTGCGGGGCTCGGTGATCACATACTCGCGGGCTTTATCGTCGAAATATCCGTATTTCATAGTGCAGAGGTTGAACTTTTCGCAAAGTTACACCTTTTTTTCTACTTCCCGGCAATAAAAAAAGAAAAAGAGGTGCTCTCACGAGTGCCTCCTTTCCCATTCATCACATTATGCTTAGTTTTGAGTGCTTTGTGTGTAAACCCCGCATTGGGTTTACCGTATATATGTCCGTTTCTTAGTTCAATATCTTGATTCCACCACGTCCCAGTCCACGATGTTCCACAGGTTGCGGAGATAGTCGGCACGCAGGTTCTTGTAGTCGATGTAGTAGGCATGCTCCCACACGTCGAATGTGAGAAGCGGCGTGAGACCGTCGGTGAGGGGGTTCTGCGCATTGCTGCCCTGGGTGATGAGCAGCTTGCCGTCGACGTCGCGCGACAACCATACCCATCCCGAACCGAAGAGCCCTGCTCCGGCCTCTACAAATTCTTCCTTGAATTTCTCGAACGAACCGAAGTCGCGGTCGATAGCCTTGCGCAGTTCGCCGCCGGGTTCGCGGCTGCCGTCGGGCGAGAAACTGAAGAAGTAGAAAATGTGGTTCCAGGCCTGCGAAGCGTTGTTGAACAGCGGGCCTTTGGCCTGCTCGATAATGTCTTCGAGCTCGGCATCCTCGTATTCGGTGCCTTTGATAAGGCGGTTGAGGTTGTCGATATAAGCCTTTTCGTGCTTACCGTAATGGTAGCGGATGGTTTCGGCGCTGATCACAGGCTCGAGAGCATTTTCAGCATAGGGGAGAGCGGGTTGTTCGTATTTCATAAAGAGTAGGTGTTTTATCGATTTGTTTATCAATAAAACACCTACGGCGTGATTGGGTTCGATTTTAGACTTTTTTTAACCTATGCTAATTCCAAATGTTAAATTCAGCCAAAGCGAGCTGATACTGACGCTCGGTTTCCTCGCGCGCCATGCCGGCCCCGATATAGAAATTGAGCTCCTGGATATATGTGAGGATGGTCATCTGGCCGCCGTCGAGCATTTTTTTGAGCAGCGCGGGATAGTCGGAGGATTCCACCACGTCGCGGTAGACTTGCCTGCGGCTGTCGAGTCGCTGCAGCCGGCCCAGGATGTTGCGGTAGCGTGCGTCGGAAACAGCCTCGGCGGCCTCGGCCCTGAGCGCCGCAGCCTGCGTGGCGGCCTCGGCGGCACGCTTCGACGAGCGCGAGCCCCAGGCGGGAAGGGTGATGCCGGCTGTGAGGCCGTTGAAGTGACTTCCGCCTTCATATTGGTGGCGGAAGCCCAGCGAGAAGCCGGGGAGGGCACTGCGCGCGGCGGCTTTCTCACGTGCCAGGGCGGCGCGGGTGGCGGCGCGGGCCGCACTTACGGACGGCGTTCGGCGCCACAGGCCCTCGGCACTGCCATAGTCCGGCTCGTCGGCGGGATAGTCCAGATTCTCGGGCACGGCGCGGGTGTAGCCCATAGCTTGCAATGCTGCTATCGCTTCGGCGCGAGCCTGCTCCACTTCCTCCATGCGGTTTTCGAGTTCAAGTTTCTCGAGCTGGAGTTTGCGAAGGTCGAGCACGGTGGCCTGTCCGTGGTCGTAGGCGTTGAGCATCCATTGCGTCAATTCATTCACGTTAGAGTATATCTCCGAGATCAGAGCGGCTTGCCTGCGTGCGGCCACCAGGTCGATAAGCGACTGCTTGGCGGCGAGGGTGTGCTCGCGCAGTTCCGTGGCCGTCAGCTGCTCGAAAGCGTTGGATTCCTCGCGCCGTGCCTCGGCGCGCGCACCGTACACTCCGGGCCAGTCAAAGGCCTGGCTTATGCCTGCTCCCCACCGGTTGTCGCCGGCAGGCCCCCACAGGTGTTCGCCTTCGATTTCAGGAGCGGGCAAAGCATCGGCGGCCTGCATGGACAGCACGCTTGCCTCTCGGTCGCGCACGGCCTGCACGTAGTCGGGATTATTGCGCGCAATGCTTGCGGCCAGCTCGTCGATGCCTGAGGAAGCTGCCGCTGTGCCGCAGCCGGCTATCGCAAGGGCTATATACAGGAGTGTCTGTTTCATTTCTTTTTCTTGTTAAGGAGTTGATAGAGCACGGGCACTACGTAGGCGTTGAGCACCGTGGAGGATGCGAGGCCGCCCAGTATCACGATGGCCAGCGGGGCCTGGATTTCGTTGCCGGGGGCGTCGGCGTTCACGGCAAGAGGGATCAGGGCGAGAGCCGAGGTGAGCGCAGTCATGATTATGGGCAGCAGGCGGTCGGTGGATCCGGCGCGCACGCGGCGCGACACGTCCATGCCTTCGGCCGCGAGGTTGTTGTAGCGGCTGATGAGCAGCATGCCGTTGCGCGTGGCAATGCCCATGAGCGAGATGAAGCCAATGATGGCGGGGATGTTGAGCTCCGAGCCCGTGAGCACAAGGATGAACACCGCACCTATCAGGGCCAGAGGCATGTTGATGAGTATCACGAGCGACTGGCGCACGTTGTGGAACTCGCCGTAGAGCAGCATGAATATGATCACCAGTGCAAGGAGCGATGTCCACAGCAGCGTGGCCGAGGCGCGCGCCTCGCTCTCAAACTGTCCGCCGTAGCTTATGGCGTAGCCTTGCGGGAGAGTAAGGTTCTTGTCCACCAGGCCGCGCAGCTCGTCGACGGCACCTCGCAGATCGCGTCCCTCAACATTCGCGCTCACGATGATGCGGCGCTGCACATTCTCGCGGTTCACGGTGCCGGGGCCTGTGGTGGAACGGATTTCGGCAACGGAGCTCAGCGGCACGCGGCCGGCGGGGGTGTCGATCATCAGGTCGGCGATCGTGGCAAGATCTCCGCGGTATTCGGGCGCGAGCACGAGCACAACATCGTAGGGCACGCCGCCTTCATACACCTGCGACACCGCCTCGCCTCCCAGGGCCACCTGCACCACGCGGCGCAGGTCGGGCATGCGCAGGCCCATGCGGGCCATCATCTCGCGGCGGGGCTTAATCGAGAGCTCGGGACGCTCCACAAGCTGCTCCACGTTCACGTCCACGATTCCGTCCACGCCGGCGGCCAGTCCCTTGAGCTGCGTGCCCAGGGAGTGCAGCCGCTGCAGGTCGTCGCCGAAAATCTTGATTGCGATCTGGGCCTCGGTGCCGCTCATCATGGCGTCGATGCGGTGGCTGATGGGCTGGCCTATCTCCACGTTCACGCCGGGGAGTTGCCCCAGTTTTTCGCGCAGCTCGCGGGCCACCTGTCCGCGTGTGCGGCTGCTGCCCTCGAGGCTGTAGGGCGCCTCGATCTCGCTCACGTTCACTCCCAGCGAGTGCTCGTCGAGCTCGGCGCGTCCGGTTTTGCGGGCCACCGTGCGAATTTCGGGCACGCTCATGATAATCTTTTCGGCCTCGCGTCCCAGGCGGTCGCTTTCTTCGAGCGAGATGCCGGGGAGCGTGGACACGTTGATCGTGAAGGAGCCTTCGTTGAACGAGGGCAGGAAGCTGCGCCCCAAGGTGAAGAACAGCGCTCCGGCCACGAGGAAGAGCATGACTGTGGTGCCCAGCACTATGCGGGGATGGCGCAGGGCGCTCTCGAGCGAGCGGCCGTAGGCGCGCTTGAGCCATGCGGCCGTGCGAGGTTCGGCGGCCATTTCCTTTTCCTGGCGCGGCGAGCCCAGCAGCCACGCGCATAGCACGGGAGTGAGCGTGAGTGCCACGATGGTGGATGCGGCCAGCGCCACGATGAAGGCAACGCCCAGGGGAATGAGCATTCGTCCTTCGATGCCGCTCAGGAAGAACAGGGGCAGGAAGGCGGCCACGATTATGAGCGTGGAGTTGAGGATGGGCATGCGCACCTCGGCCGACGCGTGGTAGACCACATCAATTACCGATTTGCGCTCGCCCGAGGGGAGCGCCCGGTTTTCGCGCAGTCGTTTGTACACGTTCTCCACGTCCACTATTGCGTCGTCCACCAGCGAGCCGATGGCGATGGCAATGCCGCCCAGGCTCATGGTGTTGATGCCGAAGCCCATGAAGTGGAGTATCACCACCGATGTGATTATCGACAGGGGAAGCGCCACAAGGCTCACGATGGTGGTGCGCAGGTTCATCAGGAAGAAGAACAGCACTATCACCACGAACAGGGCACCCTCGAGCAGAGCCTCCTGCAGGTTGCCTATGGAGCGCGAGATGAAGTCGCTCTGGCGGAAGATGTCGGTGGCTATATGCAGGTCGGCCGGGAGGGTGGGGCGCATGCTCTCCAGCTCGGCCTCGATGCGCTCGGTGAGTCCGATGGTGCCTTCGTCGGGCTGCTTGGCCACGGTCACGATCACCGCAGGCTGCGTCTTCACCGAAGCAGCTCCGAAGCGGGGCTGAGCGCCGGCCACTTCCACGCGGGCCACATCGGCCAGCGTGACGATGCCGCGCTCATCGGCGCGCACCACGGCCAGTCCCAGCTGCTCCACGTCGGAAGTGCGCAGCTCTCCTTTGATGATGTATTCGTTGCCGAAGTCGTTCACGATGCCTCCGGAAGCGTTGTCGTTCATGGCCTCCACGGCTTCTTCCACCTCGGCCAGCGTGACGTCGAGCGCGCCCATACGCTCGGGCAGCATCTGGATGCGGAACTCCTTCATGTCGCCGCCGATGACGCTCACCTGGCTCACGCCGCCCATGGCCAGCAGGCGCGGACGTATCACCTTTTCGGCCAGGCTGCGCAGCTCGAGCAGCGAGGTGCTGTCGGCCGTGAGGCCAACGATGAGCATCTCGCCCAGGATCGACGAGCGGGGGCCAAGCACGGGCGTGGCCACTCCGGCGGGGAGGGCCTCGGCCACGGTGCCCAGGCGCTCGGTCACAATCTGGCGCGCGGTGTACACGTCGGTGTCCCAGTCGAATTCAACCCACACCACGGAGAAACCGGTGGTGGATGTGGAGCGCACGCGGCGCACGCCCGATGCGCCGTTCACGGCCGTCTCGATGGGATACGTCACCATCATCTCCACCTCCTCGGGCGCATATCCCGGAGCCTCGGTCATTACCACCACGGTGGGAGCGTTTAGGTCGGGAAAAATATCCACCTCGGTGCGCAGCAGCGTGACGGTGCCACCTATTAGTATCGCGATGGCGAGCACAATCACCACCAGGCGGTTGTGCAGCGACCAGTGTATTATCTTGTTCAGCATGGCTATCAATGATTATGGCTGTGACCTTCGGGAACCACGCCTGCCGTTTCGGCCAGGCGTATGGCGGTGACGCCCTCGGTGACTATTTCCTCGCCGCCTTCAAGGCCGGAGGTGATCACCACGCGCATGCCGTCGCTCGCGCCGGTCTTTACGGGCAGCTTCATGTAGCAGTCTTCGTCGAGGCGCCTGTACACGTAGTAATTGCCCTGCTGCTCGGCTATGGCCGTGCGGGGCACGCTCAGCACGGCTGCTCCCGAAGCATCGGTCGTGAGCCACGCGTCCACAGCGGCACCGGGAGCCAGAGTGCCGTCGTTCAAGATTTCAAAATACACCGGCACGTAGCCCGGCATAGCAGCCGCCACCGCGGGGGCGGCCTGCACACGGCGTGCCTTCAGGGGCTGCACGTCCTCGCTGCCGGGCACGCGCACGTTCACTCCCGTGATTCCGGCCAGGCGGCTGCGCTGACGCTCGGGCACGTCGACGCGCAGCACGAGGTTGCGGGCGGCCGACATTCTTGCCACGGGCGCTCCGGCTTCCACGTAAGCACCCTGTGCCACAAGCAGCTCGGTGACGGTTCCTGATATCGGCGCCGTGGCGCGGCCTCCGGCGGCTCCGGCGCTATAGGCGGCGCGGGCGCTCTCGTATGTGGCGCGTGCGGCGTTGTACACATCGTCCGTGATCAGGCGCTCGGCATGCAGCGGCTCAAGGCGGTCGAGCTCGCGCTTGGCGGCATCCAGGGCAGCCTTCGCGGCGGCGTTGGTGTCGCCGCCGGCCACTCCTGAAGTGTTGATCGAGGCCACTGTGGCGCCGGCCTTAAGCTGAGATCCCGGCATGATACCGGCGGCAAAACGCACCGTGCCGGCCACCGGAGCCGAAACGAGCGCGGCACCGTCGGCGGCATCGGTCACGACTCCCGTGGCACGCAGCGTGGTGCCCAGCGGAGCGGCTTCCACCGTCTGCACCTTCACTCCGAAGCGCTCGGCCATCTCAGGCGCGAGCACGATCTCGCCGTCGGCGTGTTCCTCGCTTTCTTCATGCTCGCCCTCGACTTCGTGGCTGTGGGGCGTGCCCGCGGCATGTTCGTGGTGGTGGTGATGGTGGTGTTTCAGCTCTTCGTCGGCCGAGTCGTGCTTGTGGCAGCCTGCGAGCAGTGCCGAGCAGCACAGGAGTATTATAGCTTGTTTGTTCATCTTGAAGAATTTTTTGCAAAAGTATATATTTCCACGTGCAACCGGGTTGCATTATCAGCAAATGCGCCCCGGATCGAAGGAAATCGACCCGGGACGCGCCATAATTCGCCAAACCGCGGTTTATTCGAGCGTCACAAGCTTATAGGTGCGTGTGCCGGCTCCAATCTTTTCGGCATATTCGAGATTCCACGGCCCGCTCTTGGAATTGATGCGCTCCATGAGGTGGATTTTGCCGTGGTCGTCGCTGGTGAATACCGCGTCGAGGCATGCGCGGTCCACGGCCACGGGGTCGAGGGAAGCGAAGATGCCCAGGTCGCCCATCTCCGGACGGGCGGGTTTCGACACGCAGTCGCAATCCACCGAGAGGTTGTTGGCCACGTTGATATAGAGTATCTTGTCGGCAGCGGCATCGATCACTGATTTAGAGGCCTCGGCCATCGATTCCTGGAAGATGGAGTCGGCGGGCACGTTGGTCCACACCTGCGCCTTGTCGGTATATTGGCCTGCGGAGTGGATCCAGCATTTGCCTCGCGACGATGCCAGGCCTATGGATATATTCTTCATGGCACCGCCGAAACCTGCCATCGGGTGACCCTTGAAGTGCGAAAGCACCACGGTGAAGTCGTAGTCTTTCCAGCCCTTGCCCACGTAGTTTTCCTTCAGGTGCTTGCCGCCTGCCACTGCGAGCGTGTCCTCGCCCTCGGCATCGAGAATAACCACCGGCGCCACGGCGGTGAATCCATGGTCGGCGGCTGCTTTCAGATGGTCGGCTGTGTGGTCGCGTCCGCCGTTGTAGGCGGTGTTGCATTCCACGATAGTGCCGTTGAGTTTCTGTACGAGCGGGGCGATGAGAGAGGGTGCCAGGTGGTAGTTGTTGCCGGGCTCGCCGGTCGAGAGCTTCACGGCCACGCGCCCTTCGGCGGGACGGCCCAGGGCTTCGTAGATTTTCACGAGATTCTCGGGCGTGATGTCCTTGATGAAGTAGACGGTGGCGGTGTCGGCCACGGCTGTTGCTCCGGTGATGCCGTCCTCGGCGGGAGCAGCAGCGGTTTTGGTGGTGCATGCGCCTGCTCCGAGCAGGGCGGCGCAGGCGATGATGAGGGTGAATGTCTTGACCATGATTAGGGTCGTGTCTGGCCTGAGCCTGTGATTAGATACTTATAGGTGGTGATTTCCGGGAGCGCCATCGGGCCGCGGGCATGGAGTTTCTGGGTGCTGATGCCGATTTCGGCACCGAATCCGAACTGGCCGCCGTCGGTGAACGCCGTCGACACGTTGGCATATACGCATGCCGCGTCCACGTCGCGCTGGAAGCGTGCGATGGCCTCGCGGTTCTCGGCCACGATGCACTCGCTGTGGTGCGAGCCGTTGCGGGCGATGAACTCCAGGGCCTCGTCGATGCCGCCCACGGTGGCGATGCTCATCTTGTAGTCGAGCCATTCGCGGCCGAAGTCTGCCGCCTCGGCGTGGTGCAGACGGGGATATGCGCCGTCGAGGGCGTTGTAGGCCTCCTCGTCGGCATATATATCCACGCCCAGATCGGAAAGCTCGTAGCACAGGGCCGGGAGAGCGGGCAGGCGGTCGCGGTCCACGATGAGGCAGTCGAGTGCGTTGCACACGCTCACCCGGCGTGTCTTGGCATTGCGCACGATATCGCGCGCCGTGGCCAGGTCGCCGCTGCTGTGAAAATAGGTGTGGCACACTCCGGCTCCGGTCTCGATCACGGGCACTCGTGCGTTGTCGCGCACGAAGTCGATGAGCGCGCGGCTGCCGCGCGGGATTATCAGATCCACCATCTCGCGGGCATTGAGCAGCGTGGCGGTGGCCTCGCGTCCATCGGGCAGCAGCGTGGCCGCCGCAGGGTCTATGCCGGCCTGCTCGAGCGTGGTGCGTATTACTTCGATGGCGGCACGGTTGGTGTGCGATGCCTCGTGGCCGCCCTTGAGCAGCACGGCGCTTCCGGCCTTGAAGCACAGGGCGAATACGTCGAAGGTCACGTTCGGGCGCGCCTCATATATCACTCCTATCACGCCGAAGGGCACGGAAATCTTGGTTATTGTCATGCCGTTGGGCCGCGTCCATTGCGCCAGTATCTTGCCCGTGGGCGAGGGCAGGGCGGCTACGTCGCGCACCCCGGCTGCTATGTCGGCTATGCGCGAGGGGGTGAGCTCCAGGCGGTCGCGCTTGGGATTGCCGGGGTCCATTGCCCCAAGGTCGAGGGCATTTGCCTCGAGCAGCGCTTCGGAAGCTGCTTCAATATTGGCCGCCAGCGCTTTGAGCGTGGCGTCTATTCTATCGGCGGGCACAGCCTGCAGCGCTGCGGCTGCACGGCGTGCAAGTTCAAAAGTTTCTTTCATCGGTCTCTGAAAAGGTCGTTTTCGTCCACATAAAGGTAGTCGGCATGAATCAGCGGTGCCATGCCCGGCCTGCCGGCGGCCTCCCTGGCCTCGTCGGCGCTGTAGGCGGTGCGTCCCCAGGCCACTGTGGAGCCGTCGGGCGCGATCACGCTCACGATGTCGTCGCGGTCAAAGTCGCCTTCCACTGCGGTTAGGCCCACTGCCAGCAGCGAGTTGCCGCCGCTGCGCACGGCAGCTGCCGCACCGGCGTCGACGTGCAGTGCGCCCTTGGCAAAGGTGTCGCTGTGGGCTATCCATTTGCGCATGCCGCTCACGCGGGTGTCGGCGGGCTTGAAGAGCGTGTGGGGCGGGGTGGATGTGTCGGACAGGAGCAGACCGGTGAGCACGCCGTCGCGTTTGCCGTTGGCGATCACCACGGCTATGCCTTCGGTGGCCACCTTGCGGGCTATGCGGTACTTCGTGGTCATGCCGCCGCGGCCCATCGACGAGCGTGTGGAGGCGATGTGCTCGCTCAGGTCGGCACCGGGTTCCACAATGGCAATCAGTTCCGACTCGGGCAGGGCGGGATCGCCCGTGTAGATGCCGTCGATGTTGCTCAGGATTATGAGCGCGTCGGAGTTGGTCATGGTGGCGATCAGGCCGGACAGTTCGTCGTTGTCGGTGAACATCAGCTCCGTGACGCTCACGGTGTCGTTTTCGTTCACGATGGGCACCACGCCGCTGTGCATCATCACGGCGATGCAGTGCTGCTGGTTGAGGTAGTGGCGCCGTGTGGCAAGGTTCTCCTTGGTGGTGAGCACCTGGCCGCACACCATATTGTGGTCGCGAAACAGCTCGAAGTAGCGGTTTATGAGCTTGGCCTGACCCACGGCGCTGAACAGCTGGCGTGCCGACACATCGTCAAGGCCGGCGGCATCGGTGCTGCGGCGGAGCTCGCTGCGGCCCGAGGCCACGGCGCCGGACGATATCACCACCACTTCTATTCCGGCGTGGCGCAGCGCAGCCACCTGGTCCACAATGGCGCTCATGCGGGTGAAGTCGAGCGTGCCGTCGCGGCGGGTGAGCACGTTGCTGCCTATCTTTACGGTGATTCTTTTATACATCAGTCGAGCACAAGGTTGAATTCTTTGATGAAGTCGCGGAAGTCGTCGCTGTCGTCCACCATGTGGCGCAGCAGTTCAGTGCGGTTCCATATCTCGGGCGACGGCTCACCCTCGTCCACCCGCAGCTCCACCGTGAATGAATCGTTCATGAGCATGTCGCGCATATAGCCCGTGACGCGCGGAAGGGCTTCTTGCATCACGTTGAATAGCGCGCTGCTGCTCAGGGTCATCAGCCAGCGGTCTGCCTCGATGTGGGTGGGCCTGGCGGCACTCATCGCGGCGCACACGATGTGGGCGGAGGGATTCTGGTTGATATAGCATTTCCAGAAGTTTTCCACAGCCTCCGGAGTGTAGGGATTATGGCGCGGCTCGCGTGCGGTACGGTTGTCGTGTTCCGGCTGCTGCTTGCCCAGGCCGCGCAGCGAGAGCGTGTGGCCCAGTCGCTTGGGCGCCTGAGCCGCGGGGGCGGGACCGGCCTGCACGGAGGGTACGGGCCGGGGCGCCGGCTGCGCAGGCGCGGGAGTGGCCGGAGCCGCCGCTGCCTGCGTGTGTGGCGGGGCTGCCGCACGCGCAGGGGCTGCCGGCGCCGGAGCGGCGGCTGGCGAAAGAGCCTTCAGGCGCCCCTCGCTACCGTTGCCGGTGCTCTTCTCCGGCGAGGGGCTAAATTGTTGGCACAGCTTGATCAGCGTGAGCTCCACCAGCATCTGCTTCATGCCGGAGGTGCGGTAGGTGAGATCGGCGGTGTTGAGCAGGTCGAGCGCGCGGTAGTAGAACTCCGTGGTGCACTTGGCCGCTGTCTGCGCCATGGCGGCGCGGGTTTCGTCGTCGGTTTCGAGCAGCGATGCGGTCTCGGGCTTGGCCGCCACCATGAGGTCGCGCAGGTAGGCCGCCAGTCCGTCGATGAAGAAAAGCGAGTCGAATCCCTTGTCGCGCACCTCTTTATATATAAGGAGCGCGGCGGGCACATCGCCGGCGGTGAAGGCATCCACCAGGCGCGAGTAGTAGGAGTGGTCGAGCTCGTTGAGGTTTTCTATGGTGTGGCGGTAGGTGATATTTCCGCGCGATGATGCGGCCACCTGGTCGAAGATGGAGAGCGCGTCGCGCAGTGCGCCGTCGGCCTTGCGGGCAATCACCCCCAGAGCCGGTCCCTCGGCGGTGTAGCCCTCGTTGCGGGCCACGGCGGCGAGATGCTGCACGATGTCGTGCGTGGTGATGCGGGCGAAGTCGTAGATCTGGCAGCGCGAGAGGATTGTGGGGATAATCTTGTGCTTCTCGGTGGTGGCCAGGATGAAGATGGCATGGGCCGGGGGCTCCTCGAGGGTCTTGAGGAAGGCGTTGAAAGCCTGGTTTGAGAGCATGTGCACTTCGTCGACGATACACACCCTGTAGCGGCCTTCCGACGGCGGGATGCGGGTCTGCTCCGTGAGTTCGCGCATCTGGTCCACGCCGTTGTTGCTGGCCGCGTCCAGCTCCATTATGTTGAATGATCGGTTTTCGTTGAACGCGCGGCACGAGTCGCACTCGTTGCATGGTTCGCCGTCGGGCGTGCGCCGGGTGCAGTTGATGGCCTTCGCGAAGATGCGGGCGCAGGAGGTCTTGCCCACACCGCGCGGACCGCAGAAGAGGTAGGCGTGGGCCAGCCTGTCGGTGGCCACGGCGTTCTTGAGTGTATCTGTGAGGGCCTGCTGTCCCACCACCGACGAAAACGTGCCGGGGCGGTATTTTCGGGCCGAAACAATATAATTGTCCATAATGCACAAAGGTAGTGATTTTTTTCGCAAATCGAAAACATTTTTATGATAGGATAAAAAATGACAAAAGCTACGGAAGAAACAAGGGTTTAGGGCCGAAGGCCCGAAGTTGTGGTAAACCGGGCACGACCGCAGGGAGTGCCCGGACAAGTCGCCCGGTATCCACAGTCGCGGAGCGACGGTGTCGTGTGTGCATCGTCACAACATCGTCGCTCCGCGACTCAATCGCCCTTGATATGCTGCCGGGCACTCCCTGTGGTCGTGCCCGGTTTACCACAACATCGTCGCTTCGCGACTTCTTAACTTGTTTTTTTTAAAAAAAAGTGTGTAAAAAATTTGCGGGAATGAACAGAAGGTGTTATTTTTGCGCAAAATTATGCGCGCGTGCGCCTGACAATATTTACTATACAAAAACAAGTGTATTTCAGCTTAGAACTATGAAAAAGCACACGGCTAAATTGCCCTTTTTGCTGCTTGCGGGTTGTGCGGCTGTCCTCGGAGGATGTTCCGACGACCGTCCCGAAATCCCGTCCGACGAACTCTACGTTCGTGAGTTTATCAAGAATTACGGTGTGCCCGACGCCGGCCAGACATGGAGCATGGCCGAGGGCGTGGAGACCTCTGTGAACGTCGAAGGCGTGAGCGGCGGTACCCTCGAAGTGTACACCGATAATCCCGAGTCGCCCACAGCACGCCTCGCCGCCCGCCTCCCCATCGTTGGCGGCAAGGTCAGCGCCAAGGTGCCCCTGCTTGCAGGCTCTCAAAAGGTGGTTATGCGCGTGCTCGACGGCGACAACACTATCCGCGGCGACTTCGCTTCCGTTCTCTCGGCTGAAAAGAAAATCGATGCGCAGCTCAAGGTCGCAGCGCTTCCAGGTAGCGATGAACTGCCCACGGTGGAGGATGTCGATATGGTTGCTTATGTGCAGCGTTCGGGTAACCGCTATTGGTATCAGCAGTATCTTCTTGACCCTGAGAATGAAGGTAAATTGCCCACCTATCAGGAAGTCAATGCGTGGTTTAAGGCGAATGGATATACGTATGTACCTAATCCCGAAACTCCCGGATGGGTAGCCGATGAACTTCAATTATATGATGCTGTTGAAAGCGTGCCTAAACTTAAGTACCTGCGTAACTTATATTTCGAGATGGGTGCAGCTGTTTCTTATAAAAAGACTCTGGCGCCAATATTTGACCAATATACTTATTTAGACCCAGAAACAGGAGATTCCATTACGGCTGATGGCGTTTTTAAAGAAGGAGTAGATAACGTGTCTCGTTACTACCATCATTCTGTGGATGGTAATAAACTGGATCCTAATGTAACATTCTCTGTTGGAACAGAAGGTCCTGTAACGATGCAGTGCATATGGAGAGGAACAGAGAGTAGTGACTATTTTGGTTATTATTACTATAAAGAAGGAGAAGATCCTACAACTGAAGAATTGTGGAATGATATCCCGAAATATATGTTTTTGACATATGAGGATATTAAGGAACTTTCTAATCTTACGCAAGTTAAAGAGGTGGATTCCAATTATAGTGATGATGAATCGGGCTGGGGTGATATGGATGGTATGGCCACAGCGGAATGCCCTTCTTGGACCGTTCGAGATCATGATCGGATGATTAGAGGTCGTAAATACTATTTAGCATTCTATGGTGAAAACTATGATGAAGAGCCGAGTTATACTTTCCCTACGGGATACAAGATTGGTTACTTCCTCTTTAAGGCACATGGAGTGAATGACGGAGATTTCTTTTTCTCAGATTGCAAAGCTGAATATGAATTAACTGGAAAAACATATAAAGATAATACGCTTGATGGCCCTTATGCTCGTCCTTTTGCAGCTAAATTCCGCATGAATCACCGCACTTATGTGGGTTTTGCTGATGAATCCGGCGACTGTGACCTGAACGATGTGGTGTTTATTGCCGAGAACGTTATTCCCGATCCCGTGGATATCACGCCTCCCGAAATCAAGGAGGAGCATCCCGAAGCTCAGGCATGGACGCTTGCTTGCGAAGACCTTGGCAACACCGATGATATTGACTTCAACGATGTGGTGCTCGACATATCCTATGTGAAAGGTGAACCCTTCCTCACTATCACTCCCCGCGCTGCCGGCGGTGTGCTGGTAACGGATATATATTTCCGCCAGGGCGATAACACCGAGCCCCAATTCGTGGGCGAGATTCACAATCTGCTGTCGAGCAAATACTCTGCCGTTCCCACCGAGCAGCAGCCCATGCTCAATACAAAGCGAGGTGATCACGAAGTGGATCCCCGCACGGTTAATTCCGTGATTGTGACCGTGCCGTCCGACTTCGACTTCACTGACCCCGAAAACGGCTTCATGGCCCGCATCAAAATCACCACCCGCGGCTATGATCAGAAAGTGTCGGAAGCTCAGGAAGTGAAAGCCTTCACGGATGTAACCAGCCTCACTGTGCCGCAGATGCTTCTGCTTCCCGGCGGCTGGCGCTGGCCCGAAGAGCGCCGCGACATCTCCATCGCTTATCCCGGATTCAAGGAATGGGTGAAGGATAAGAATGCAACCGATTGGGTGAACACCGGTCTGGACGGCTACACAGTGTCGCACCGCCCCGGCTGCAAGCACTGATTCCTGATAGTAAAAACCATAACTCGCCCCGCCGAATCACCATCGGCGGGGCGATGTTTTTTGCGTTGAGAACGGAGCGTCGGAGACGCGGGATTGTTGGTAACCCCGGCACGAGGGAGCGCGCCGTATGCGCGACCGAGGCCCGGGGTAAAAGACCAGCCAATGAGTGGCGCCTCGGAGAGGGGGCTTCACCCCATGTCGAACGCAGTGAGGAATGGGGTGGGTGACTAGTCGCGTCTCCGACGCTCTTTGATAAATGCCTCACGTGGGAGTACACCCGCTCCGCGGCTGTTCTTTTCTGTTTCCATATCCCCGCACGTCCGTGTGCGGGGTTAACAAAAGGGCGAGCCTCCGGCCCGCGTGGTGGCCGCTTGCACAATCGGGAGGGGGGTAGCGTGGGACCGCGGGGTGCGCGCCCTTCGGGCGCATCGTTTCATGCTCTGTGATTATTTACTCTGCGCCTCTGCGCGATTGTCGCCTGCGGCGGATCGGTCGAGGTGCACGTCCATCTGGGGGAAGGGGAAGCTCACGCCGGAGGCGGGAAGCTCGGTGTAGATGCGCTCGTTGATCCGGTAGAACACGCTCCAATAGTCGTCGCGGTGCACCCAAGCGCGGGCCTTGAGATTGACGCTGCTGTCGGCAAGCTCATTCACAACGATGGACGGCGAGCGGTCCACCTTGGGCAGCTTGGCAATAATCTTGGGGTCGATGGCGGGGTCGTTCCATATCACGGCGGGGCGTACCTTCTTCTTGAACAGGCGCCGGAACCATCCGGGGCGCTTGACTTCGGGCGGGATAGAGCCGTCTTCGGCTGCCTGCTCCTCCACTCGCGCTGCACGCTCGATGCGCGCATCCTCCACGTATTGCTTGACTATGCGGCTGTCGGAGCGCAGAATCTCCAGTATGGCCTCGCGGGCGGTGTCCACGCTGTCGCCGTAGCTGATGCTCACGGGCCAGTCCACACGGCGGTAGTCCTCCCGGTTCCAGTTGGAGATATTGCCGGTGCTGAGCGCGCCGTTGGGCAGGATGAGGCTCTTATTGTCGAAGGTGTTGATTATGGTGTGGAAAATCTGTATTTCCTTGACGGTGCCGGCATAGCCCTGGGTCTCGATATAGTCGCCCACGCGGTAGGGCTTGATGAGCAGGATGAGCACGCCTCCGGCAAAGTTCTGCAGGGTACCGCTGAGGGCCATGCCTATTGCCACGCCGGCGGATGCGAAGATGGCGATGAACGACGACGTTTCGATGCCCAGGATGCCTATTACCGTGACTATAAGGATGAAATACAGCAGCATCCTCACGAGGCTGAGCAGGAAAGTGCCTAGCGACTGGTCTATGCGGCGGCGGATAAATATGGAGGTGAGGAGACGGTGCAGGCGGTTGATGATGAAGCGGCCCACATAGAACACCACTATGGCTATGGCCAGATTTATGGCCAGCTTCACCAGGCCGCTCACCACGGCGTTGATAAACTCGTCGACGGGCATCGACTTGAGCATTCCCAATTCTTCCTTTACGGAGGGAACGGAATCAGGAAGCGCCGCGGGGGCTATGTTCTGCAGAAATATCATCTATCGTTGGGTTTGTAGCCAGGGAAGCGCGGAAGCTACCGCGGACGTCCACTGCAGCTCGTCGTAGCCGCTCGTGGCCAGATCTGCCGCGTCCACGGGAGTGTATGTGCTGAGGCCGCAGTGGGTGTTGATGCTCAGGGTGTTGAATATGGCGGGGGTAGCGGCCTTATAGGTAACTGCCCGCTCCAGTATCCGCTCCCAGGCTTCGGTGGCATCAGCGGAGGCGGAAATGCGCTTCACGAAGTCGGCGAGGTCGTAGTACCGGCTGTTGGAGCTGCGCTCATAGGGCTGGGGTCGGGAGCCTGCCGGCAGGGCTATAGCCGTGGAGTAGATGCTGCGGGTGGCTGCCGCGAGCTCGTCGAGCACGGAGGTGTCCACCACGCTTATGGTGCATGTGCGCTTGCTTCCCTGCAGGGAATCGTAGTAGCCGAATGTGGCACCGGCGGCTCCTTCCATATCGCCGCGCATAAGGTAGGCGAGCGAGAGGTCGTAGGGCATGCCGCTTTTGGGCAGTTCGGTGACGCTTCCCACGATTTTCCCGGTGGCGTGGCGCAGCTCGTAGGCCACCTCCACGCCGGCCATGAAGCAGCAGTCGAAATATACGAAGTCGAAGCCTTGACCCTCGAGGGCCACGGCCAGAGAGGTCACGTTCATGCAGCGGCCGCGGTCGTAGCCGTAGCTGCGCAGCGGACCATTTTCCTTAACGCCGTTCTGGAGCCATCCGGTGCCGTGGCTCCACAGCACCAGGCCGTAGCTGCGGGCAGGGGCGAGTTCCTTCATGTCGGCGAACACC
>CAMWRI010000033.1 GCA_947176585.1 uncultured Porphyromonadaceae bacterium
TCTCCCGCCTGCCCGCCACGCCCCAAATCATCGTGGAACTTTAGCACCCGAGTTTTGAGTGGGGAACTCGCACAGAGCCGCAAAGGTCGATTTATTATATATTGAATATAAATGCAGTACGGACGCTTTTCAAAGCGTACGCATCCCGTCCCGCAATAATTTTTCCACAAAATTTGCCGAAATAAAAATAAAATAATACTTTTGCAACGCATATCGTCTGCGGAGCCCGGATATGGGATTTAGCGGCGGGTGCATTTTAGCCTCGGCTCCTTGCCCGGGCAAAGACATATTAAAAAGGCGTTTATCAGCGCCTGTTCTTGACGGATCGAAATCTGGCAGTTTCACAATCTGAGTCGGGAATGGGGCAACGATAGGCAGCTATCGGGTATGATATCCACAGGGTGGAGTGTGCAGTGATGCGCGCTCTGTTCCTCACATATATCATACAGCGTGAGGCTCCGCGTTGCTCGTTCTACTCAGATGGGCACATGCCAGAGCCTCGATCCGTAGAACGGGCAACAGATACAGACCCTCGCGCTTTTTTTGTTGAACTTACTGTTTCTTCGTGGGTCAAGAAACATCGGTGTGAATTATGCACTTAGATGAATACTTTCAATTAACAAAGGGCAAGAAAAACAAGCCCTGCACAATCACCTTAAAAGATGGAAGCACTGAAGAAGGCACGTATCTTGGCGAAACGCCAGGCTTGGAAGAACTCGGTATGGTAATCAGAGCCACCGGAAAAAGCCGCGAGAAGTACGAGAATGTCGGTGTTTCCGATCCTAATCCCGATTTTACCTCCGGCGACACCCTGGAAATCAAGGAAAACACAATCAGTGTGCGAATATCAGCTATCGAGTCGATTGAGTTCGCAGACTAATTCTATCCACCCAAAAAACACAAAACAATGAAAACGACAATCCAAAAACTCGGATTGCTGATTGCAATGCTGTTTGCAATCCTCCCGGCATCAGCCTACGACTTCGAGGACAACGGCGTGTATTACAACCTCATATCTGCCACCGACCTCACATGTGAAATTACTCACGGCGACATCAAATATAGAGGTGATTTCACTATACCTTCAAAGGTTATGTACAAGGGAAGAGAACTAACTGTAACAAAAATCGGATCAGGTGCATTCCAAAAATGCAAGGAACTAACTAACTTAAATATTCCGGAATGCATAAAATCTATAGACAATTATGCTTTTGACGGTTGTGAATCATTAATACATTTTAGAATACCGGACAATGTATGGTACATAGGAGCTTACATCTTTCGCGGGTGCATTAATCTCCAGACTGTTGAGCTCCCGAATTTAATAAATCATATATCTAATGGTACTTTTAGTGGCTGTACTGGCCTCACACAATTTTCGGTTCCCGAAAATATGGTATCGATTGGACGGGCTGCCTTTCAAGATTGTGAGAATCTACAAAATATTATCATCCCAACATCTGTAAAAGAAATAGGAGAGAGAGCTTTTTCTGGCTGCGCTAATCTAAAAGAAATTACGATTCCTGAAAATGTCACAAAGATTGAGATTAATACCTTTAAAAATTGCAGATCGCTTTCTTCAATCATAATTCCCGGTAACGTAGAATCAATCACTGCTGAAGCATTTGACGGTTGTGATGGTCTAAATACTGTGTTTATTGACATCTCTAATACCCGCTTATCATATAAGGCAGGACCAGATATGAATTATCATAGCGTTTTCGTAAATTGTCCTAATATTCGAAACTTAGCAGTAGGTAGGATAATCCCTGAATCTGGTTTAGGCATAAATAAAGTTACCAAACTAACTCTTATGAAAAATTCTTCTATGTATCAATTTAAGGACTTAAGTACGATAGAAGAAATTGTATTTACTGCGGATATAAGTTCGACTGAAATTAATTATAAGGAATTTTATAACTTTAAAAAATTGCAGTGTATAGTATGCGAGAGCGAAATACCAGACCCGGATTTATGCCCTTCCGTTGACAATATACAGCTTAGTAATCTCATCATCTACGTTCCAGATGGTTGTGTCTCCGCATATCAAAATGCGGATGGCTGGAAAAAATTTTGGGATATAAGAGAAATCAGTAGCCGCGAAGACAGCAGTGGCATAACTGTTATCAATTCTTCATCTGTGCGCGACGAGATTGCAAGATATAACATGCAGGGAAATCAGGTTGACGAGCATTATAAGGGTTTCGTTATCATCTGTTATTCCGACGGCTCATCCAAGAAAGTGCTACAGAAATGAATCCGGAAGAAAAGCAACTCATCCGAAACGAGATTGATAAATATTTCAAAACAATTCGTTTTACCGATAGCTGGTTATCACACATTTTAAAGCCCACTGTTGAGCTTCCTGATGATGGTTTTGAGCTCCGGAATCTCTGGGGTTTCAATATCGATCAAGATAGCATCAATCAGATCGCCCCGGGCTGTTTCAACTTCGGTGGTAGCGCAAAAGCCCTTTACATTGACCCTGCGTCAAATATAAAAGACGAGGTAAATGTTGAGATTGGCGGCCACGCTTTCATCGAGACTAAATGGGACCGAACGCAAGTACGGGAAGTGGAGCTGACTCATCTCCACCGAACAGCAGAGATTATTCCAAAATCTTAAACGTAAAATGATAAAGACGCGCCACTGAGCGCAATCCGCAAATTACCGCAGGGAACGGTGTACAAGCACACTCCCTGCGGTTTTCTTAGCTATGCCACGTGAGTAAAACAAAATTTATCTGTTCCTTTTGTTGCTTATGCCCTTCTGTATCCTACAATCTCCGCATAGCACCCCATTTTTTAGGATATTAAATATTCCTAACTCTGGAACTTTTCGCAACTATGCATCGTGTCCCAAAAACGAATATTTTTTAAGTTTGGGAAACGTATAGATATAAAACTTATGATGAGGATACAGATTAGGACGGTATAAACGTTGGAATCCTTCCTCTAAAGATTCCCGCCTTGCCTCGCGGGGATAAAGCTCTCTTTATAATTCTCTCTGCGCCTCCGCGCGATATCCCTACCCCGCCCCGAATACTATATTTCGATTAATCTATACCTGCTACTTGGCCCGGCCGCCGCGCGACAATACCATGTTCAGGGTATTGGGTGATTAATCAATTATTAGTAATTTTGCAGCATTATGATAGATAAGAGTCAGGGGTATATGCCCACCAACACCATGCGCGAGCTCATCCGCGACAACGCGCTGCTGCTTCAGGCCATCAGCCGCTTCGATATCGCTTTCGGTTTCGGCGACCAGCCGGTGGGCCGCGTGTGCGACGAAAACGGAGTGGACACGGGCACGTTTCTGAGCGTGTGCAATCTGCTGAGCGGCTACCGCGTGGATGCCGAGAACGTGCAATTGGCTCCGCTCATGAGTTATCTGCAGCGGGCCCACACGTCGTTTCTGGACGTGACGCTACCCCGCATACGCCACTTGCTCATCGAGGCCATAAATTATTCCAGCACCAATGAGGTGTCGCTGCTGCTCATCCGCTTCTTCGACAACTACGTTGAGGAGGTGAAGCACCACATGGCCCACGAGAACGACGTGATCTTCAGCTACGTGGACGGGCTGCTGGCAGGACACGTCGACGAGGCGTTCAGCATAGGCAGGTTCACTGCCAACCACGGCCCCATGGCCGAGAAGCTGAACGAGCTCAAAAACATCTTCATCTACCACTACAAGCAGCGCGAAAACGCGCGGCTCAGCACGGCGCTCTTTGATATAATCACCTGCGAGCGCGACCTTATGGCCCACTTCGACGTGGAAAACCGCCTCTTTGTGCCCGCCGTGGAGCGCCTCGAAAACTCGCTGCGCCAGTCGCAAAATTCACTTCCGCTTCCCGACTCCGAGAGCTCCGGCAGCGACGATGCTTTCAACTCCCTGAGCGAGCGCGAGAAGGACATCGTGCGCGGCATAGCCCATGGCAAAGCCAATAAGGAGATTGCCGACGAGCTGTGCATCTCGGTTCACACCGTGGCCACCCACCGCCGCAACATCAGCGCCAAGCTGGGCATCCATTCATCGGCCGGCCTGGTGATATTCGCCATAATCCACCACCTCGTGGAGCTGGACGAGGTGAAGCCGGAATAGTACCGGCCCTTTATACGACTGCCGAGAAATCTAAGAAATAAGGCCGCACCTACACGAGGCGCGGCCTTACCCACGGGTTCTAAATTATTCTCAATAATTTTCGGGGCGAAGTTCAAAATAAGCTTCGGGATGGCTGCACACGGGGCACACCTTGGGCGCGGATTTGCCCACGTGGATATGACCACACTCGCGGCACATCCACATGCGGTCGCCGTCGCGGGTGAAGACGATACCCTCGTCGATGTTCTTGAGCAGGGTGCGGTAGCGCTCCATGTGGGTGCGCTCGATCTCGCCCACGAGTTCAAACTTGCGTGCGATTTCCTCGAAGCCTTCCTCGCGAGCCACCTTGGCGAAGTCGCGATACATATCTTCATATTCGTATTCCTCGCCGGCTGCGGCATCCAGCAGATTGTCGGGTGTGCCGGGCACATCGCCGCCGTGGAGATACTTGAACCAGATCTTGGCATGGGCGCGCTCGTTGGCCGACGTCTCCGTGAAGATGGCGCCAATCTGCTCATAGCCGTCCTTCTTTGCCTGCTTGGCGTAATAGGAGTATTTGATTGCTGCCTGCGATTCACCGGCGAAAGCCACTTTCAGGCATTCTTCTGTCTTGGTTCCTTTGAGATCTTTCATAATGTGTAGAATGTTTTTGAGTTTTGAAGATAAAACAAGCGGCAGGGCGAAATAGTTTTCGGGTATCGTGATTTTTTTATAACTTTGGCACATGAGACCGATGAGAAAAGCAGCAAGACAACGCGATGCGGCATGGGCGCTTTCCGTGTTCAGGCATGCGCCTTTCGCCACTCTTAGCCTCGTGCGCCCCGACGGCTCGCCCTACGGCGTGCCTGTGTCGATAGTCGTGGGCGACGACACCACCCTGTATTTCCATTGTGCCGACGAAGGCGAGAAAATCGACTGCATTGCTGCGCAACCCCTGGTGAGCGTCTCGGCCGTGAGCCGCTGCACGCCATGCTACGAGGAAGAAAAGCACAACTTCACCATGCACTACTGCTCGGCCATCGCCACGGGGCGCGCCACGGTGGTGCAATCGCCTGCCGAGAAAACGGAGGCGCTCCGCCTGCTGTGTGAGCGCTTCCTGCCGCATCATATGCACCGCTTCGACGAGGCCGTGGCCCGCAGCCTCGACCGCACCACAATCATAAGAATAGACCTCACCGAGCCGCCGGTGGGAAAATGCAAGGAATGAAACACACCGCTATCATACTGGCCATGCTCGCAACTATCCCTGCCGCATGGAGCCGCACCATTCGCTACTCTCAAAAAAACAGTACAAAATGAGCTCTCCCGCACGCATCATATTCCTCGACTACCTCAGGGTGATCGCATGCTTCATGGTGATTCTCGTTCACTCCTGCGAGTTCTATTATCTGGGCGACGGCGGCATCGTGTTCCGCAATCCCGGCGACCGCCTGTGGGTCTCCGTAATCGACGGTGCCTTGCGCGAGGCCGTGCCCCTCTTCGTGATGGCCTCGTCATATCTTCTTGTGCCGCTCACTATGGGCACTTCGGCATTTTTCAAGAGGCGCTTCGTCAGGGTGTTCGTGCCGTTTTCCATATGGTCGGTGCTCTACGCGGTGGTGCCCGTGCTCGCAGGCACAGCCGACGGCTCCATCGGATCGCGCCTGGCACGCCTGCTATACACCTTCAACGACGACAGCGGCCACTTGTGGTTCATCTACATGCTCATAGGCGTATATCTCACAATGCCCGTGATTTCGCCGTGGCTTGCGCAGGTGTCGAAACGCGGCGAGCAGGCATTCCTCGTCCTGTGGTTCGTGTCCACGTTCTGGGGCTACCTTCAGCCCGCTCTGGGCGACGTGTGGGGAAAAGCACTCTGGAACGACTTCCACGCCCTATACTACTACTCAGGCTTCATAGGCTACGTGGTGCTCGCCCACTACATTCGCGAGCACGTGCACTGGAGCACAGCCCGCTGCCTCGCCGTGGGACTGCCCCTCATTGCCGTGGGTTATGCAGTGACAGCCGGACTTTTTTATCAGCACAGCGGCGTGTCGAGCGACTATGCCTACGGCGAACAGTCGTGGAACTTCTGCACCTTCAACGTGGCCATGACCACCGCCGGTTGCTTCCTGATCATGCGCAAGATCAACTGCACGGCCCCGTGGCTCTATCGCCCCGTGGCATGGGTGTCGCGCGCAAGCTACGGCATCTACCTTATGCACATATTCGTGCTGGGCTGGATGTACAGCCTGATATCCCCTGCCCTTTCATGCGCGCCCGCAATCTTCGCCATCGCCGCAAGCACCTTCGCCGCGTGCATCGCCATATGCGCCCTGCTCCGCCTCATCCCGGGCAATAAATGGATTATCGGATAAACGACTCGCCCGCAATTTGTATATATTATATACATTTTATATCTTTGCAAAAAAATATACATCATGCCGCAAGCTATAAACCTGAAAAGAAAAAACATTGACCTTCCTGTAGAAACCCTTCAGAAGCTGTCAATTATGGCTGTCGCTCAGGGCAAAAGCCTAAAAAAATACATCGAGACGCTTTTGATTGCAAAAGCTGATTCCGTTGCTATAGAAGTGACCGAAAATCCGTCTCCCTCAGGCGACCCCTGGTTTGCCGACCAAAGAAATATTGAAATAGTCAATCGCGGTATTGCCCAGATGGAGGCCGGCAAGACAAGGCAAGTAAGTATTGAAGAAATCCGTGATATATTGGGAGCATGACATATAATATTGTCCTCACCTCCGAAGCCGAAAAACATCTGCTTGAATGGCGACGTTCAGGCCGCAAGAAAACGCTTGTCAAACTTCGAGACCTAATCGAAGAACTGCGGCTGCACCCATTTACCGGCACAGGGCAAGTCGAGCAACTGAAAGGAAATCTGTCGGGATTTTGGAGTCGCAGAATTGACAAGGGAAACCGCATGGTGTACAAGGTTGAAGATGAACGTGTCATTGTCATCATCATCTCCCTTAAGGGCCATTATTAATATCAATATCAGCGTATCATGAACACTGAATCCGTAAGAGACTTTTGCCTGTCGCTGCCTATGACCACCGAGGATATGGCCTTCGGCGACGGCGTGCTGCTGTTCCGCGTGTGCGACAAGATTTTCGCATGCACGAATCTCGAGGGCGATCCATACCTGACGCTGAAATGCGATCCCGACTACGCGCTCGAGCTACGCGACCGCTACGACTTCATAGACCCGGCTTATCACTGGAACAAAAAATATTGGAACCAGATGCCGCTGCGCGACAATATTGATTCCAATATGGTAAAAGAATTGATTCTGCACAGCTACCGTCAGGTGGTGGCCAAGCTGCCGAAGAAGTTCAGGACCGAGCACCCGGAACTAACTTTCTGATACCTCGGCGCATCGAACTCCACTTGGGGAAAATAGCCCACGGACGCACCGGTCCGTAGCCCACGAGAATCACAAGCAGCGACACGAGAGCCACAATGAGCAGCCAGCCGTATATCTCTTTCATGGACACCACGAGGGCCTGAATGCTCACCATGCCGTATAAGCTGCCAAACGGGGCGTAGGCGGCATCCGGATTGAATGCTGTGATGTTCGCGCCCAGCAGCGCGGTATTTCTGGCTATCACATGCCCAAGCCACTCGCCCACGACCGCCGGGCCAAGCGTGGCACCCATAACCGCTCCAGTGAAGCCATTGATGGTAAGGGCCTGAGGAAACACCGTGAACGGCAGACCGCTCTGCACGATAGACGTAAGAAATACAATCGAGATAATCACCGAGGCCATGCCGCGGCAAAAAAGCGGCACAAACAGCATCTCCTTCTCCACCCCATAGTCGATCAGGAAATAGAAATAGGCCAGATAGGCCGCCGCCAGTGCAAAACCTATGGCCGTCATAGACTTGTACGTCCATTTGCGCAAAGCGAAGGTAAAATATGTGAACGCGCATCCCGTGAGGATTCCGCACATCACATACCAGTTGAGGTCGATGAGATTCGTTTCGTCAAACCCGAGCACATTGGCCGCATACGTGTGTTCAAACACATGTTCCGTGGCCAGCAGCGTGAAAAACACCAGATACACGAGCGTGGCCCGTACCACATTGCGGTTCTTCATAGCCGCGAACGATATGTAGGGGTGATGCAGGAATGAAGCTCGCCACAGATTCACGGCTGCAAAAGCAAGCCCCAGCAACGTGGCGCATTGAATCTCCCGGGCCTGCCACCAGTCGAAGTAGTTTCCGTACACGCACACAAATGTGAAGCACATCATGAAGCCGGCCCATAGCACTGCCCCGATCCAGTCGATGCCCAGCAAAGGAATGAACATTGGCCCGCGCACCGGCTTGAGAAGCACCGCCACCAGCAGGATGAGCAGCGCGAGAAGGCCGGTCATGATCCAGTGCATATACTCCCACTGCCAGTGAAACGCCGTGTAGATGGTGGCTATGCCGCTCAGCTGTATCACACTGTCGACTACCAGATATACGTAGCAGAAGAATATCGCCATGTCTCGTACCGGTGTGAGCCAAAGCTGTATCGTGGAGTTGCACGCAAGTGTGGCCTGCATCCTGAACCACCCCGCCACAAGGCAAGTGAGCACGAGCACCGGCACGCTGGCCGTGCTCGCACACACTATATTGGCCACCAGCAGCACACCGCCCGAAACGAGCAGCTGCGTGCGCGTGGAGAAGCGGAATTTGATGCGGAACATCACGGCGAAGTTGATTGACATTCCTATGAGCGAAGCATACCCTGCCATGAGTATGTCCTCCGTCATGAGCGCCTGCGTGCCCACCATATCGGATGCCGCAGCCAGATACACACCTCCTGAAAACTGAATTATCAGCACCAGGAAGATAAACAGCCATGGCTTGAGCCGCCGCGGAACGCAAGCCGCTACTTCAGGGATATCGAAAGGCCCCTGCACTAAATGCGGATGCGACATTTCAGTACTTTACGCAGCATTCCACATTCATTCCCGCGCGGAGGCGTTCCATCTCTTCGGGGGAGTTATCCGAAGTAAATTCGATACGCACAGGCACACGCTGGCGCACCTTCACGAAATTACCTGCCGAATTGTCCTGCGGAATAAGCGACAGCGACGCTCCCGTGGCCGTGGACATAGATGCCACACGGGCCGAGAATACCACCCCGGGAATAGCATCCACCCGGATTTCAGCCTCGCTTCCGGGCTCGATGTGCCGCAGCTGCGTCTCCTTATAATTGGCAGTCACCCACACATCGCCCGAGTCCACGATGTCGAGCAGCGTCTGGCCGGGCTGAACAAGCTGCCCCACCTGTATTTCCTTGCGAGAGGTATAGCCGTCGCATGGAGCGAGAATCACCGTGTAGCTGAGATTGAGCAGAGCCGTCTCGAGCCTCGCCTGCGCGAGCTCTATCGCCGCGTCGGACTGCGATATACGCTGACGCGTAACATCCACCACCGACGACGTGGCCCGCCGCTGCCGCGAGAGCATTTCATAGCGTGCCTTGGCTGCATCATAGTCGGCCTTCGCGCGGTCATACTGCTGACGCGTCACCGCCTCCTGCCCGAGCAATGTCTCATATCGGGCCAGATCTGTGGCTGCCAGTTGCATTACCACTCTCGCCTCCTCTATTGAGGCATCGCTCACCGCCACATTGGCCGATGCCGATTCCACGGAGCGATCGGCCACTGTCCTGCCCGCTGTGGCATTGGCCACGTCGGCGCGTGCCTGCGCCACGTTAAGGCGCATATCCGCATCGTCAATCACCACCAGCGTGTCGCCCTTGCGCACAGGCTGAAACTCATCGAAGCGTATCTCGCGGATATAACCCTGCACGCGGCTGTTCACGGGCACTATCTGCCGGTGCACACGGGCGTTGTCGGTGAATTCCACATGCCCGAGATGTATAAATTTACTGCCCACCCACACTGCAGCCGCGGCCACTACGAGGATAGAGACGATATAGGAGAGTATCTTTTTTGTACGGTGTTTCATATTTTTCCGGTCGTGAATAAGAGTTGATAGTAATAATAAATGATATCGATGCGGGCGTTCACGAGTTGCTGCTGTGCGTTGAGCCGCGCATCGGCGGCATCAAGCATATCCGTCACCAGCGCCATGCCTTCGGAATATCGCGTGGCAATATTCCGGTAGTTTCGTTCGGCCAGTTCCACGCTCTTTTCCTGTGTTTTCAGTTCCTCGTAAGCCTCCAGATAGTGCACATGGCGCGAATGCACTGCCAGGTCCACGTTCTCTGTAGCTGCCTCGAGTTCTTCCCTAGCCTTGCGGGTGGCTGCTCGGCTTCGTGCCAGTGATTTATTGGTCTTGTAGAGCGACGAGATATTATAGCTCACGCCCACTCCCACATACCAGTAGCTCAGGTTGCGGTTGATGGGCGGAATCTCCACGAGGATGGGGCCGTCCATGGTCCATCCTGCCTGAAGGCCCACCTTGGGCATGCGGTCGGCCCTCACCAGGTCCTCGGCCTTGCTGCTGATGCGCACGCCGTTGCGTGCGAGACTCAGCGCCGGCGACTCGCGATACGCCTCCTCCCGCCACCAGTTCTCGCCCTGCATTGGCAGAGCCTGCGACAATATTGTGGTATCAGGATGCACCACTGTGCCCTCGGGCAGTCCGGCCACGGTCACGAGACTCGTGTTCAGCACCTCCAGCATATTATTGATTTTCACGAGCCTGAGCTCGAGATTCGACACGAGCAACTCGTATCGTGTGATATCATTGCGCAGCGCCGTGCCCTGCTCATAACGGGCCTGCATCTCGGCCAGCACCTTGCGGGCGGATTCGATATTCCTCTCCACCACCCCGCGCAGATTGTCATATTTATATATGTCGAGATAGTAGCCTGCCAGCTGTATGCGCAGGTTGTCGCGCGCGAGATCCGAAGCGAAGCGTGCGGCGGTGGATTTGAGCTGCGCCATGTCTATCGCGCCGGCGATTGCACCACCGGCGTATACCGGCTGATTTATACCCAGCGATAGCCCTGTGCCCAGATGCGGAATGGGCGCTTTCTGATAATCGGCGAAATTTCTTTTTGTGGTGAAGCCGTCGCCGATGTAGCTCACTGTCAACGACGCGTTTATATCGGGCAGGCGCGCGGCTTTAGCTGCGCTTATCTCGCGCTCAGCCTCATCCATGGCTGCCAAAGAGGGCCGCAGTTGCGCGCTCCCGGATTCGGCAGATGCGAATATTTCTTCAAGCGTGATCACGGACGACGCGTTTGCACGCAACGCACCGCTCAGCAGGGCCGCGCACGCAAGCCCCGCGAGCAATCTGAGATTGTTCATAAAAATAATCGGGAATGATATGATGATTTATCTGATAAGTTTATCTCGCATAAACTCACTCAGAAGCGGTGCTCTTCCAGTTCTCGAGGAAGCCCCAGTTTCTCACGGCGGGGCCCGGGATATGAATTGTGGTTTTCAGATTCATTGCATGGCAACTCTTTATGAATTGCGCTGCAAATTTACGCTTTTTTCTCCAAAAAACGAAATCTACTTCACTGTTCCACGCTGTTTCACCATTTGAAATGCCTCGCGCGGCGTACCGTCGGCGCATATTATCACGCCGCAGCGGGTGAAGCCAGTGCGTCGCAAGGCATTGAGCATCGGGATATTGTCGCGGTGGGTGTCGATGCGTATATTATCTGTGCGCGAGAGGCAGAAACTCACCGCCCGGTCGAAGCATTGCGCCACGCTGCCGTCGGTCGCGATTCTGTGAATAGTGCCGTACACCTCATCATTGAACCATGCACCTTCTATTCTATTATATGTGGGGTCCTCTCCGGGTATGAACGCGAAAACCATCACCACACGGCCATCGGCGTCTTCCGCCACATACAGATTCCCGGCGGCCACATCCGCCTCCACATCCGCCCGAGCCGGATACGCACCCGCCCACTGTGTGAGATTGCCGTACGAGCGCATAAACGATTTTGCCCGTTCATAAACAGTCAAGGCCGACTGCACATCGGCCTCGACTCCTTGTCGTATTTTCAGATCCGGCACCACCCGTCTATCAACCGCAATGGAAGTAGCGGGTCACGAGCGCCTGCATCAGCTGAGGATCGCGCAGCGCATCCTTCGACTGCTCGGGGTCGAACGCGCGCAGGCGCACCATGATGTCGTCGAGTTTCCCGGGCGAGAACACATCGTGGGCTTCGAACACCTCGCGCACTTGTTGCAGACAATCTGCCGACTGCTTGCAATTGACAGGCAGACTGTCAAGTGCAGCCAGTTTGTCGGCATTCTCGGCACTGTGGATATTCACATCCACATAGGTGCGCTCGGCCACCTCAAGGGCATTCTCGAGCTCGAATCCATAGCGTGCGGCCACAGCCAGGGCTGCCAGCAGCTCGTAAACGTTGGCCGAGCCGTCGGCGCTTCGTATCTCGAATGTCTGCTTCTGCGAGGCGTCCACGTCGCCCGCACTCGATCCGGGATTAGCCGTGGCACACATATCGGCATCCGCCGTCCAGCCCAGAGGCACGCGCACGAGCACCGAACGGTTGCGGTCGCCCCAGCACACATTGGTGGGAGCCTCCTGATGGGGCACCAGGCGGAAATAGCTCGTGGGATTGGTGTTGCCGAAGGCTGTGAGCGCCGGAGCCAGCTTCATGATGCCGGCTATAGCGCGGCGGGCATCGTCGCTCAGGCGTCGGTCGCCGTCCAGCACCATATTGTGGCCGTCCTTGGTGATGCGCATGTGTATGTGCAGTCCCGAGCCGGCCTTACCCGTGGTGATCTTTGGAGCGAAAGTCACGTCGTAATTGCTGGCGGCTGCAAGGTTGCGGATCACCCACTTGGCCAGCACCAGCTGGTCGGCGGCTTCCTCGGCGTCCACAGGCAGGAACTCTATCTCGTTCTGCTCGTAGTTGAGGCCGTTGAGAGTGAAGTTGCCCACCTCGCTGTGGCCGTATTTGATGCGGCCGCCGGTACGTGCTATATAGCTCATGCACAGGGTGCGGAAATCATTGTACTTGGCAAAGGGACCGCTCTCGTGATAGCCTTTCTGGTCGGTGGCCGGATATAGATCCGTGGCCGGGGAGATCACGTAGTACTCCAGTTCGCCCATAGCCTCGAAACGCATCCCCGTCACCTGCTCGAAAGCCTCGCAGGCCTTGTGGAGCGTGCACTCGGGCGAACTCGACAGCGGCATTCCGTCCTTGTCGAAATATGAGCACAGCATCGTGAGCGTCGGTATTTCGGCAAACGGATCCACAAAGGCTGTGCGGAAGCGCGGCAGCACATATAAATCGGAGCTGCCGGCTCCTATGAAAGGAAAGAGCGACGATCCGTCCACGCGCTCGCCCAGCGACAGAATGGTCTCGAGATAGTCGAGATCGTTGATCACGAAGTTCAGCGTCTTTAGGCGTCCGTCGCCGGCAGGATACATAAACTTGACCATTTCGATGCCGTTCTCGCACACGAAGCGGATTATATCATCTTTAGTAAATTCGCGCGCAGGCTTTTGCAAGTAGCGCACTACCTCGTTTTTATTCAGGGCTATATGTTTGTCCATGGTTGTGCAGTGTTATAATTCCCTGCTAAATTATGAAAATATCCTCAATATAGCATCTGTTTAAGTTTCTTTAACAGCAAAATGACACCCGGCCGCCTCTTTAATTGTTAATTATGGTTAACTCTCATCATATTCAGAGTAGAAATTGCTATCTTTGCATCCTATACAAAACACAACGCCGCCACACCGCGTGGCACAACAACGGGGATGACCGGTTTTGACAGCGTGTAGAGGTGGTGTGTAAGCGTGCAGAGCAATGATGGCTACGCTCTTTAAACAGAGACATCAGCAATTTCAAATGGCGAAAACAACTACGCTCTCGCTGCCTAATTGAAGTACAGTAGATTAGCTTTATCTCCGCAACAGTTGCAGAGACGAGACATCGCCCGGTTGCCCATTTTCCGAGGCTAACCGATCCGGCGGTGCAGAAATATCGGGAATAGGAAGCCAAGAGCTCCGCGCGGCTTCCGAATTTTCAGGAGATAAGATTCAGGTTGGCGGTTCCATGCCTGCCTGAGTACGAAAACCAACTTGGAAATACGCACGTAGAAAGCACATTAGTTCCACGTTTGGACGAGGGTTCGAATCCCTCCATCTCCACGAAAAGCTCGCCCCGCGAGCTTTTTTTTTGTGGAGATGCGGGGGATGAGAACCCGGCAGAGGGTTCGTTACCGCGTAGCGCTTGCAAAGCAAGAATCCCTCCATCTCCACGAAAAGCTCGCCCCCGCGAGCTTTTTTAATTGGCTCAACGAATAAATACAATCTTTAAGTTGTGCACGTGAAAAATAATAACTATATTTGCATCGAGCCTTATCGGGTTATCGCACCCACCCTTGTTTGAAATTTAAAGGAAACCTGAATATGGAATTTGATCTCATTACTGAAAACGGAAATCTTTGGGCAGTTCGATACGACAACTGCCTTGACAATGTGCTTGACTCCATTCTCGATCAATGGAATGATGTAGTGTGGTTGCGTTCTTTCTTCAAGCAAAATATTGGAGATCTGGCTTCATACTTCAAAATAACCGATGTAAATCAAGCCATTTATGATACTATAGAAGATAGCGAACGACTGCAGTGCCTTATCATGGACATTTCACCAGACGCCAATCTGGATGAGATATTCCGGCCGCTGGAAAACGGTAGAACCTCAGAGATGCTTCTTGGGAAAGAGAAAGCTCGTATCCGAAACACTAATCGACACGCTTCATGGCTGCGCATTTACGCTATTAAGTTAGAACCGGGCATATATATTATCACGGGCGGTGCAATTAAACTAACCCGAACAATGCAGGAGAGAGAGCACACCTTGATAGAGTTGGCTCGAATGGAGAAAGTAAGAAGATTCCTGCTTGACAATGACATTGCCGATCTGGAGTCTTTTAATGAATATCTCACAGAGATAAGCTAATGATGGGACAAATTATGAAAACGAGAGAAGAAATTTTATCCAAACTTAATCAGCATGCCGGCGGCACATCATCAAAATGGCGCAAAAACGCTGAATGGCGCAATGCCAATAAATCATGGCTAAGGTATTCTCAACGCATTGCGATGATGATGCTTGACAGAATGGATGAGCTCGGGCTTACCCAAAAATTAGTGGCGGAACGAATGGGGTGTTCCCAGCAATACGTTTCCCGTGTATTGAAGGGTACGGAGAATCTATCCATTGAAACCATCTCAAAAATAGAAGAAGCTCTTGATCTTGAAATTCTTGAGCCTGTTTTCATTTCACGCGAATAATGTAAGCACCACACTGAGGCAGCAGCAATCGCCCGCCATTTGTCCGACAATGTCCGGGGAGTGTCTAATCAAAAACACCGTGTCGGTCGTTTTTCCATCAAAAACACATACCACATGAAACAACAAATCACTCTCGAAACCTTGCTACGGAAAATCGACGGGCTCCGTGAACTGCTGACGAAGGCGCTCGATCTGCTCTCGAAGGAGAAAACCGCCCGCCGGGAGGAGCGCGACGAGCAAGAAGCCCTGCGCAAGATGCCACCCATCAGCAATGCCGACACGGCACGCCTGCTCCTTATCTCCACCCGTCAGCTTCAGCGCGTGCGAAGAAAATACCGCCTCACCTGGGAAGCCCGCGGCAGAAGCGTCTACTACCACATCGCACCCGTCATCAAGGCCATCCGCGCATTCAACCTCCCGTGGAACGACAGCGTGCTCCGCAGCCTGATTTCCAACTATCGCCGCCTGCCATAGAACTTTTCCGCACCCGCGCGCATTATATTCGTATGGCAAGCAACAAAGAATGGAAATGGGGCTACATCACGCCCCAAGGGCAATTTGCAATCTGCCCCGCTTTCGACGGCGCATCGGATTTCAGCGAAGGACTGGCCGCCGTAAAGACCGGCTGGGCAGCAGGCTATATCGACCGCACCGGCGCCTACGCCATAGCCCCGGCCTTCGGGGCCGCGGAAGAGTTCCGCGACGGAATCGCCACAGTCAGGCTCGACGGCGCCCGGCTATGCATCGACCGAGCCGGCAACATCATAGGCGAAGCTCCACCGGCCCCCGCCCCCGAATTTGAATCCGGCTTCGATCCGCACTACGAATTCCACGACGGCCTCGTGCGCTTTGTCGAGAATCAGAAATTCGGATATAAAGACCGGGAGGGACGCGTCATTGTCAAGCCCCGGTTTTTCGATGCATGCGACTTTTCCGAAGGCCTTGCTGCCGTCCGAAATGGCAAGACTTCAGCATGGGGCTATATCGACACCGCCGGCCGCCTCGCAGTCCCTCCGCGATTCCGTCAGGCAAAGCCTTTCCGAGACGGACTCGCCGCCGTTCTCGTAGCCGTCGGCACCGACACAGGCGAATAGCACGCCTGCATATGCCTAAGAATTGTTAACGTATGACTGTTCAATGGTTAAAATAGGCTCCACTGCTTGCAGGAGCGAAAGAATTTTTGTAATTTTGTAATCGGATAGGTGTACCCCGTCCGATATTTTTGTGCGGTAGCGCAATCTTTTTTTTAACCACAACCGAAGAAAACACAATGCATAATATATCCGCAAAGCTGCTATTCCTCAGCCTGCTGGCAGCCGCCGCAGGTGCGTTGCAGGCTTGCTCGGCCGATGCCCCCGACATATCCCCGGCCGAGAAAAAACAGGAGATGAAGTTCGCTCCCGCCGAGGTGTCGCGTGCGACCACATCGAGCGTCAACTACGTCGGATCCAAATTCGCCATCTTCGCCGACATGAAACATTCAGCCGGCAACCACGTCAAAGTCTTCCACAACGTCGAGGTTGAATACGACGGTGCCGCATGGTTCTACGACGGCAAGCAATACTGGATACCCGAGTATGAGCATTCTTTCGTGGCCATACATCCCTCCCACGCGCTCCTCAACGCCGACGGTCTTCAATATTCCGCGTCCAGGCTGTCGTTTGCCTACTCCATTCCCACCACCGACGGCACTAATATCGACCTCTCCCGCAACCACGACCTGCTCGCCGCCACACACAGAAGAATGTACACCGAAGGCGCCGCAGCCGCCGTAACACTCAAGTTCGGCCACCTCATGAGTCTGGTCAATATCGCCCCGGCTTTTTCCGACAATCTCATGACCGCCGACGACTATATTCTGATTCGCAAACTGGAATTTTCGGGTGTCTGCACCAAAGCCGACATCGAGATCACACCTGCGCAAAGGCTGTCCAACACGCAGACCGACGACATCGAGTTCTCAATCACCGGACACACCGCCGGCAAGCCCGAGATCGTGTTTTCCGAGCCTTTCAAGGTGATGAACAAAGCCGCCGGCGCATCCATATTTGCCGACAGCGACGCTGTCATAATGTTCCCCCAGGCGTTCCGCGAAGATTCCGAAGCGAAGATAATTTTCCATTTCACCGTAAACGACGATTCCTCCGTGCGCACCCTCTCCATGCCGCTCAACGGCCGCACTTGGGAGTCGGGCAAAAGTTATCTTTACCGAGCCACCATCGAACGGACCGGACTCAATATCGAATCTTGCGAAATCACCCCCTGGAACGACATCAGGGGCGACATCACGGTGGATTGACAGCCGCCGGAAATTCAAACTCATAAAACCAATCAGACAAACTCCATAACACATGAAAAAATATATTCTTCTCGCAGCAGCGACATTCGCTCTGGCTGCCTGCTCCAACGACGACGTCGACAACTATGCTGACGTGCCGGTAGAGGCCCGGATAACTGCAACAATCGGTCAAAGCGCCGTGTCCCGTGCCCGCGAAGAAAAATGGGATGAGGGCGACGCGATAGGCATTACCATGGGCAACCTGTATATCAACAGGAAGTACACCACCGAGGCTGCCGACGGCGTGTTCTCAGGAGTGCCCATGTATTTCAGAAACAAGCAAGATCGGCTGAACATATCTGCCTACTATCCATATTCCGGCGCTGAAGGCTCCGCTCCGGCCATTGTCGAAACTTCCACCGGCATCGACCGCCAGACCGCCGACGAACAGCCCGATTTTGACTTTCTATATGCCAGCGTGGACAACGTGTCAGGCGCCGCCCCCGACGTCAACTTCACGTTCAAGCATCAGATGAGCAAGCTCACGCTGATTTTCAAGGACGGCAACGGCGGCACCGACGTAAGCAAGATCACTTCTTGCCGCATCGACGGACTTGTTCTCGAAGGCACATTCAACCCCGTCACCGGCGAGTGCGCGGCTAAAAACACACAGGCCACGCCTGTTGAATTTGAGCCCGCCGTCGTGCACAATGTCGGGCTACCGCCTTTCATCCTCTTCCCGCAGGCTGTCGACAAAGTCACTATGAAAATCACCGACAGCGAGGAACAGGAATACAGTTGCGAGCTCAAGTTCACCAACAACCGTCTCGAGTCGGGCAACCACTATATCTATACGATAGTCGTGAAGAAAACCGCGCTCAATGTAGAGCACTACACTATTACCGACTGGACGGAAACCCGTCTCTCCTCCGACGGACAATCCGAGTAAACGGAATTTAAATATTAATCCAGATACCGAGCAACAATCATAATATGAAAAAGATATTCCTCATCGCAGCTGCCTCGCTCGCACTGGCCGCCTGCGACAACAACGATGATAATCCTCAGTCCTCTTATCAGGCTGCCAAAATCACCGCTACCATCACCGATAGCAACCCCTCGCGTGCCATCGATGCGTCATGGGCTCCCGGCGACTCAATCGGAATCCACTCCATTGTTGGCCGGGAAGGCGAAAACCAAGTTATTGGCCCTTACTTTAATGTAAAGTACACCACGCAGAATGGCGACGGTAAATTTACTGGAGATTCATTGTACTTCTACAAGCCCATGACCCTCTACGCCTACTATCCTTTTGCCAAGACCGCAGAGACCGGGGGCATCGACAACAATGGCGTTATCAAGGCCGACACTCGTCCGGCCAACCAGATGGTGAAAGAGCAACGCTATATCGACTTCCTCTGGGACAGCGAGAACGGCTTCACCGCCAAGAACCCGAATGTCAATTTCACCTTCACCCATCAGATGTCACAGCTGACGTTCAAGTTTCTCAATACTGCCGTTGGCGATGCAAAGCAAGAAGTGTTAGTTGAGAATATAACCGCCTACGAAATTGTAGGTCTTGGTTTCGATGGAACTTTCAACACCTACACCGGTGTGTGTGCTATCAATGATCCTGCTGTCAACGACAGTATCAAGATCGAGACATTCAAAGATGGCACCACTCCCTTCTACAAACATATTAAACACGATGAGTTTCTCGATCCGATCATCATGTTCCCTCAGAAGCCGGGCAACGACAAGGTGATACTTCGCCTCTATCTTAACGAACTCAATAACGAGCAGCAGCTCCAGACCTATACCTGCACTCTCACTTTCGGCGACGGCGAGCTTAAGCCGGGCTGTAATTATAAGTACACTATCCGAGTTTCCAAGGTCGGTCTGATTGTAGGCGAGATGTCAATCGAGCCATGGAAAGTGGAGCGCGACGTCAAGCTCACGTCCACTATCGACGGCGCATTTGAAGAGTGGGTGGAGGACTAAGAGACTCCCCCCGACAAAACAATTGATAATTGTCAGCTATGAACACATTCGTTAAATATATATCGCGCGCCGTCATGGCGCTGTCGCTCTGTGTCGGTGCTTCGTCCTGTTCTCAGGATGAACTTGAGCCCTCGGCCGGCGGCGAGTTGCCACCCGGCGAGCATCCTCTCAAGCTCACCGCTACCGTCGACGGCATGTCATCGCGCGCAGTCGAGCCATGCAGCTGGGTCGACGGCGACAGTATAGCCGTGCGTATCGGTGTGATCGGACGGTTTGACCGAATCGGTAATTATGTGCTCAATGCAGACGGCACGGTCATGGACGAGCTCACGCCTCTCAGCTGGCCCCGCCCCAAAGACATCGTCAAGGCATGGTATCCCTACGTGGACATGAACGATGTAAAATCCTATTCGTTAAAAGATCAGTCCCGTGGATACCACCACATTGATTTCATGAGAGCTGAATGCGACAGTACGCACTACAAAGACGTAGTCAACCTGACGTTCAAGCACCTGATGGCTAAGGTGTCGACTGTGCTTGTGCGTGGCGACGGAATCTCGGAAGAAGAGTTTGCTACCGCACGGTTGTACTACAGTGGCTTTACCACCGCTGATTTCTCTGAAACAGCTTTGAATGCGGATAATATCGGCCTTATCACTCCCGACTCTGTAAATTCCGCCCTCCTTGTACCCCGGGTTATGAATAATCAGCCCCTTATCACTGTGACGATAACCGTCAATGTGAATGGTCACC
>CAMWRI010000034.1 GCA_947176585.1 uncultured Porphyromonadaceae bacterium
AGGTGGACCTGGGAGGGGCTGCGGGCGAAGGATGCCTGCTGGTCTTCGACCACGGTGGCGCCGGCTGCGGTGAGTGCTTCGCGGCTGGCGGCGGTGGCGAGCTCGGGGGTGTTGTTGTCGTGGCTGAGGTGGCAGAGGAGCACGTGGTGCAGGGCCGGGGTCCAGAGCTCCCGGAGCACGCGGGCGGTGTCGGTGTTGTCCATGTGGCCCCGCTCGCCGCGGATACGTGCCTGCAGATACTGTGGATAGCGGCCTGTGGCGAGCATCCGGGCGTCGTAGTTGCTTTCGAGCATGAGGGCAGTGGCTGCGCTCATGTAGTGCATGGCGCGCTCGGTGGCATAGCCCATGTCGGTGGCCACGACGAAGGTTTCGGCTCCGAGGCGGATGGAGAATCCTACGTTGTCGGTGCCGTCGTGGCTGGTTTCGAAGGGGGTGATGGCAAGGCCCGCCACCTGGAATTCAAATTCTTTGTAGATGGGCTGGTGGTAGTCTTTGATGCGGCGGGAGATGTTGTGGCGGCGGAGGATGCCGGAGAGTGTCTTGGGTGTTGCCCAGAGGCGTTTCTCGGGGTAGCGGCGCAGGAGGGGGTAGGCGAAGCGTACGTGGTCGGCATGGTCGTGGGTGAGGATTATGCCGCGCACGGCGCGTGCATAGTCTATGCCGTTGTCGCGCAGGCGCTGGAGCACTACCGTGGCGTCGACTCCGGCATCGAGGAGCACACCGGCGTTGCGGGTGCCCACGTAGGCGCAGTTGCCGCTGCTGCCGCTTCCGAAGCTCACGAACATCAGCCTCTCGGCGCGCTTCACGGCCATGGGATCCATGGCGGGGATATCGTCGGCGGCCGCGGCAGCCGCTGCGGCCTCCCGTGCGCGCAATTTCTCGACGGTCTCGGCCACGATGTCGCGCACGCCGAAGTCGCTTTCGGCGCCGTCGAGGCCGTCGAAGAGCCCGGGGTGGGAATCGGGGATGCGTGATGTGCGTCGGGATCGTTTCATCGGCGGCCTATGAGAAAGATTGAGGGCTTGCGGTCCATGTAGGTGCAGTCGGTGCGGCTCCACCCGGCTGCGGTGCGTGTGCGGATGCACTCGGATGATCCGCCAATGTCGGTGGCCACGCACAGGAGGGTGGCGGGGCCCAGCATGGATGCGAGCTGCTGCAGGAGGCGCAGGTTGCGGTAGGGTGTCTCGATGAAGATGTGGGTGCGGCCGGTGCGTGCGGCATCGCGCTCCATGGCGCGGATAGCCTCGTTTCGTGCCGGGGCTTCGATGGGCAGATAGCCCTCGAAGGCAAAGCACTGTCCGTTGAGGCCGCTGGCCATCAGGCTCATGATGATGCTCGACGGGCCCACGAGGGGCACCACCTGCAGGCCTGCGCGCTGGGCGCAAGCCACGATGTCGGCACCGGGATCGGCCACGGCGGGGCATCCGGCCTCGCTGATCACGCCAATGTCGTGGCCCTGCAGGGCGGGAGCGAGCATGGCATCTACGGCTGATGCGGGGGTGTGCTCGCTCAGCTCGGTGAAGGTGCAGGCGTCGATATCGAAGTCGCGGCCGGCGGCGGCGCGCAGGAAGCGGCGGGCCGAACGCAGATTCTCCACGACAAAGTGGCGCACGCCGCGCAGCAATTCTATATTGCGCGCGGGGAGCACTGCGGCCGGGGCGGCGTCGCCCATGGGCACGGGAAAGAGCAGTATCTTGCCGGGTTGTGGCTTCATGATACTGCAAAGTTACGATTTTTTTTTAATTGGAGGAATTGGAATTATTGGAGGAATCGGAATTATTGGAGGAATAATTATGAAAGCGGCGTAAGGCGGGGGCACTTGCACGGGTAAGAAAAATTGTGTATTTTTGCTGAAAAATAAAGATATGAGCAGAAACAACGAGGAACTGGCAGGGTGCACCCTGCTGGGCAATCAGGGCACGAAATATCCTGCGGACTATGCTCCGGAGGTGCTTGAGACGTTCGTGAACAAGCATCCCGAGGGTGATTATCTCGTGACGTTCAACTGTCCGGAGTTCACGTCGCTGTGTCCCAAGACGGGCCAGCCGGACTTTGCCCGCATCGTGATCAACTATATCCCCGACAAGCTGATGGTGGAGAGCAAGAGCCTGAAGCTGTATCTGTTCAGCTTCCGCAACCACGGCGATTTCCACGAAGACTGCGTGAACATCATCATGAAAGATCTGGTGCGTCTGATGCAGCCGCGCTATCTTGAGGTGCTGGGTGTGTTCACTCCGCGCGGAGGCATCAGTATCTACCCCTTCGCCAGCTATGCCGACGGCGACCACGAGGCGCTGAAGCAGGCACGCCTGCTGGCTGCTTTCAACCAATCTACGAACTTGTGCAAATTATGACTAAAGACGCTGTAATGGTGCTGAGCGGCGGCATGGATTCCACCACCATGCTCCACGAATATGCCGGCCGTATCGCGCTGGCCGTGACCTTCGACTACGGCTCGAACCACAACGCCCGCGAGATCGAGTGCGCGCGCTACAACTGCCGCGTCCTGGGCATAGAACTGGTGGAGGTGAAGATGGACTTCATCGGGAAGCTCTTCAACAGCTCTCTGCTGAGCGGAGCCGACGCCATCCCCGAGGGCGACTACGACGACGAAAACATGCGCAGCACCGTGGTGCCCTTCCGCAACGGAATCATGCTGGCAGCTGCCGCGGGCCTGGCCGAGAGCCGGGGCCTGAAAAAGGTGATGATGGCCAACCATGCCGGCGACCATGCCATTTATCCTGACTGCCGCGCGGGATTCGTGGAGGCCATGAGCCGCGCCATAAGCGAGGGCACCTACGACCACATAGAAATCGACGCCCCCTACACGTCTCTGACCAAAGGGCAGATAGCCGCACGCGGGGCAGCCCTGGGCATAGACTACGCCCACACCTACAGCTGCTACAAGGGCGGCGAGCGCCATTGCGGCCTGTGCGGCACGTGCCGCGAGAGAAAGGAGGCTCTGGCAGAGGCCGGAATCAAAGATCCCACAGACTACGAAGCGTGATGACCCACCAAGAAATCAAACACAACATGCAGGCTATCCTGCGGGCCGAGAGCGAGGCCGTGGCCTCGATTCCCGTGACCGACGACTATGCCCGGGCCGTGGAGCTGATCGTGGAGCGCGTGCACCGCAGCGGCGGCAAGCTCGTGACCTCCGGGATGGGCAAGGCCGGGCAGATAGCCATGAACATAGCCACCACCTTCAGCAGCACCGGCACTCCGGCGGTGTTTCTGCATCCCAGCGAGGCGCAGCACGGCGACCTGGGCGTGATATGCCCGCGCGATGTGCTGCTGCTGGTGAGCAACTCGGGCAAGACGCGCGAGATACTGGAGCTGATCACTCTGGCCGAAAGGCTGCATCCGGGACTGCCTGTGATAGTGATCACCGGACAGCCGGACAGCCCGCTGGCGCGGCGCGCCGACGCCACGCTGCTCACGGGCGGCGCTCCCGAGGTGTGCCCCCTTGGGCTCACTCCCACCACGAGCACCACGGTGATGACGGTGATAGGCGATGTGCTGGTGGTGAACGTGATGAAAGAAATAGGCTTCTCGCGCGAGCAATATGCCCTGCGCCACCACGGCGGCTATCTGGGCACGGCGGCGAGAGGCGAAGAAGGTAAGGAAAGATAGGTTCTAAACGATTATGAACGAAAGCAATAAGAAAAAGAAGATAATCTGTATAGGCGAGTGCGCGCTCGACATAGTGTTCGGCACCGACGGCTCTCCCCTGGGCTCGATGCCCGGCGGCCGCCTGGCCAATGCCGCCGCCCTGCTGGCCCGCGAAGGTATGCCGGTGGTGATGGCAGCGGAGGCCGCGGCCGACGCCGTGGGCGACACCGTGGTGGAATTTCTGGCCCGCTCCGGAGTGGACACCACCAATGTGGACCGCTTCACGGAAGGCCGCACGCCCGTGACCATATATATGCCCGGAGTGGACGGGCATGTGAAGGCCACGCGCTATGAGCAGTATGCCGACGACAGCTTCGACATCGTGTGGCCGCGCATCGAGGAGGCCGACATCGTGCTCTTCGGTGGCTACTATGCCATCGACCGCCGTATGCGCCGCCGCATGCTCCCTCTGCTCCAGCATGCAGCCGAGCGCAAGGCGCTGATGGTGTATCTGCCCGGCTATCTGCCCCAGCAGGAACCGCGTATAACGCGCGTGATGCCTGCGATTCTCGAGAATCTCGAACTGGCACAGGTGGTGGTGACGCGCTCGGTGGACCTGCAGCTCATCTTCGGCACCCGCGATGCCGCGGCAGCCTTCCGCAACCATGTGGGATTCTACTGCAACGCCCTGGTGAACGTGGACGCTACGCGCCACTGCGTGGAATGGCACAGCAAGGGCCATACGGCGTCGGTGGAAGTGCCTCTCTCGCCCTGCGGCTCGCTGATGTGGAACGCCGGAGTGGCCGCCGGCACCACCACTGCGCTATACGCCGCCGGAGCTAATCCCGAAATGCTCCAGGCCGGCGCACAACTGCTGTGCGACAACGTGCTGCGCAGCGCCGTGGCCACGGCCGACCTGGCCATAGCACAACTCACAACCGACTGGCAAAAAATACACGAATAATGGCAACAGCTCTCCAGCAATCGGCACCCTCGGGTGCTCTCCCCAAGGTAGAAAACAAGCGCGTGGCGATAGTGACCGCCGAGTGGAACCGCCACATCACGGCGGCCTTGCGCGACGGCGCGGTGGCCACGCTGCATGGCGCGGGATTCGCCGACGACGATATAGAACTCTTCGATGTGCCCGGCGCCGTGGAGCTCTCCTTCGCGGCTTCCAATCTGATAGAGGCAAGCATGTTTGACGCCGTGATAGTGTTCGGCTGCGTGATACGCGGCGACACTCCCCACTTCGACTATGTGTGCCAAAGCGTCACGCAAGGCATCACGGACCTCAACACGGACCGCGATACGCCCGTGATCTTCGGTGTGCTCACCGTGGAGAACGAGCAGCAGGCCCTCGACCGCGCCGGCGGCCGTCTGGGCAACAAGGGCTGCGAGGCAGCCGAGGCAGCCGTGAAGATGATGGCTTTCGTGGATCACCTCAATTCGCTGTGATGCGCCTGCTACTCACCATAACCACAGCAGTGGTGCTGGCCACGTCGTGCGGCCCCACTCCCGCCGCCGACAGCATCGAGGCCGCGCGCATGAGTCTGGAATCCGGCGACGTGAAGGCCGCGCGCCGCGGCGCCGAACATGCCGCCGCCGACACCGCGACACTGAGCGGCGCCCAACTGTGCCGCCTGGCACTGGTATACGCTTCCGTGGGCGAGCATCAGAGCGGCAACGAGGCCGATATGGCCATGGCCGCCCGTTGCATACGCAAGGCCCTCGCCACCGACTCGGCTGCCGTGGATTCCTTCACGCGCACGCTGCCAGTGGAGCAGCGCGCCCTCATGGCCCTGGCCGTGCAGCTGTGCCGCGCGCAGGACACCGATATAAGCGAATTTGAAGAAGAACCAATCGACAATTTATGAGCGACAACCGCATGGAGGCCCTCGCGGCTTTTCTCTCGGCCAACCCCGACCTGCCCGAAGGCTCCGAGATAGCCAATGACGAGCCGAAGAAGGCAACTCTGCCCGTGCTCACCATGAGCATGGAACGCAAGGGCCGCGGCGGCAAGACGGCCACAATAATAGCCGGATTCGACACTCCGGAACAGGCCGCCGATACAGCCGCAACCCTGAAGAAACGCCTGGCCACGGGCGGCTCCAGCCGCGACTGCGAGGTGCTGCTGCAGGGCGACCGCCGTGAAGATGTGCGCCGCCTGCTCGCCTCGCTGGGCTTCAGGGTGAAGGGATAAATCTTATATAAAACTTATAAGACTTATAATCCGTAAATCTTCGATATGCTCACCATCTACAAGGCATCCGCCGGTTCCGGCAAGACCTACACGCTGGCTTTTGAGTATATCAAGGCCCTTCTGGGCGTGCGCCGCGAAGACGGCAGCTATATGCTCAACGGCGCGGGGGGAAAGCACCGCCACGGCTCGCGCCACCGCGGCATCCTGGCCATCACATTCACCAACAAGGCCACCGAGGAGATGAAGGAGCGCATCGTGCGCGAGCTTCATGCTCTCGCCACCGACCCTGCCGGCGCGGCCTACACCACGGCTCTCACGCGCCTGCTGGGATGCACGGCAGATCAGCTTCAGGCCGAGGCGGCGGCGGCACTTCACGACATGCTCACGGAGTATCGCCACTTCAACGTGAGCACCATCGACTCGTTCTTCCAGGGCGTGCTGCGCACCTTCGCACGCGAACTCGACCATCAGGGCGACTACGAAGTGGAACTGAACGACCGCTATGCCGTGGCTGCGGGTGTGGGTATGCTTCTGGACGATCTCAACTTCGGCGTGGCTCCGCGCGAGAAGCAGCTGAAGCGATGGATCTCGGGATTCATACGCGAGAAGGTGGCCGACGGCCAGGCATTCAACTTTTTCGACCGCTCGAGCGGCGTGATGCGCAGCGTGGTGAGCTACGTCCACAAAATGTGCGACGAGAATTTCAAGCCTCATGCCGCCGCCACTCTCGATTATCTGACCGACCCGGCACGCCTGCAGCGATATCGCGGGGCCGTGCGCGCACGCCGCAAGGAAATGGCCGGGCAGATGGCAGCAGCCGCGCAGGGAGCGCTCGAAGCCCTCGATGCCGAAGCCTCGGGGCGCGCGATATGCAACAGCTCTCTGCTCAAGCTGATAGAGACAGCATCCACGGGCACCGTGCCCGACAAGGACAAACTGGGACTGGGCTCGCGCGAAGCCAAGACCTTCGCTGCTGCCCTCGAAGGCGATGAAACGAAGATATTCGTGAAGGGCAAGCTGCCCAGGAGCGGACGCACCACGATCTATCCTGATCCCGCCGTGGGAGCCGCCGTGCAGGCAGCCTGCGGCGCAATGCGCCGCGCAGCCGTGCAGACTCCGCTGCTCGATGCAGTGCTCACGGCCACTCCCGCCCTAGAATTCCTGGGCATGGCATGGAAATACGTGGCCGACTTCCGCCGCGACAACAATCTGGTGCTGATGAGCGACACCAACGACCTGGTGCGCCGCATAATCAACGGCGCCGAGGTGCCCTTCATATACGAACGCACGGGCATGGAGCTGCACCATTTCCTGATAGACGAGTTTCAGGACACAAGCGTGATGCAATGGGAAAACCTGCGGCCGCTCGTGGCAAACAGCGTGGACGTGGCCGACAGCCTGATAATCGGCGATGAGAAGCAGTCGATATACCGCTTCCGCAACTCCGACAGCAGCCTGCTGCATCACCGCGTGGCCGAACAATTTCCCGGGCGCCACATGCTGCGCGGCTCGGCTCCGGCCGACAATACCAACCACCGGAGCGCCCACGGCCTGGTGCGCTTCAACAACGCGCTATTCTCGCGCCTGGCCGGACTATATGCAGTGCCGGGCTACGAAAACGTGCGCCAGGCGCTGGCCGACAAATACGACGGCCTGGGCGCGCATGTGCGCATCGTACCCTACACGGCGCTGCCCTGCGACGAGGAAAATCCCAAGACATCCCACTACAAGGAAGCCTCCCTGCAGGCGATGGCCGCCGAGATAGAGGCCCAGCACGCCCGCGGCTACGACTGGAGCCGCATCGCCGTGCTGGTGCGACGCCGCAGCGAGGCCGAGGAGGTGGTGAACTATCTCATGGGTCACAATCCGGATATTCCGCTGCTGAGCAACGAAGGTCTGCGTCTCGACACCAGCAGCGCCGTGCGCACCATAGTGAGCGTGCTCAAATTCGTTGACCGCTCCTACGACTCAGCCCCACGCGACGACGAGAGCAGCGCATTCGCTTCGTATGGCGACATACTGATGATGCTCTCGAGATTCGAGTATCTGATGGGCCGGGATCCTTCAGATCCCGCCGGGGCCCTCAATAAAGCGGTGGGCACCGACGGCAGCGAGGCCCTGGCCAAGGAAGCCGCAGCAGTGCGCGGAGCCGCGGCGGCCAATCTTCCGGCTCTCGTGGAAGTGATAATCAGCCGCAACGTGTCGGAAGAACAACGGCGCCATGAATTCGCCTATATCGCAGCTTTCCAGGATGTTGTGCTGGACTATTGCACACGCTACAACCCTTCGCTGCATGCGTTTCTCGACTGGTGGGCCGACAACGGCCCACGGCAGACCGTGGGAGCTGCCGCCACGCTCGACGCCGTGACGGTGATGACCGTGCACAAGGCCAAGGGCCTGGAATGGGACTGCGTGCACATCCCCTTCGCTTCGTGGCCAATCGATGAGGTGCGGGGCGATGTGTGGGTGGAAATGCGCACCGTGGAAATGGGCGATGCAGAGGACCGCCCTCCGGTGCTGTCGCTCCCGCTTTCGGGGATATGGGCAGAGGCAGGAGAGCCTTTCGCCGGCATCTATGCCGCAAACAAGCCGCTCGAGCTGGCCGATCATCTGAATGTGACCTATGTGGCATTCACACGCCCCCGCCGCGAGCTGCACGTGCACTATGATCCCAAGCGGGGGATAGGACGCGTGCTGCCCGAGATTATGGGTATGAGCCACCCTTCCGACGCCGCTCCCGAAGGACTGGCGCTGGCGGAGTGCCTGGACGAAAACGGAATATTCTCGCTGGGCGAGCCCACCGTACCCGAAGACAAACGCTGTGCCGAGGGAAGCGGGGGATCCTTCCCGGTGCCTCCATATCGCGTGTATTTCCGCGACGACACGCGCGAAATCACCACCGTGCAGGATATAACCGCCGATGGCGGCGACCTGGGCACAGGCGAGGAAGAAGTGAAGCAGCAGCGCGTGAACAGCGTGCCCGTCACCCCCGAGGAAAAAGCTATGGCGGCCGCAGCAGAGAGAGGCAATATGCTGCACAATATACTTGCCGCCACCGTAGTGGCCGATGATCTCGACCGGGCGGCAGCCGAAACAGGCGTGAGATTCAGGGTGGATTCAGCCACCCTCGCCGGCTACAAGCAACTTCTGCGCGAAGCCATCGCAGGCTCACGCCACGCTGCGCGATGGTTTGCCCCGGGCAACCGCGTGCTGGCCGAACGCACGATATATGAAGCCCGCAGCGGCCGCAGTTTCAGGCCCGACCGACTGGTGGTGTATGCCGACGGAAGCGTGGACGTGGTGGATTACAAATTCACTTCAGAGACCCACGACGAGCATCGGCGCCAGGTGGGCGGCTACATGCGCCTGCTCCGGTCCATGGGCTACACCACCGTGCGCGGCTACCTGTGGTATCCGGAGCAGGAACTCGTTATGGAAGTGGAGCCCTGAATTATGCGATTTGCATAATTGATAAAAACTTCATCTATTACCTATTGAACAATTACTTATTCCGACGTGTTTTCCATGTATATGGAAACGAAAGACTACATCACACCACGCGACAGTGCGCACAGCGCGCTGCTGGAGCGCCGCAGCATCCGCCGATACGAGCGCGAAGCCATCCCTGAAGAGGACCTGCAATTCATCCGCGACGCTATACGCAATACGCCCACGAGCTACAACGGACAGCAATTTTCCGTGATCGAGATATCAGACCAGGCTCTCAAGGAGCAACTGGCCGAATTCGTGGGACAGAAACAACTGAAGACATCGGCCCGTGTGTTCTGCTTCCTGAGCGACTTCCACAAGATAGCCGTGGCCGCAGAAGCCAAGGGCATAGAAAATCCGGGGTTTGAAAACACAGCCGACGGGCTTATCGTGGGCACTGTGGATGCCTCGCTGGCCATGATGAGTGCCGTTGTGGCGGCCACATCGCGCGGCCTGGGATGCTGCCCCATAGGCTATGCCCGCACGGTGGCACCTGCGCGCATTTCTGAGCTTCTGGGCCTCCCGCAGGGCGTATATCTGGTGTGTGCTCTGGCCGTGGGCGTGCCTCGCGAGGTGCCCGACATGCACCCCAAGCAGCCGCAGGATCTGGTGATTTTCAACAATAGCTACGGCTGCCCGGACATGGCCGCCCGCCTCATGGACTACGACGCTACCGTGCAGCACTACAACCGCACCCGCTCCGGATCCACCAGCGACAACGACTGGACAGCCCACATCCTCTCCTACTACCGCGAAGGCATGAGCTACGGCATGCTCGATGCCCTGCGCCACCGCGGCTACGGCGTGGAGAGCTGATGTTCAAAATAATAAATCATAAAAACTGCTTTTCGGTAGCGGAAAGCAGTTTTTTTTGATTTTTTCGTTTAATATCATTATATTTGCCTTGAAAAAGTGTATTTGAATAATTTATTAACGCTTGAAAAGGTGTATTTAAATTAATAAATTACCATTGAAAAATGGCATATCAATTATGAAACGCAAAATTTACAACAAAATATTGGATTGGAAAAATACCTGGAACGGCAGGACTGCCCTTTTGGTTGATGGCGCACGCCGTATCGGTAAAAGCTGGATTGTGGAGGAATTTGCACGAAATGAATATAAATCATTTATAATCATAGATTTTAATAACACAAGAGAAAGTATAAAAGAATTGTTTGATAATTATCTTGCAGATCTTGATACATTCTTTATGCATCTTAGCCTTATAACCGGTGTAGTACTGTATCCGAGAGAGTCACTTATTGTATTTGATGAGATACAAATGTATCCTAAGGCGAGATCAGCCATCAAATACCTCGTGAAAGACGGACGATTCGATTATTTAGAAACAGGCTCTTTGGTAAGTATAAATCATAATGTCAAAGATATTGTGATTCCAAGTGAGGAAATCAGGATAAATATGTATCCTATGGATTTTGAAGAATTTATGTGGGCCACAGGACAAGAAATGCTTTATGATTACGTAAAAAGCAAATATAACGATTTGACACCTATGGGACAAGCTCTTCACCGCCGGATGATGGAGCAATTGAGAACCTATATGCTCGTAGGCGGAATGCCACAAGCAGTGCTGAGTTATGTAGATCACAAAAATATGAGAGAGGTTGACGCTATTAAACGGAGTATCATTGCTTTATATAGAAACGATATAAGCAAATACGCCGGAAAATCTGCCCCTGTCGTGACACGAGTATTCAATAGTATTCCCGGTTTGCTTCAACAACATGAAAAAAAATTCCGTCCCTCTATGATTAGAAAAGGATCGAAAATGAGAGATTATTCCGATACGATGTTTTGGCTCGATGAAAGCAGGGTAGTAAATTTCTGCTATTCAACAACGGAACCATCCGTAGGATTAGCTCTTAATAAAATTGATTCGAAAGTAAAACTATATATGGCTGATACAGGTTTGCTTATATCTATGGCCTTCGACAGCGGAGAATTAGAGCAGGACATGGTATATGAGAAAATTCTACATGGCAAACTAGAATTCAACAAGGGGATGATTATAGAAAATCTTGTAGCCCAAATGTTATGTGCTGCCGGCCATCCGCTATATTTTTACAGTTCCTACTCACGTGAAAATGCCGATGAAAGAATGGAAATAGATTTTCTCATAAGAAAGAGTGTAGTTACAAGCCGCCATAATATATATCCTATTGAGGTGAAATCATCTCAACGCTACAGTCTTTTCTCTCTTCAGAAATTCTCTAAAAAATTTTCAAGTTATGTGGGAAAATCCTATGTACTGCATACTAAAGATTTAGAAATAAAAGATAATATAATATACCTGCCATTATATATGACCGGACTATTAAATTAAAAGAGGAAGCACTGAGTGCTTCCTCTTTTAATTTTTCGGTTGATTATCAGCCAACTACGATGTTGACAATCTTTTTGGGGACTACGATTACCTTGCGGACGGTCTTGCCGTCGATCCAGCGGGCGGCAGATTCGTGGGCGAGCGCTGCGGCTTCTACATCGGCCGGTGTGGCGTCGGCGGGCATCTGGATGTTGAAGCGGGCCTTGCCGTTGAAGCTCACTGCGTAGTTGACGCTGCTCTCGCGCAGGTAGTCCTCGCAGGCTTCGGGCCAGCGGGCATCAACGATGCTGGTGTGGTGGCCCAAAGCCACGTGCCACAGTTCCTCGGCGATGTGGGGCGCGAAGGGTGCAAGAAGCACGGGCAGCACTTCGAGCACGGCGCGCGAGCGACACTTCTGCTGGCTGAGCTCGTTGACGCATATCATGAAAGCGGCCACGGAGGTGTTGAACGAGAAGTTCTCGATGTCGGCGGTCACTTTCTTGATGAGCTTGTGGAGGCTGCGCAGATTGTCGGGAGTGGGCTCGGAATCGTCGACGAGGAGCTCGTCGCCACGGTAGTAGAGACCCCAGAATTTCTTGAGGAAGCGGTTCACGCCGTCGATGCCGTTGGTGTCCCAGGGCTTGCTCTGCTCGAGCGGTCCCAGGAACATCTCGTAGAGGCGCAGGGTGTCGGCGCCGTAGCGCTCCACAATGTCGTCGGGGTTCACGACGTTGAACATCGACTTCGACATTTTCTCCACGGCCCAACCACAGATGTATTTGCCATCCGCGTTTAGGATAAACTCGGCATCGGCATAGTCGGGGCGCCATGCACGGAAAGCGTCGGTGTCGAGTACGTCGTTGCTCACGATGTTGACATCGACATGGATGGGAGTGGTGTCGTAGGCGTCGCGCATGTCGGCCGAAACGAAAGTGTTGGTGTCCTTGATGCGATACACGAAATTGCTGCGGCCCTGAATCATGCCCTGGTTGATGAGCTTGCGGAAAGGCTCATCCTCCACCACTTCACCCAGATCGTAGAGGAATTTGTTCCAGAAACGGCTGTAGATGAGGTGGCCGGTGGCATGCTCGGTGCCACCGATATAGAGGTCGACGTTGCGCCAGTAATTATTTGCCTCGCGGCTCACGAGAGCGTCGTTGTTGCGGGGATCCATATAGCGCAAATAGTAGGCTGAGGAACCTGCGAATCCGGGCATAGTGTTGAGTTCCAGAGGATAGCCCTGGGGAGTGTGCCAGCCCTCGGCACGTGCCAGAGGTGGTTCGCCGTCGGGGGTGGGCTTGTAGCTGCTGATATCCGGTAGGAGAAGGGGCAGCTCGGAATCGGGCAGCAGGCAGGGGATGCCGTCGCGGTAGTAGACGGGGAAGGGCTCGCCCCAGTAGCGCTGACGGCTGAAGATAGCGTCGCGCAGGCGATAGTTCACTTTCACGCGCCCGATGCCTTTCTCCTCGATGAATCGCTTGGCGGCTGCTATGGCATCCTTCACCTCCATGCCGTTGAGGTCGAGCTCGGGACCCTTGCTATTGATCATTCGGCCACTCTTGGCATCGAAGCTCTGCTCCGACACGTCGGCACCCTCGATGAGGGGAATCACGGGCAGGTCGAAGTGGCGGGCGAAGGCATAGTCTCGGCTGTCGTGGGCGGGCACGGCCATGATGGCACCGGTGCCGTAGCCTGCGAGCACGTAGTCACTCACGTAGATGGGTACACGGGCACCGCTCAGTGGATTGATTGCATATGCGCCGGTGAACTCGCCGCTCACCTTCTTGTCGATCATGCGCTCGCGCTCGGTCTTGCGGCGGGTGGCCTCCACATAAGCCTTCACGGCCTCGCGGCGGTCCGAAGTGGTAACGGCATCCACATATGCACTCTCGGGTGCGAGCACCATGAACGTGACGCCGAAAACGGTATCGGCACGGGTGGTGAAAATATCCAGCACCACGTCGCTGCCGTCCACTGCAAAGTGCATCTCGGCACCCTCGCTGCGGCCAATCCAGTTGCGCTGGGTCTCCTTGAGAGAGTCGGTCCAGTCGAGCTTCTCAAGGCCTTCGAGCAGGCGGCCGGCATATGCACTCACGCGCAGGCACCACTGATACATCATCTTCTGCTCCACGGGGTGGCCGCCGCGCAAGCTCAGGCCTTCGCTCACCTCGTCGTTGGCGAGCACTGTGCCCAGTGCGGGGCACCAGTTCACCATCGAATTGCCCAGATAGGCAATGCGCCAGTTCATCAGGGCGTCGCTCTTGGCTTTCTCGTCCATGGCGTGCCACTCGGCGGCGGTGAATTCCAGCTCCTTGGTGCCGGCGGCGTGCAAGCCTTCGGTGCCGCGGGCCTCGAGATGCTTCACGAGCTCCGATATGGGTCGCGCGGCATCGGCGGCGGTGTCGTAGTAGCTCTCAAACATGCGCTTGAATGCCCACTGCGTCCACTTGTAGTACTCCGGATCGCATGTGCGCAGCTCGCGGCTCCAGTCGTAGCAGAAACCTATCTTTTCGAGCTGCGAGCGATAGCGTGCGATGTTGGCGTTTGTAGTCACCTCGGGATGCTGTCCCGTCTGGATGGCGTATTGCTCGGCGGGGAGGCCATAGGCATCGTAGCCCATGGGATGAAGCACGTTGAATCCCTGCAGGCGCTTGTAGCGCGAGTAGATGTCGCTGGCTATGTAGCCCAGGGGATGCCCCACGTGCAGGCCTGCGCCGGAGGGATAGGGGAACATGTCGAGCACATAGAATTTGGGCTTCGACGGATCTGTGTCTACGCGGTATATATTGCTGTCGTGCCACTGCTGCTGCACGCGCGGTTCTATTTCCCGTGGATTGTAGTTCATATTATATAGAAGTGGAATTATTATTCAGTGATTTACGACATCGCGAGCATGCGCTCGATGGGGCGGCGTGCGCGCTCGGCCAGGGCCGGGTCCACCGTCACCTCGGGCAGCTCGTAGCGCAGGGTGTTGTAGAGTTTCTCGATAGTGATGAGCTTCATGAAGGCGCAGTCGTTGCAGCCGCAGGTGTCGCGACCCTCGGGCGGGGCGGGTATAAACACCTTATCGGGGCACGAGCGGCGCATCTCGTGGAGTATGCCGCTCTCCGTGGCCACAATGAACTCGTGGGCATCACTCGTGCGGGCATAATTGAGCAGGGCGGCCGTTGAGCCCACGCAATCGGCCATGAGGGTGAGGGGGCGCGGACACTCCGGATGCACAAGCACGCGCGCCTCGGGATGCTCCTCCTTGAGGCGGCCTATACCTTCGGCCGAGAAGCGCTGATGCACGTGGCATGCACCGGGCCAAAGCACCATGTCGCGGCCGGTGAGGCTGTTGATGTAGCCTCCCAGATTGCGGTCGGGACCGAATATGATTTTCTCGTCCTGCGGCAGGGCGGCGATGATCTTATGGGCGTTTCCACTGGTCACCACCACATCCGTGAGGGCCTTGACGCCCACGGATGTGTTGACGTAGCTCACCACCGTGTGGCCCGGGTGCTCCTTGATGAAAGCCTCGAAGCGGTCGGGCGGGCAACTGTCGGCCAGCGAGCAGCCGGCGTTGAGATCCGGCACCAGCACTTTCTTATCGGGGCAGAGCAGCTTGGCCGTCTCGGCCATGAAGTGCACGCCGCACACTACCACGATGCGGGCGTCGCTGAGCGTGGCGGCATACTGGGCCATGGCCAGGGAGTCGCCCACGTGGTCGGCGATGTCCTGGATTTCGGGGCTCTGATAATAATGTGCGAGCACCACGGCTTTCTTCTCCATCTTCAGGCGGCTGATTTCGGCCACCGGGTCGATGCCCTCCGGAAGGGGTGCGTCGACATAGCCTTTTTCAACAGTCATTATATATATTTAAAGAGATTATTTTAAAATTAAATTTTTTAAGAGTAATAATAATTGCTGTAGAAAACCGCAATAACTTCTTGCTGGAATACTTGCAAATGTGGGTTATTGAAGTCCGGACCCGGGTTATCAAAAGTTATAAACAGCTTTATATTGTGATTATTAGCCACTTAAATACTTTATCAACAGTATGTCAATAATGTGCAAAGTTAATAAATTCTCTCGGAAAAATTGTAGAAAAGCGTAGAAAACCCGGTTGAAAAGCCTTCAGAAACTTTATTTGATATAATTTGGGGCTGCGGAATATTTTTGCAGATAGCATTTTCAGGCTTACGGTGCAAATAAAGTTTTTGATTTTTGCTGATAAATTTTCTACAGTTTTCAACACAGTTATCAACAAAGGCTCCGCCACTGAAAAAAAAGCGCCCCCGGCAGGGAGCGCTTTGATGCTTGCGGCGGAGCGGGTGCTACACAGTGAGGATTTCCTTTTCCTTTGCGGTAAAGAGCTCATCGATCTGCTTGAGGTATTTGTCGTGAAGCTTCTGCACGGCTGCTTCGCCGTCTTTCTCCACATCCTCGGGCATACCCTGCTTGATAGCTTTCTTGAGATCTTCGATGGCATCGCGGCGGGCGTTGCGCACGCTCACCTTGGCCTGCTCGGCCTCGGCCTTGCTCTGCTTCACGAGAGTCTTGCGGCGTTCTTCCGTGAGCGGCGGAATGGAGAGGCGTATCACCTCGCCATTGTTCTCGGGAGTGATGCCCAGCTCGGAGTTGATGATGGCTTTTTCAATCTCCTTGAACATGGCTTTTTCCCAGGGGGTGATGGCTATGGTGCGGGCATCGGGCACGCTAACGTTGGCCACGTTGCTCAGGGGCACGAGACTGCCGTAATATTCCACGCGGATGCCGTCGAGAATCTTGGCATTCGCTTTACCTGCGCGGATATGGGCGAGGGATTCTTCAAGATAGTCCACGGCCAGTTCCATTTTTTCGGCCGCGGGGTCGAGATAGGTTTTGATGTCGGTCATATATAAATGGTTTTGATTGATTCAATACACAACGGTGCCGATGGGTTCGCCGGCCAGCACACGGGCCAGATTGCCGGGAGTGTCCATGTCGAACACCACGATGGGCATGCCGTTTTCCTTGCACAGCGCAGTGGCCGTGAGATCCATCACCCGCAGGCCGCGAGCCACCACCTCGTCGTAGCTGATTCGGTCGAATTTAGTGGCCGTGGGATCTTTTTCGGGGTCGGCGGTGTAGATACCGTCCACGCGTGTGCCCTTGAACATGGCGTCGGCCCCCGTCTCCACAGCACGCAGCGCGGCGCCGGTGTCGGTGGTGAAGAAAGGATTGCCGGTGCCGCCGGCCAGGATGGCCACCTCGCCCTTCTCCAGAGCCTCGACGGCCTTGCGGCTGCTGTAGTAGTCGCCTATGGGATACATGTTGAGCGCCGTGAACACGCGGGCCGCGCATCCCGTGCTCTCCAGCGCCGAGCACAGCGCGAGCGAATTGATCACCGTGGCCAGCATACCCATCTGGTCGCCCTTCACGCGGTCGAAACCCTTGGCGGCTCCCTGCACGCCTCGGAAAATATTGCCGCCGCCAATGACGATGGCCACCTGCGTGCCGCCGTCCACGGCTTCCTTGATCTGGGCGGCATACTCGCCCAGACGCACCGGGTCGATACCATAGTGTTGCGAGCCCATGAGCGATTCGCCGCTCAGTTTCAGTAGCACTCTGTTGTATTTCTTTTCCATAGAGCAAGTAGTGTTTTGGCAAAGATACTACTTTTTCCGTACACGCACGCTATGCCGCATTTTTTTATTGCTAAAAAAGTGCGACAGGCCATAAAGAAAAGAAGGGCAGATTAAATAAGGGTTCCTGTAGCAATCACATCATTATAAAGCGGATTGCCGGAGTCTTCAGTAAGAAGTACAGGCTCTATGAGATTGCTAATTTTTCGTTTTATCTTCCAAAGAATCGGAGTATCCTCAAAATAATCTTCTGAAAGTTCATCCACAATCACGGCGATATCAATATCACTGTCAGCATTATATGTACCTTTGCTGAAAGATCCGTAGAGATAAAGAGCCTTTACCTGAATCTTATCGGCCAGCGCAGCCTTGTATTTCCGGGCCAATTCTATAGCTTGCTCTTTATCCATTCCTGTAATTTTTTGGTTTCTTCAATCAAATATTTGCAACGATTTTCATCAAGACTTTTAATCAATCTTTCTTTGTAAGATGGATAACGTGCCTCAATATTCATTGGTTCAAGATTATCTATAAAATCAAGTTGATTTTCCGACATTTTATTATAAAGACCGGTTCTCTCTGCTAATCTTGACAAAGTATGAATTTTCAGAGGTGGTTCTTCGCTTTTAGCACTCCAAAAAGCTTTTAATGCCTTTTCAATAGTTTGATGACACATGAACGCAACATACAGATAACGTTTGGTTTTAAGCATAGCCTTGGCAGTGTCGAAATCATAATCCGACATTTCTATCCAATATTTAGTATTATCGTTCATAATGTAACCGCAAAGCTACTAATATTTTACTAAACAAACAAATTTAAACCGAACAGTCTTTAAATTTGGTAGAAGTGCAAACATATTATCATTTGCCTCGAAATATTTTGAGATTAATTGGCTTAGGATAGCGGAAAAATAGATAATTTTGCACACAGCGAGCACATAAGTTCGTGCTCCTATCATGATTATTAATTAAAAATTTTAAGATCCGTAAGAAAAGATATATAACGTAAATAGCAAGAAATTTTGAGCTTCCGGCTCTTATTCCCTCAATCGAAAACCGCCAATTTTTATGACAACGGGGATAGGCAGAAGAGGAGTTCAGTCTGTGTGTATATGGACTGGATTACTTGTGCTTACCTGTTGTCAGGGCGCTTGGCGGTGCCTCGGTTGAAGGTGGGTGCAATTAATCCGGTTCTTTCGTATATTATGATACACATAGGCAATGAAATAAAGGCAGAAATGCTGCGCCAGGAGCGCACGCCTGCATGGCTTGCCCGCAAGATACACTGCGAGCGTCCCAATGTGTATTATATATTTTCCCAGGAGCATATAAACACGGGGCTTCTCATGCGCATATCCGCTGCCCTGGGCCGCGATTTCTTTGCTCTCTACAGCGCTGAGATTCAAGATAAAACGGATCTGTAAAATAATTATACTTATCCGTAAATTATCCATACGCTTCTGATAATGAGCTATTGCTTCAAAAGCCGTTACTTTGCGGAAAAATTATCACATAAATTTCGCAAATGAAAAAATTAGCAAAAACTCTGATGCTACTTGTATGTGCCACAGTTGTGGTTCCATGCACAGCTACCGCTTCTCTGCCGGCAGCCATCGTAACGGCTTCAGCCAATCACACAACTCTCTTTAAGAAAACAGCAGGTGGCGCTGTAGTTAAAAAAAGCGCAACTTACGAAATCGCCGATGGTAAAATCTATGTGACAACCGCTGCCGGCACATTCGTCGCCCAACAATCCAATATGGCCGGATATGACTACTGCGTGGATCTGGGTGGCAAAAACAATGTGTGGTACTTCAACCTCTAAATAAGATGAAAAAAATAATCTCGGCCCTGCTCGTAATCTTCGCGCTGGGCTTCGCATCGCAAGCAGTCTCGGCTCAGAGCTGTTCCATCCGCGGCACCAACGGTGATACCGTTCAGGTGTTCAGTTCTTCGCTCAATGGCAGCTCCATAGATATCACCCTTGGCAGCGACAGCCAGTATGCAGCTAATTTAGAAGTGACAGCCACAGTTACTTATTCAAACCCGAGCTGTAGAATAACAGAAACTCGTACTTTTTCGACATGGTGTATAGCACAGCCTTCGCAAACCACGTCTGTATCGCTGAATATCGAATCAAGTATAAGATCTAACGGTTGGGATTTGACACCTTCCAGTTTCAGTATAACCCTTTCCGGCAACAAATGTAATTAAATAAACCATCATGAAAAAGATTTTCCGTAACTTCAGCGTGATAAACAAGACCGTGGCCCTCACCATCGCCATCACCGGTATGCTCGTGATCTCGGCCTGCGGCGGTACAACCAGCGTAAGCCATGACGAAGCCTATCAGGCAGGCTATACAATCGGCCGCATAATCAGCGGCAACTGATAAAAGGTAAAGAACACGGAGAGTGCCATTGCAATCGCAATTCGGCACTCTCTATTTTTTATAGGATTATGAAGAAATTGCTATTAGTTGCAGCAATCATTATTCTGGGAAGCTGCGCGCCACGCTACGACAGCAATCGTGCCTCGGAAATAATATCTCGCATGCACGAGGCCGATACTCTCACGTCCGGAGCCTATCTCGAGGCCGTGGATGAGCTGGAGATAATGCTGGCCGAGGTGTGCGACATGGCCGATTCGCTTGTGCAGCGCGGGGTACGTCGTGCCGATGTGCGCGACTCTCTCAGGCGCAACAGCCGCTACATGAAGCTGTCGCAGCAGGCCTATGAGCTCGATACCCTCGTGCTCGACTATATGAAGCGCCCCTACGACTCGCGCGAAGTGCGCAAGAAATACGACGACGTGCTACGCCGCTACAACAAGCGAGCGCTCGCCCTGGGGCTGAATTGAAGAGTAATATTTTAATCTCACCCGAAGACAAACCTCCGCAACTGTTTGTCTTCGGGTTGTATATGGGGCTGAGGCGGCGATTTTTGGTTAAGCTGTAAAATCCCATATAAAGGCGTAATATCAGAGCGTAGAGACGATTATTTTAGT
>CAMWRI010000035.1 GCA_947176585.1 uncultured Porphyromonadaceae bacterium
GTCGCCTTGGTGGGCCGTTACCCCGCCAACTAGCTAATGCGCCGCATGCCCATCTGTCACCGGATCACTCCTTTAATCCCCGGGGGATGTCCCCCGGGGATATTATGCGGTATTAGACGGAATTTCTTCCGCTTATCCCCCTGTGACAGGCAGGTTGCATACGTGTTACTCACCCGTGCGCCGGTCGCCGGCAGGCGGAGCCGAAGCTCCACCCCCGCTGCCCCTCGACTTGCATGTGTTAAGCCTGTAGCTAGCGTTCATCCTGAGCCAGGATCAAACTCTTCGTTGTTGTATCTTGTTTTCTTACTTTTTCTTTAAGAAAGCAAAGACCTTTTTCAAAATCATTGCTATCGCAATGCCTTCGACGTTCACCGAAAAGACGGCCGCCGGGGTTACCCCCTCGGCCTAAACGCCATTTATTGTGTTTTCAGAATTGAACGGAGTCGCTGCTGCGTTTCCGCAGCTTTGCTCCTGTACTACTCTTTGTCTATTGTAATCGTTTCAATGTGCTCTTTCGCTCCGAGGAGCGCCGACCCGCGTTTTTCGCGAATCCGACTGCAAAGTTAAGTCAAGTTTTTCAATCTACCAAATTTTTGTGCAATTTTTAACACTTATTTTTGTTTCGACTGCCTTTTAAGCCTTAAAGCCTACTTGACTTCGCGTTTCCTCTGAAAAGCGAGTGCAAAATTACAACATCTTTCTCATTCTACCAAATATTTTCACGGAAAAATATGCTTAAAAACATAAATTATCCTCAAAAGGCTGATTCTAAGCTATATTGAGATACGAAATATTGCGCGATCCAATATTATTTACGATATTTGCAATGCAACATACCCCAAACAATAAACTTGATGAAGAAACTGCTAACCATCCTTACTTTCCTCTCCCTTATATATAATATATGTGCAACCGCTGCCGAATATCCATTTCATGACCGCAGCCTGAGCGACGACGAGCGAGTGGACAACGTGATATCACTCCTAACGCTTGAAGAAAAAATAGCCCTGCTCTCGACCGATCTGGGCGTACCACGTCTGGGCATACCGCAATGCAATCAGGTGGAAGGCCTGCACGGCCTCTCCCTGAGCAGCCCCGGAAACAAACGTGGCGATACCATTCCATCTACCATATTCCCGCAGGCCTATGGACTGGGCGAGACATGGGACAGAGACCTCATCACGAGGATTGGCGCCCAGGTGGCGGAAGAGACCCGCTACTATGCGCAGAGGCCCGGCAACAGATGGAAAGCCTTGGTGATACGCGCCCCGAACGCCGACCTGGCACGCGACCCACGCTGGGGGCGCACCGAGGAAAGCTTCGGCGAAGACCCGTTCCTGACAGCCGAAATGACCGTGGCAAAAATCAAAGGCTTGCAGGGCAACGACCCGCGCTATTGGAAAACCGCAGCCCTGATGAAGCATTTTCTGGCAAACAGCAATGAATTCGGACGCGACAGCACTTCGTCCAACTTCGACAGTCAACTTTTCCGGGATTACTACTCGTATCCCTTCTACAAAGGCATCACCGAAGGTGGCTCGCGCGCGTTCATGGCATCCTACAACAGCTGGAACGGCACTCCTATGGCCATGCATTCCTGCCTCGACTCCATAACACGACGCGAATGGGGCAACGACGGCATAATCTGCACCGACGGCGGCGCGCTGGGACTGCTAATACAAGCCCACAAGACATTCCCCACACGCAGCGAGGGGGCGGCGGCAATCGTGAAGGCCACTACAGGACAATTCCTCGACCGCTACAAGGAAGATGTGGAAGAAGCGCTCGCAGCGGGAATACTCACAGAGCACGACATCGAGCGTGCCATACGCGGAAATATCATGGTAGCCCTCAAGCTGGGACTGCTCGACGGAGAAGACTCGCCCAATCCATATAGGAATATCGGCACCGACACAACGGCAGTGGCTCCGTTCATGACGCCCTACGCCTCCGCTCTGGCCCGAGAAGCCACGGCAAAATCGGTGGTTCTGCTTAAAAACGAGCCGGCAGCATCCGGCAGCAAGCTGCTGCCCGTAGATCCCGCCACGCTGAAAAAGATTGCAGTGATAGGCCCGTATGCAGATCAAATCGTGCAGGACTGGTACGGAAGCACCCCACCCTACGAAGTGACCATACTCGACGGCATCCGTGCCGCCCTCGACGGCAGCGGAGTGGAGATAACATACGCCATAGACAACAGAATGGGACAAGCCGTTGAGGCCGCGCGCAGCGCCGATATGGCCATTGTGTGTGTGGGCAACCACCCATACGGCACCCGCCCCGACTGGTTCTTCTGTCCAGTACCATCGGATGGCCGCGAGGCTGTGGACCGTCGCTCGCTGATGCTTCCTGATGAGGATCTCGTAAGGGAAATATCAGCCGCAAACCCCAACACCGTGCTCGCTCTCGTGAGCAGCTTCCCCTACACGATCAACTGGAGCGACGAGCACCTTCCGGCCATCCTGCACGTGACCCACTGCTCGCAGGAACAGGGCAACGGAGTGGCCGACGTTATATTCGGCAAGGTAAATCCTGCCGGACGCACCACCCAGACTTGGGTGCGCGACATCCTCCACCTGCCCGAAATCATGGACTACGACATCACACGCGGACGCACATATATGTATGCGCGTCATGAGCCGCTCTATCCCTTCGGCTACGGGCTGAGCTACACCACTTTCGACTACTCGGATCTACAAGCAACGGCCAAAGACGGCCAGCTTGTCGTGCAATTCGATATCACCAACAGCGGCGACCGCGACGGCGAGGAAGTTCCGCAGCTCTATGTGGCTCTTGCCCACGACAACGGCCCATACCGGCTCAAGGCCTTCGACCGAGTGGCTGTGGCCAAGGGCGAGACCAGGCGAATCAAGTTTGAAATACCGCTATCCGAGCTGGGCACATGGAGCGAGCACACTCACAATTTCGCATTGCCGGCAGGCAGCGAGCTGCGGCTGGCCGTTGGAGCGTCGTCGGCTGACCACCGGCTGAAGAAAGACCTGAAAATATAGTCCGGAAGTATATTAAAAAAAATAGCACCCGGATGTTATATTTTCCCGACTTATACGTCTTATCTATGTAAAGTCAAATTTTGACACATCCAAACATCAGATTATGACACGTTTCTTCCTGTTACTCATCACACTTATCTACTCGATTCCCACGCTCGGCGCAAGAACAATCCAGGGCATCGTATTATCGGGCACCGACTCCACTGCCGTGGCGGGAGCCAACTGCCAGCTTCGGTCCGACGGCAAACTGATAGGTGGCACCACCGCCGATGCCGACGGTGCGTTCACGCTTGAAACCGACAACAAATCTTCCCTCACCCTGGAAGTATCCATGACTGGGTTTTCGTCCACAAGCATCATCATAGAGTCCGGCGCCAAGAACCTTAACACGGGCGCTATATACCTTGACGAAGGAATTGCCCTCAACGAAGTGACCGTGACCGCAAACTCCACGGTACATTCCAAGGGACGCACAATCGTATATCCCGCAGCCGCAGATGTAAAAGCATCAGCCACATCCATGAGCCTATTCATGAAGCTGCCTCTTGCCGGCCTCCAGGCCAATCCCATAGAACGCACCATCACGGTGGACGGCGGCACTCCCGTGATATTGATCAATGGTGTGCCCTCTACAATATCCGACCTCAACGCCCTACAGCCCAAAGATATAGAAAAGATCGAGTATAGCCGCTTCACTCCTGCGCGATACGCCGACAAAGGCGCCACCGGTTTCCTCAACATCACGCTGAAGAAGCGCACCGACGGCGGCCAGGTGTACGCATGGGGCCGAAGCGCCCTCAACACTGCTTTCGTGGACGGAAATATCCGTGCCTCCTACCATCAGGGGCCGTCGCAGTTTACCCTGCGCTACAATCCCTCGTGGCGCAACTATCAGCAGGTGTACGACACCACCACCGAGAGCTATATCGGCGACGACTTCCGCGTGAATCTCGAAGAGCACGACAGGAACCCCTTCTACTACCACATGCACGCCATCACGCTCAAATACGACTATAGTCCGAGCACAAAGACCCTTTTCTCGGCCACGTTCTCCGCCGAGCCATACATCACCGAGCGCCGCACGATCGCCGGCACCGTTGATTCGCAACTGGGCGAATATGAAAACTACAACAAATACAAGAGCAACGATTTCACGCCATCGCTCGACCTCTTCCTGCGCCATGACTTCAACGAACAAAACTCGCTTGAGGCGCAGCTGGTGGGGACCTTGAGTTCCAGCGACTTCCGGCGCGACAACAACTATATATTCTCCGACGGCAGCGAGGAAGCCTACATCATGAATGTGGACAGCCGACGCCGGTCGCTGATATCAGAGATTCGCTACATCCACTCGTTCAGCGACAACACCTCGCTATCGGCCGGCTATCAGAACACCGTGTCGAACAGCACAAACAAATACCTCACCACAGACTATCGTCCCGAGCTGACGGAAAACAACAACTACGTCTACGCCAGTCTCGGACAAAGCATAGGCAACTTCTATCTGAGCCTGAGCAGCGGAGCCAAGCTCTTCTGGATAAGCAACGATGCCAACAAGCGACATTTCATCCGCAACATCTCCACGCTGCAAGCATCGTGGAACGCATCGAAGAATTGGAACTTTGCAGCTGCTTTCCAATACTCTCCGCGCATCCCGTCGCTCTCCGCACTCACCGACTATGCCCAGCAGGTATCGCCCTACCTGATTTCCAACGGCAACCCCGACCTGAAAGTGTCCGACAACTATCTCATTCAGTTCATGCCCTCCTACACCTACAAGAAATTCAATGCATCGCTGCTGATGAACTACCGTACGGTGTCGAATTTCGTCATGGACGACGTGCGCTACCTGGGCGACGGCCTTTTCCTCAGCCAGAGCATAAACGCCCGAAAGTCGTGGGACACCTGGGCCAACCTGAACCTGCGCATCAACGACATCGCCGGCTTCGGCGCCAGCGTCAACCTCAGCCTAAGCCATTCCGAGGCTATGGGTGAAGACTGGAGCCACCATCTCACATCGTTCAGCGCCAGCTTCAACATGTGGTGGAACAAAGGGCCCTATACCATCAGCTACTGGCGCAAGGTGCCCGGCAAATACCTCAACGGCCACTACGTGGGCAAAGAGGAGAACGGCGACGCCCTGGAATTTGAATGGCAGCCCAATAAGCACTGGACCGTGAGCGCAAGCTGGTGGTACATGTTCGACCGCAAGGGCACCCGCTATCCTTCATGGAACTACTCCGAGGTTAATCCCTCCGTGCGCGATCGATATATCAAGAACAACTCCAATATGGTGGTACTTTCCCTAAGCTATTCCGCCGATTTCGGCTCGATATTCCGCACCGCACGCCGAAACCTCAACAACTCCGACAACGGATCTTCACTGCTTAAGTTCTAAAAACGCGTCCGGTGCTTTTGCCGTTCCATGAATAATTCGTAACTTTGCAGCCCGGAAGCAGCTCCGGGCTGCTTCACATCAACCAATACGCTACAATTTCTATGGAATGGATTACTGAACTCCTTTTCCCCGGCAACACTTCGATTGCAAGCACCCTGGTGCTGTACTCGTTTGTTATCGCCGCCGGCATCTACATAGGCAAGCTCAAGGTGCTGGGTGTGTCGCTCGGTGTCACTTTCGTGCTCTTCGTGGGTATCGTGATGGGACACTTCGGCTATGTGGTGGACAACAACATCCTGAAATTCGTGCGAGAGTTCGGCCTCATCCTGTTCATCTTCTCGATAGGCCTGCAGGTGGGTCCAGGCTTCTTCTCGTCGTTCAAGAAAGGCGGCATGACGCTCAACGGCCTCGCCGTTCTGGCCGTGCTTCTCAATGTGGCTATCGCTGTGGCCATTTATCTGTGGGGCAACATCAAGGACGTGAGCGTGCTCGTGGGTATCATGAGCGGTGCCGTGACCAACACCCCCGGCCTCGCCGCAGCCCAGCAGGCCATCACCCAGACCGCCGGAGGTGCCGAAGCCGCCAACCTTATGGCGTCAGGCTATGCAGCCGCCTACCCTCTCGGCGTAGTGGGCATCATCATGGCCATGTTTGTGGTGAAAGGCATATTCCGCATCAACACTTCCGATGAAATCAAGGAGATCGAAGCCGAGCAGGAAAATTCCCAGCTCAAGCCCTTCCTGCTATCCATCGAGGTCACAAACAAGCTCATCGAAGACCGTACGCTGCTGCAGCTTCACGACGTGATCCAGTGCAACTTCGTGGTTTCGCGCATCATGCGCACCGACGGCCACGTGTCCATTCCCAAATCGTCCACGCAGATCCACCTGGGCGACAAGCTCCTGGTGGTGTGCAGCGCCCACGACGCCGACCGCTTCCGCGCCGTGCTCGGCCCCGAGGTGGAAATGGACTGGCAATCCGTGCCGGAGCCCGTCTATTCCCGCCGCATCGTCATCACCAAGAGCGAATACAATGGTGTGGCCCTCGGCTCGCTCCGCCTCCACAACGGCTATAAACTCAACGCCACCCGCGTGAACCGCGCAGGCGTCGACCTGCTGGCCGCGCCCAACCTGCGCCTGCAGATGGGCGACCGCATCACCGTGGTGGGCAACCTCGAGGATATCGACCGCCTCGCCGCCCGCCTGGGCAACTCCATGAAGCGCCTGAATCAGCCAAACCTCATCACCATCTTCGTGGGCATAATCCTTGGTATCCTTCTGGGATCGATCAACGTGGGATTCGGCATGAAGCTGGGCCTCGCCGGCGGCCCGCTGGTTATGGCCATACTCATCAGCCGCTTTGGCTACAAGATGAAGCTCGTCACCTACACCTCGTCCTCGGCTTCGCTGCTGTTGCGCGAGCTCGGCATCTGCCTGTTCCTCGCTTCGGTGGGAATATCGGCCGGCAGCGGATTTGCCGAAGCCGTGTTCAATACCACCGGCATGTGGTGGGTGCTCTGGGGCTTTGTCATCACATTCGTTCCCCTGGTAGTTGTGGGATGCATCGCTCGCGCCAAGTACAAGACCAACTACCTCACGATCATGGGCCTCTTCTCCGGCGGCTACACCGATCCCCCGGCCCTGGCCTACGCCAACAACAGCACCGCCAACGACGCTCCAGCCGTGGCCTACAGTACGGTATACCCTCTCACCATGTTCCTGCGAGTGGTAGCCGCACAGGCCCTCGTGCTATGCCTGGCCTGACGGAGATGCACATACGACGCAGCGAGCCCGAAGCTTTCCGTGCTTCGGGCTCGCTCTTTTTATATGTAACAGCTTAGATCTTGCCGTCAAAATGTTCGCGCAGCTTGGCTTCGAGCACGTCGGCCTGCTGGACGCCCACGGCACGCCATGCGGCCTCGCCGTTGACGAAAACTATAAGCGTGGGAATCGACTGCACGCGGTAGCGCTGTGCGATCTCAGGCGATTTATCCACATCCACCTTGATGATATGGGCCTTGTCGCCCACCTTCGATTTCACTTCTTCAAGGATAGGAGCCTGCATCTTGCAGGGACCGCACCATGTTGCAAAGAAGTCTACGAGCACCGGAGTGCTGCCGGATATGAGTTTGTCAAATTCTTCCATAATATATTTGTTTTTTGGTTATCTGAATCTTACAATATAAACACGCTGCATCCCAAAATGTTCGGCCGCGCGGTTGCACAAGTCACAAAAAAGCATTAACTTTGCGCTGCTTAATAACTGAGGTCCGGTAGCTCAGCTGGATAGAGCATCTGCCTTCTAAGCAGACGGTCATGCGTTCGAGTCGCATCCGGATCACGAGGCAGCCGCTAATTCAATCGAATCTGCGGCTGCTTTGTTTATAATACCCGTACGGCGTAATACAGATCAGTAGAAAAAATCAGCCGTTAAGTACAATTTCTTTAATTCCTATTTAACAAAACATCTGCTTGGTCGGTATAATTGCTTTTGCTAATGGGCACCGCTGAAAAAACAGCCGGCAAGGAATACGTATTCCGCAATAGCCACTATTTTTAAGCAGTTCTGCGATATGGATTTGCGTATGTCAGTTTTTTTTGTTTACTTTGCGAATTGTAAAACAAAAACCGCAAAGCAAGAAACAGAAAGACTGATACAAGACATATTTCAAACATGACTTTTTAGACAAGTTATTTGGGTTAATTAAATCTGGAAAATTTACATTGACGCCCACAAATAATAGGTCAAATTGTTGGTTTGTACCCTACCAAGGGCGCAGACTGCTTTTTACTTATTTGAGCGTCAAGGCATTCCAGAGCCTAATTAACCGAATAAGAAAAAGTTTTGGCTGTTGCTCTTTTTTTGTGTGCAGGTATAAACCGAGAGATATGGACTATAAGTTAGACTACATCACCCGAATGCTATCCAAAATCTCACATAAGAGATTGGAAAGCTACGTGATACACCGCATTTGGAATGCTCTTGACAATACGGACATCCATTTCGTATTTCAGCAGTATGTGGTGCGAAAAGAGGGAAAGTACGCTCTTGCCGATTTATATCTGCCGCAGCTTAACCTCGTGATTGAAATAAACGAGCCCGCTCATTATAAGAATAAAGAAGCCGACAATATCCGGAATGCCGAAATTTCGGAATATGCAGAGGTTAAGGTTATCGATTGCTACAATGTGGTAAACGGCAACGCTGTCGCATGCTCACTCGCGGAACTCAATCAACGCACGGATAAGGTTATAGAATTCATACGAAAGAGAATTAAAGAAACACCGCTCATTCCGTGGAAGGGGGCTGACACTCCTGATGAAATCCGGCGAAGAGGTATCTTGAGAGTAGAAGATAATGTATCACTCAATACGATTGATGATATTGCCGCTATTTTTGGCACGGCACCGAAACATAAAGGATTCTTGAGAGTTTCGGCCGTATGGGTACCCGGCAAGGAGAATAACGAAGTCGTTTGGTGGCCTAACACTGCACACCCGAAGTGGAGCAATGAACTATCTCCCGATAAACTTACAATCACGGAATATCCAAAGGTGGAGTCAGAACGTCACGCACACATGATGTCGCATATTCACAAGGGTATCAAGCGAATAACATTCCTGAAGTACACCGATTGGCTCGGTATAAACACTTATCGTTTTGTGGGTGTGTTTCAGATCAACAAGGAAAAATCAATCAGAGAAGACAAGTGTATTTGGGACCGTATCTCGGACAGCTACAAACTTAATACCGGCCATGAGTAAAGAATATTATAAAAAGCGCATAGTCGACCTCAGAGCTTCCCTTGCCAAAGAACGGGAGGCCAAAAAGAAAGATAACGCGTATTATGCTAACTTGATAAAAAGAACCTCGACTCCATCGGGCAAAGCCACCTACCGCAAGTCTAAGATTGACAGGGCTGCCGCACACGACCGACGGATAGATAGTCTGAAGCGGGACATAGAGAATGCAAAAGCAGCTTTGAAAAGAATGAAATAACTCACCAAAACGCAGAAAATATGGGCGTACTAAACAATCTTATCAACACCATAAAAGACAATTTTACAATGGCAGAATTCAACATCAATGGCCGTATGACGGTCAGCAGTCTGCGAAAACAATTCAAGGACGCATTCGGGGCGACCTTGCGCGTGTACAAAGGCGCGAAATTCGCTCCCGAAAATGCCACCCTCGCGTCAATCCGCAGCGGTGAGAACGTAAAGGGCGGCGAACTGGCATGCCGTGGCAATCTGCAGGTAGCCAACTTTGAAGCCAAGATGAAAGACATCTTCGGCATCACCGTGAAGGTGGCGAACCCCGACAACACCAAGCTGGTGCGTGGCGATATGACCATCGCAGCCGCCGGTCGCGAAGCTGTGGAGACCGACAACATGACCGACGAGCAGCTGCAGATCTACTTCTGGGATGCTCTGCAGGACCAACTCCTCGCCAAGGGCTATGAATTCGAGAAGAAAGATTTCACGGCCGACGTGGAAGACTACAGCAAAAGCACCCGCTACAAGCGTTATGGCGTGACTTTCAACATCTATCGCACCAAGAACCGCAAGAAGTACGTAACCTTTTCCATCGTCATGAAGGAGAGATACTTCTTCGGCATCAGATACAACAACGAACCCGTTACGGGGCCGGCCCTTGCTGCTGCTCTGACCGGTGTTGATCCGTCAATCGACGTTAGTGAACTCGACAACAAGATATTTGCCGCTTATGCGTATGCCTCGCCTCGCAACGAACTCAACTTCAAGACGATGAAGTCTGAGGGCTTTGGCAAGCTCAAAAACCCTGCCGCAAGAGCCGCGTTCATGGCCGGTATTGCCAAGGAAATAGACACCCTGATCAAGAAAATGGTCAAGTCTTTCAACGAGAAAGGACTGTAAAGAAGAATGCATGAGATACCTTTTTCTCATTCTTCTCTACTTGTGGCGCAACTTCTTCAGGATGTTGTTTTGGGGACTCGTGTTCCTTATCTTCTACGGCCTTAACGAACTGATCAAAGATTTATGAAAATCCCCGGACTAAGCTTCTCCCTCAAAAGAGCTGTCGGCATTTCAGCCGTAAAGCAGAAAGTAGCCGGAAAGACCGGCATACCCACAACCAGGCAAGGCTTGGAACGAAAAGTGGGCAAAGCCGTGATTTCGATACTTTTCGGAAAGAAGTAACCATGCACCCCCCACATGCAATTCAAATCAAACTGCCGCCAACGAATGCTTTATTGGCGGCAGTTTCTTTTTTGATTTACACACCGAGCACAATTGCCGGATCTATGTTTAGCTTACAGCTATTTCTATCAGATTGTTCGTTCAGCATTAGTCTCAGATTGTTCGCAAATTCATGTTGCAAAATATTAATATTTCACTTGATGAAACAAAACAACTGATGTTTTCACCACTAATCTGACTAATGCTCGCCACTCAGGCATAGGAATGTAGCCCCGGCAGGAGATAGTTGGCGCCGAAGTAGGTGAAGGCCACGCAGAGGATGGCCAGCAGCAGGTAGAGGTGTAGCACTTTGGGGCGGCGGAAGCAGCGGAGAGGACGGCAGGCCCAATGAGCGGGCAGAGCGTAGACAAACCACGTCACGAGGGCGCAGGTTTCCTTGGGATCCCACCCCCAGTAGCGCCCCCATGATTGATTGGCCCACACGGCACCGATGAAGATTCCGGCACCCAGGAGGCACACGGCCGGTGTGAGCAGCAGGAGATTAGTCACCGAAAGGGATTCCTTTCGGGCATGCGAGCGCGTGCACAGCGCTATACCCGAGAGCAGCGCCATGAGCATGAAGAGCACATACGACGTCATCACCACCATCACATGCACCGATAGCAGCGGACTGGAAAGCACCGGCATCAGCATCCCTATCCGCGGGGTGCGACCGGCCATGGCGGCCACCATCAGGGCGAGACCGCCCACGGCACAAAGGCAACCTTTTACGGTGGCGCCGCTGCGCCACAGCAACGAACCGGCCACCGCCGCAAGCCCCATGAACAGCATCGTCTCGGGCCCGTTGGAGAGCGGCAGATGGCCGCTTATCCACCACAGGCAGCCCATCAGGGCGGAAAGATATAGCATAAGCAATCCGGCTGCTACCATCGCTATGCGCCACACCCTCCGGTTCGAGGGAAAAACAAGAAACAGCAGCGCCGCCACGAATGCCGCAATTCCTGCAAATGCCGGGCGAGCCCAGCGATTGTAAGCGCGCTCGGCCTCGAGCTTTGCAGCCGATGGCAGCACGCCTGCGCCGGCATAGCGTATCTGCCCCGCCTTGAGCGAATCCAATTCTTCATTGGCGCGTATATTTTTGCCCTGAAGGAGTAGTTCCTTGATCCGTGGCATCGTGGATTGCATGAACGTCCACTGCTCGAGCGACATGCCCGACGGACGGTGCCCCGTGAGCGACAGCCACTCCATATTGCCTGCCGCCGAGAGATAAGGATAGATACGGAAGGCTTCTCCCGTGCCCAGCCACTGGATGAGGCCGATTTTCTCCACGAGCTTCTTCTCGCGCTTGCCGGAAGGATTCACGGGCAGCACTGCGGCCTCGGGGTATTCGTTCAGGTAGTCGCGATGCCATTCGTCGAAATAGAAGAGCCACCCGGAAAGCACCTGCTCGGCGGTGAGCCCCTTGTATGTCTCGCTGCCGTAGAGAGTCACCGTCACGTCGCGCGCCATGGTCTGAAGCGGGCACACGCGGTCGTTCCAGTACACATACACCTTACCCAGCCTCGATGCCAATGGCCGCTGCATGGAAGACGGAGCTGCCTGAGCCTGAAGCGCCGCAGCCGCAATCAGCAACAGTGCCGCAGCCCTGCGGCTGCTGCGCAGGATGGCGCGCCACGCTGTGTTGCGCTGAAAAAAGTAGCCCGCCATCCCAAGCAGCAGCAAGGCATATCCCGTATAGGTAATGCCTATACCCCAGGGGTCGTGGCTGATGGACACAGTGGATAAATCCGCGCCTATGCCGGTTTGATAAAACCGCCAGCCATGCACCTCCCCCACCCTGTTCATGGATATGACCACACGCTCGCCGTCGATATCCAGGATGCTTTTGAAATCCATGGGCGTTGTGGTGCCGGGATAGTAGCTTATCTCCACATCCTCGAGCGCCACGCCGAAGGGCAGCGTGCCGTCGCCCGGCCCGGATGAAATCTCAAAACTGCGAGCCGGCACGTGGCCGGTATGCAAGGTAATTGTGCCTTGCACCCCGACGTAATGAGTGACAATTGCTCCGGCCATTATTATGACCAGAGCAATGTGCAAAAGAAGGGTAAAGGGGCGATGTTTCATCGGTTATATTGCGTCCACAAATACTATTAACGCATCTCTGTCGGCCTTGGGAAGCTCGCGGAATTTCTCTACCGAATATCGGGCATCGCTCGCCGGCGAATAGCCGTGCCACATGATTGCCTCCATAGTGGTGCGCGCGCGGCAGTCGTGGAGGCGGTCGGCGGTGGCGCTGCCCGTCACCTTCTGATGCAGGCCACGTCCCCAAAGGGGCGTGGTGCGGCACCATCCGCCACGGATATCATTAGCCATCAGCAGCTTGTGCTGTACCATATCGGTATAGGGCCATATTTTCTGATTGGGGAATCGGGGCAGTTCATTACCGGAGAAGAATTTGGCCGGATCCACGATTTTATCGGGGCCGGTAGTCCAGCTCGGGCGATGGCAGTAGTCGCAACCGATTTCAGCGAACACCTCACGGCCGCGGGCCACGTCGGGGTTGTCTATATCGCGCACTGCAGGCACTGCAAGGCCACGGTGCCACACCATGAGATCGGTGTACTCATCGTCGGTCATCTCCACATCCAGGCTCTTGTCCGTAAGATACGCCATGATGCGCTCCTCGATGCTGCCGTCCCAATAGGAAGCGTGCTCGCGGTTGGGATCCACACGGCCGATATAGCTGTCGAAACCTGCCTGCACTTCCGGATCCTTCGACGAGTAGAGGGCATATGTGCCTGCGGCGTCCAGATAGTGATAGCGGCGGTCGGAGCGGGTCACGTTGGTGATATTCCATATCGCGTTGGCGCCGGCGGCATCCTGCAGCGGACCGCGGGAGAGAGCGTAGGTGTAGCGGCGAACGTATTTGGTGCCGTCGCCCTGAAGCGTGTTGGCATACATCGACTGCCACTCGCCGTTGCTGTAGAATGCTGGATTGAATCCATTCACCATATAGCCGTCGCTCTCTTCCTTCCGGTACTGGGCAAGTATATCCTCTTCAGTGATGGCATCGAGCAATCCGGTGCCGTAAATACCGATCGTCGATTCCAGCTTCACGGCATAGTCACCCGGCAGCTGATAGCCACGGTTCACCACATAGATGGCATCTTTGGGCATCGTCACCTCGGGATATTGCAACTGATAGGTCTCGCCGTCGGGGAAAGTGTTGTTCCAGTCGTCTGTGGCATTCACCCAATGAACCTTTATCTTCGACTCGTCCACGGGTGCCTTGAAAGGAGCCACGGCATGGCCCTGCGGCATACCTGCGAGCCACGACACATATCCCTCGGTGGCGGGATCATACACCACAAGCAGGCAACCGTTGCCTATCTCATTGGTGTTGAAGCTGCCTTCGGGCACACGTGTACCATGGCCGTAGTTGGGGTGGCAGTGGATACACGACGTGCGCACGTACGCCGGGCCCAGGCCCCCGCGCACACCGTTGTGATTGGCCATGAAGGGCTTTTCAAAGAGTGCCTCGCCGTTTTTGAACGACTGATACAGGCCGGCGCGCTCCACGGCCGGAGCCGGCTGCTCGAAGGCGTTGGTGGTGCTCAGGAGCGTAGTACCCAGCTCGCCGCCGGCGTAGAACCACTCGGGCAATTCCTGCACTGCGGGCTTTTCCTCGTCTTTGATTTCATCTTCCGAGCAGGCACCCATCACCGGCATGAGGGCCAGTGCCAAAACATAATAAATATTACTACGCTTCATCTCCACTGCAATTTATCGGCGCGAAACCACGCTCATGGCACCTTCCAGAGCCTCCACCAGGGTGGAGCCGGCTGCTTCCACTGCGGCTGCACTCAGTGCGCCGGTGGCGTTCTTGGCGAAGGGTTCGGGAATTAGTTCGATGGCTGCAATGGCATCTTCGATAGCGCTGCGCACAGCGGCATCGGCTGCTGCGTCTACACTCTTCACGTAGTCGCTCACTGATTTGCCGCGGGTGCCCAGATAGGCGTTCTTGATCGAGCGGATATTATCTGCGAAGTCTTCGATGGAATTGAGCGAATAAGGCGATTCGATATAGTTCTTGTCCTCGGTGGTGGAGCCCATGTGAGGACGGCCTATCTTGGTGTTGCCCACTTCGTCGGCGATATCTATACAACCCTGGATGATTTCCTCGGCAGCTTCCTGATAGGTTTTGAAACGAGAGCCCTTGCCGCCGGCGTTCTTCATTTCCCAGCCGTAATTCTCGTTGTAGTCGAGTTCGGCGTCTTCAAGTATTTCCTGCTTGTCGGCGCTCAGGTTGTCGGTACCCGCCCAGCATGCCTCGAGGCACACGCACTGCTGGCAGAGGTCGTCGGCCACGGCCACGAGATACTCGAGTTCTTCGGGCGTGTAGTCGGTGGAGTGCACGAGCGATGTGTTTTCATCGGCGCTGAGCTCGAAAAGCATGTATTCCACGGCGTGAAAACCGATAAGACCGTAGCCGCCGTTGTTTTCGAGTGTCCAGGGATTGCCGTTGCGTATCTGCACCAGCAGGTTGTCCATGGCAGCCTTGTCGAGGGGCCACGAGTCGATGTGGGGGTCAATATTGTGGTTGGCGGCCGGTCCGAAGAGGAACGCCTCGCTCAGCTCCCAGTTCTTGCGGGCGAGCTTCCAGGCCTCGCCGGCAGCCTTTACGTCGGCGGTCGTGAGCGTGCCGGCTTCGAATTTGTCCTGCATGGCGTGGCAGAGGTCACACATCTCCACGGCAGCATCGGCCATAGCCTTGTAGGTGGGAAGCACGGTGTAGTCCACGTAGTTCACCGCGGCTGTCTGGAGTGCCTGCTCCTTTGCAGAGAGTTCGTCATCGCCGCCTGCGGGCTCGTTGTTGTCGTCGCTGCAGCTTGCAGCCATCAGTCCCATGAGGGCAAAAAACAGATAAGGTTTCAGTTTCATATATTCAGTACTTATTGGTTTATCTTATTTAAATCACTATTTGAACCAGCCCACATAGGCGATGCCCAGGTTGATTGCCGGCTCGTTGTTGTATTTTTTGTCGAGGATGCCATAGGTGTAGTCGCCTTTGACCACGATCTGCGGAATCGGCATCCAGTTGATGCCTGCCGAAATCTTCTGGCGTCCGCACCACTGGAGCGGAGAGGATTTTTCCATCTTGGCCATCGAGTCGTAGTAGTCGTAGCGGCCGAACACGTAGAACTTCTGATGCTTATTCTGCATGCCGGGGATGACACCGAAAATGTTGTAGCCTGCCTCTACTCCGGCCGACACGGCATCCGATGCCACTTCCTGACGCTTGGACGTGGAGTTTTTCGACATCGCGATATTGAATTTGCTTATGTGGGCGGCATCGCTCAGGTGTCCCCAGAGAGCGCTGCCGCGCACCAGCCAGTTGTGGCCCTCGTAGCGGAGGTCGGCCGAGAGGATGCTCACGGTGCCGCGGATGCCGTCGTTCTTCTCCGACGACGTGGGATAGAGCGTATTGCGGAACGAATTGCCCACGTAGCCGCTCACGCCTATGCGCAGGCCGGGCACACTGTAGTTGTCCACACGGGCGGCGAATGCGTAGTTGTTGGCAATCTTGAACTCGAAAGGCGACGCGGACCCGTCGTGAATCCATGACTGATTGCCGAAACGCTCGGAATCAAGGCCCGGGAGAAACATCGCCATATAACTCCACTTGCCGGCGCGGCCGCTGAGCGACACCGCTATATCATGCCACGTGCAGGGGATAATGGTGTTCTCGCCTTCGGGACGATACACCCCGAAGAACTGGTTGGGCTCGTGGTGTGCGTTGGTTGCACCCACGGGCACCACCTGCATTCCCACCCTGAGCTTGAGCTGCGGCATAAATTCTTTCTGGAGATAGAACTGCTCCAGCGCCACCTCGCCGCCACGCTCCACCTCGGTTTCGTATTCGCCGGCTTCCTCGGTTTCGATTTCCACGGCACTTTCCGTGCCGCCATGCTCAAATTCTATCTCCGTGGCCATCGACCAGCCTTTGCCGAAGTCGTAGCCCAGATATATCACCACGTGGGGCAGATCAAAGCGTCCGTGGTTCTCGCCGGCATATTTGTCGGGTGCGGTATAGCGCAGATAGTTGTCGCTGTAGAAATTCCTTGAGAAGGCCACCTCGCCGTAGCCGCCCACGTGCAGGCGCTCCCATGCCGAAATGCTGTTTTTGGCGCGAGCGAGTGCCACGCTGTCGTCGCGCGTGAATGTTGCGGCTTCCTCTGCTGCCGGCATGGCCGAGGCGGTGATGCCCATAGAGGCAGCCGCGGCCATAGAAATCAGTGATAATCTTATTTGGTTTGTTATCATTGCGATAGATGGTTTTTCGGATGCAAAATTACCACCATATCCATGCCCGGGCAATACCTTAAAAATAGTAAAAAGCCCTGCTTGCGTGTCCTCCGCAAGCCGGCGGGCGTGTACTGGCAATACTCAAAACAAAGTAAATTTGGCAACCACGGAATTAATTCTTATTTTTGCCATAAATCCATCATAATTCCAACATGACCCGCCATTCCACATTAAAATTATGTCTCGGCATGCTCGCCGGCCTGCTTACCGCGCAATCACAGGCCGCCGACGTACTGCCCGTCAACGACCGCTGGCGCTTCCACTATGGTTTTCAGGCTCCTGCCCACGAAATAACCGATGTGACGCTTCCGCACACCTGGAACCGCAAAGACGCGATGTTCGGCAACAAAGACTATTTCAGAGGCCTGTGCAACTACTCCCGCACGCTTCCGGCCACCCTGAAGCAACCGGGCAAACGGGTGTTTCTGAAAGTCAACGCGGCACAGACAGTCGCGGATGTGTTCATCGACAATCATTTCGTGGCACAGCACAAGGGCGGCTACACCGCTTTCGTGACGGAGATCACCGATTTCCTGAAACAAGGTAAAGACAGCAAGCTGGAAATCAGGGTGAATAACGCACCCACGATGGATATAGCGCCCGTCTGCGGCGATTTCAACTTCTATGGCGGACTTCCCCGGGGCGTGGAATTGATTATCACAGGCCCGGTTTGTATCGCGCCGGACTTCTATGCTTCTCCGGGGGTGTTCTTCTATCAGAAAAAGCTGAACGGAAAAGAAGCCGTGCTGGAAGCAGTCGTGCACATATCTTCCGACCACTCCGAGCCTGCCGAATCCTGTGAGGTGGAAGTTTCCCTATGGGATGGATATCGCCGCGTGTTCAAGGGCAATTGTGCGCTGAACGATACAGACAGCATCGTTTCGCTCCCCGTCACCGTCAGTGATCCAAAACTATGGGACGGCCCGGACGATCCTTTCATGTACACCGGCCGCGTGGAGTTGAAAAAAGACGGCCACACCATCGACAGCCGTGAGGTGCCGGTGGGCCTGCGCGACTTCACGGTCACGCCCGGCGGAGGTTTCTTCCTTAACGGCAGGCCACACCGGCTTAACGGAGTCAACCGCCACGAGGATGTGGCCGAGCGCGCATCGGCGCTTACCGTGGCCGATCATCGTAGGGACGTCGACCTCATAAGGGAGATGGGATGCAACGCCGTGAGAATGAGCCACTACCCGCAGTCGGAAACTTTCTTGAACATGCTTGATTCGGCCGGCATCGCATCGTGGGTGGAAATTCCTTTTGTGAACGTCTACGTCAATAATCCCGCCTACGACGAAAATCTGAAGACTCAGCTCAAGGAAATGATCTACCAGTATCATCATCATCCCTCTGTTTTTGCCTGGGGACTTTTCAACGAGATTAATTCCGGCTGGCTCGACCGCCCCTCTGAAATGGTCGTGACCCTCGACAGTATCGCACACGCCATCGACCCCTCCCGCATGACTATGGGTGCGAGCAATCAGAACGACGACTTCAACGGCTTCACCGACATCATTGCCTTCAACAAATACTTCGGCTGGTACGACGGCGAGCCCTCCGGGCTGGGCCCGTGGCTCGACGGTGAGCACGCAGCGCACCCCTCCCGCAAGATTGGCATGAGCGAGTACGGCGCAGGCGGCAGCGTGCTTCAGCAGAGCGCGGAGCTGGTCAGGCCCGAGCCATGGGGACACTGGCATCCCGAGAACTGGCAGACCCACTACCACATCGAGAGCTACAGGCAACTTGCACGCAGAGACTATCTTTGGTGCAACTTCATTTGGTGCATGTTTGATTTCTGCGCTGCATCAAGAAACGAGGGCGACACACCCGGACGAAACGACAAAGGCCTCGTCACCTACGACCGCTCCACCCGAAAAGACGCATTCTATTTCTATAAGGCAAACTGGAACCGCGACGACAAATTCGTACACATCGCCGGAAAGCGGGAGCCTCATCAGGCCGGCACCATTAATTTAATGGCATTCAGCAACGACGGCGCCGCCCGGCTCTCGGTGAACGGTAAGGTGATCGGTATGGCGCAACCCGACGAGGTGAACGTGCTCCGCTGGGCCGACGTACCCGTCCCTTCAGGCGGTGCGGTGATTGAAGTGCGCACAAAGAACGCTTCCGACACGCTCGTGATTCCATGACGGCTCCCATCATATTCGCAGCCCCGCTGCAGGGCTACACCGATGCCGCATGGCGAGCAGCCCACCGCGACATCTTCGGTGAGGCCGTGGCGCAGTATTTCACACCATTCGTACGCGTGGAGGGAGGTGTGCCCAGGCCACGCGATCTGCGCGATGCCCCCGCGGGCGAGCCACGCACCACACCACAGATAATCTTCGGCTCCCCGGGCGAAATGAGGATGCTCGTGCACGCGCTTTCCGGGGCCGGCCACACACGCATCGACCTCAACTGCGGATGCCCCCACCCGCCGCAGCTGCACAAAGGCCGCGGGGCGGCTGTTCTGCTCAGGCCTGACTTGCTGCGCGAGGCTGCCGAGATAATAAATGACTACCCGGCCATCACTTTCTCCCTGAAAATGCGCACCGGCGTGACCTGCGGCACTGAGTGGCGGCCGGCTATGCGGGAGATAGAGCGCATGCGCCTGAGCCACGTCACGGTTCACGCCCGCTATGCCGTGCAGCAATACCGAGGCTTGGTGGACGTGGCAGCCTTCGAGGCCATAGCTTCCGCGCTCCCGCATCCTGTATTTTTCAACGGCGATGTCACCGCCCCGCAGGAGCTCCCTGCCGGCGCGGCCGGAGTGATGATAGGCCGGGCTCTCCTCGGCCGCCCGTCGCTCGCCGCTGAGTGGTGCGGGGGAGAGGAATGGCCCGCTGCGCGCCGTATCGAAGCGTTGCTGCAGCTGCACGCCCGCGTGTACGAAGCCCGCGCCGCCCGCTTGTGCGGCCCGGCTCAGTTGCTGGCAGCCATGCAGCCGTTCTGGCACTTCTGCGAGGACGGGATCGGCCACCGAAACGCCAAAGCCATCCGCAAGACCCGTACGATCGAAGCCTACCGCAAAGCCGTTGCCGAAATCACAAAAAATTTGGAACTTTAGACAATATTGTCTTATCTTTGTTTTCCAAAAGTCCCCTCCCATGACAGCAAAGCCAAAAGCCCCCGCCAAGGAAACCGCGGCAAAAGCCGCGAAGCACGCCCCCACCGCCAAGCGCGCCCCGCGCAAGAAGCGCCACCCCAGTCGGCGC
>CAMWRI010000036.1 GCA_947176585.1 uncultured Porphyromonadaceae bacterium
CGGAATACCTCTTCTCCGACTGCCACGTGCCCGCCGGCACCACAGCCATCCCCGTGACAATCCCCCGCAACGTTTCCGAGCTTAAAATCGCCACGAACTATGGTGCACGCACGGTTGCTGCAAACGCCCTTGTAGATCTTGATGATATAAAAGCCGAGATGGTGATTAATTCCGCGAAGAACCCTAATGGCAATCCTTATCTTGCATTCCGCCAATCAGATTTTCTTGATGAATTCCTTGCAGCATATCCGCAGGAAGAAAGTAATCTCAAGAACCGCGGGGAAATGTATCTATTTCGCAAAAAGGAAGGTTATATATTCCCCGTATACTATCGAACGGACAAGAATCAGAATTCCGACTATAAAGTTTTGATAACCGACTCGTGGTGGGGACGACAAAACGACACCTGGACGGCAGAACTGCAATTTGACTACAGCCCAAACCCCTTCAGTTCTCTCAAATACATGCCGTCGTCCTACACTGCAATAGAAGAAATAAATGGTTTATACGACCATGCTTTTTCATCCAAACCATACCCCGGAGATGATTATACAAATGAAATCATAATATGTAGAGGAATTAAAGTGGAGGATGTACTTGATCCTACACGAAAACTGTATAGTTCAAAATTGTGGTATCTTGAACTACAATACGGGTTCAGCGATAGCGGCGATTTCTCTATAAGTTCTGAAAGCCCTTGCAGAAACCAGGCGTTTTGGAATGGTTACTATGACGTACCTCTGCAAGGTCTGAATCTGGCATATTTCAGCACTTGCCATTATTATCCAAAAAATAAGGAATTTTATATCCACGACATACATAGCGACCTGACGGGAGACGGCAGTAGTTTCTTTACAAAAATAACCGCGGACGGTGCATATTTAATAGGATTCAACACTGCGCCCACTCAAATAGCATCTGACGACATCCGGGATTATTGCGACGTAGTATTCCTTTACATACCTACTGAGAAAACGACCTGGGCCACGGTAAATTCTCCGACTAAATATATCTGGACCATTGCCGCCGAAGACCTCGGAGCCACCGACGACTGGGATTTCAATGATGCTGTGTTTACCTTCTCCGATCAAATTCGGGATCTTAACACCCAAAACTACGGAGCATCTAACAATAACGTAAATGAATGGGGCCCGCGCGATGCCGAACCGGTACGCGTAATCTCCGTGACTCCCAAGGCGGCAGGCGGCACTATGCCTCTTTATATCACCTACACGGGCAAGGTGAGCCCCACTCCCGTGATCCCCGACGGACGCAATGAAACCGCAATGCTCAAATACTCCGTTGCAAATAACGCCATAAAGCAATTCACTGCATCGCTCGAGAATCTTACGGATGCCACCTACATCGTTGGCAAAGAGATTCATGCGTGGCTGGGCGCAGATTCATATACCGAAATGATCAACACAGGTGCCTCCAATAAGAATCTCAATCCTCAGGCTGTGGAATTTGCCATCCCCATCGACACTCAGCTTGGAGTGGGCTACGATGCGGCAAGCGGAACTTTCGAAAACAGTACGCTCTTGGCATCCACTGCCAATAAGACACTCTGCGGCTTCGCCGTGCTCGTCGACCGCACCAACACTTTAAACATCGACGCGATGAACGACTCGGAGCAGGGCATGCACCGTGCAGACAACCTCGTGCTCGGCAACGGCATGTACGTGATCGGGCGCCCCGACACGTCCAACGGCGAAATAGCTCCGCAGATGATACTTGTGAATAACAGCTACTGGCGCTGGCCGCAGGAACGCGTGAAGATAAGCGACGCTTATCCCGATTTTACGACGTGGCTCGCCAATCCCGCCTCAGCCCCGAATTGGGCGAACAACTATATCAAGGATAAGGTAACATATTGATTATCTCCAAATTCAGATCCCTAAAGAGCCGGCTTGTGAAAGTCGGCTCTTTTTACTGGATTTTTCGCGTGAAATTTATCATTAAAAAATCGCTACGTGAATCGTGCTTTTGCATCTCGCTGTTTTTAAGGGTGATGTAAGTTTTTTTACGTGAATCGCGTCGCGCTGTGCGCGATTATAGGTAAATCGGGAATCATTGTATCGTAACTTTGCAGTGTAAAAACGCCCCATGAGCTCAGGGCGCTTCCCCGGCCGGGATTTTACACACACCGAGATAATCAACCCTATTTGTCAAACCCATTAAAGCTACAATCTTATCCACATGTTTCACCATTCAACCCACCGTCCGCGCGACGAGCATTAGACACCCATGGGGCCGCTTCCGCAAGTTTCGACAATAGCGCTTCCTCGCGACTGCTGAAAACGCCCCGCCCACAGCCCGAACGAAAAAGAAACAGACGTGCCGCCCGCGCTACCGGGGCGCAGCGGCACTCTGTCTCCCATATCCTTATTTTTGAGGGCCGGAGGCCCGAAGTTGTGGTTAACCGGAGTACGACCGCAGGGAGTGCCCGGTAGCATATCAGCGTCAAATGAGTCGCGGAGCGACGATGTCGTGTGTGTATCGTAACGACATCATCGCTCCGCGCGATATTTTTCTAAGCCGCCGGTACTCAGAAAGTGCAGGAGAAGGTGAATCCGGGGGCTCCTTTCACTAATGAGGGCATTATCGACGAGGTGCGTCCGTGGCGGCGGGCTGCCTCCACGCGGGCCGGATTGCCTGTGAACACTCCCACGAGTTCGTTCACCGGGTCGATTAGGAAGCCCACCACATTGCCCAGCACTTTCGAGCCGGCCAGTCGGTAGTCGTTGGCCACCAGTTGGCGCTTGAGCCTGTAGAAGCCTTCGCCTATCAGGCTGCCCACACCGGGCGTGATAAAGATATCCTGAATGGACGGGCGCTCCATGAAGGCCTCGATGCCGAACTCCCAGAACACCGTGCTGATCAATGCCGAGTAGAGCATGCTCTGGCCGAAGTTGAAACCTGCCGAGCGGGCCGACATGAAGTAGACGGCGCCGGCGTAGGGGTGCATCACATAGTTGAATATCCACGAATCCGTGTCCCACTGCGGGCCCTTCTTGAACACGTTCTGGTACCAGCGCTTGAACATCGGCACCTCGCGTATTTCGGCGCGGTTCCAGCTCGTGGCATCCTCAGGCAGGCACTCGAGCACGCCCAGCGTACCAACCATGGCACCGGCGTATACGGCGGTGTTGAGCCACAGGCGGTGCCAGTCCGGACTCTTGGTGGTCCATGAGTAGGGGAGCGAGTAGAGTGATACGGGTGTGTGTTTGTCGGCCGAGTGGTCGATTTCGGCGAGATAGTCGGTGGATATAGAGGCTTCGGCAAGCAGATTCTCAGCGTCGGGCACGGGAATGAAAGCCACTTCCGTCTCCTCCACTGCCACCATGTCGAAGCAGCTGACAGGCTCGCCTGCAGCTGCCTTGACGGCTCCTGCGGCAGCGAAGCTCAATATCAGCGATATGGCGGCTCTTTTAATCATGTGATGAGTTTTTTATAGTTGAAACATTCATTGATTGTATGAATGTACAACACTCATCACCCCTGTTTTGTTGAGCCGGTTAAGCCTCCGAGCAATCGTAGCCGGCGGCAGCCACGGCGGCGATCACGGCTTCCGGAGCTGCATTGCCTTCCACCTGCGCGCGGCCTGCGGCGAGGTCTACGGTCACTTTCTCCACGCCGGGCAGTGCAGCGATGGTTTTCTCAACGTTGGCACGGCAGTGGTTGCACATCATGCCTTCGATCTTGTATTCTTTCATAGCGTTAATATCTTTATGTTCAGTGTCTTTGCAGCAATGGCATGCGTCTCCGGAGTGCTTGCGTATCAGGCCGGTGCGCACGGCTATCGCGCGCAGCAGCAAGATCGAGAGCACGATACCGCTCGCGAGCTGCACCCAGCTGTTGTGCATCCCCGTGCCGGCGCCGCTGTGGTGCGGGCACGAGAGTGTTTCGGCCATAGGCAGCTCAAACCACGATGCAGGCATGAAGTAGTCGGCCAGCAGTCCGAAGAGCATGGCGCCCACCACGATGGCACCCACGTAGAACAGCTGCACGCCGCGTCCCAGAGCCTTGTGCACCACCATGAGCGATGCTGCGTTGGTGGCGGGTCCGGCCATCAGGAGCACAAGAGCCGCGCCGGGCGAGAGTCCCTTGAGCATCAGCGCCACGGCAATGGGTATGGAGCCGGTGGCGCACACATACATGGGCACACTCAGCGCAAGCACCAGCAGCATGCTCAGCATAGGATAGTCGCTGAGCGAAGCCAGAAAGTCGGCAGGCACGAAAGCCGTGATCAGTGCTGCCAGCACAAGGCCTATGAGCAGCCAGCGGCCAATGTCCTCCATCATGCGGCCGAAGCCGTAAACGGCGGCGGCACGCACGCGGGCCGCGAAACCCGCAGGGCGAGTGTCGGGATTGCCTTCCGGCTCCTGCACCGCGGTTGCGGCTCCGTTGCGGCGCGCGAATCTGTTGGCCAGCGCGCCCCCGCCCACAGCCGTGACCAATGCGGCCACAGGGCGCAGCAGCGCGAAGGGTAGCCCCATCATGGAATATGTGGCGGCTATTGAATCCACGCCCGTCTGCGGCGTGGCTATCAGAAACGACACCGTGGCTCCGCGCGAGGCACCCTCGCGCTGCAAGCCCATAGCCGTGGGCACCACGCCGCACGAGCACAGCGGCAGCGGAATTCCGAACAGCGCGGCCTTGACCACCGAGCCGAACGTATTGGGTGCCAGATGCGTGCGATATAGCGATGCGGGCACGAACGCGTGCATCACGCCTGCGATACCGAAGCCCAGCAGCAGATAAGGGGCCATCTCGCATAGCATGGCCCAGAAGATTTCAATGATGTCCATGCTGCGAAATTACGAAAAAAATCTTGCAACCCGGTTGCAAATACCGCTCAGAGGCCGCATGCCGCCTGCAGGGTGGCGTAGGCCACGGCCACGTCGCGGCGCGCGTCGATGTGCATCTTCACCACCTCGGCGTATCTCTCGCGCATGTCCATGAGCTCCACGAGCGACACATCGCCGTGGCGGTAGGAGTCTGCATAGGCGTTGTAGATCGAGCGGGCCTCGAGCATCAGCGACTCGTCCAGCTCCAGCCATGCCGCCCTGGCCTGCGAGTAGCTCTCTGCAGCTGCGAGGGCCTGGCTGCGCACTTCCTGCGCGGCCTGCGCGGCCTGGAGCTGTGCCTGTTCGTGGCGCAGACGGGCTGCCGTGAGGGCGCCCTTGTTGGAGTTGGAAAATTTCAGAGGTATTGTCACGCCCACGCTGATGCCGCCGAAGCGGGGCGCGGGAGCGATCTCGTTGCGCACTTCGGTATTGTAGTTGTAGCCCAGCGCAAGCTCAAACTCCATTTTTCGCTCAGCCTTTTCCACCTTCACCTGGTTCTCAGCCACGTTTGCGCTTCTGATAGCCGCGCGCAGGTCGGCCCTGCGCTCCACGGCCATTTCGGCGGCTTCGGCGCCGTTCACGGCCGGGAAAAGCATCCCGGCTGCCGTGTCGGTGGAGATGGACGCGGCCTTTTCAGGGCAGCCCATGAGAGTGGCCAGCGCCAGGCGAGCGTTGTGCATCTCCGCTGTGGCAGCAGCCGCTTCTGCAGCCGCCACGCGGGCGGCGATGCGGGTGGCGGATGCATCCACCGGCCGAACCTGGCCGATAGCCGCGCCCAGCGAGTCGCCGCGTGCTATATCTGCCATGGAGCGCGCCATGCCCGTGGCCACATCGCTGAGCATCTCGGCCCGCATGGCGTCGAAATAGGCGGTGGCTGCCTCCAGGCGCATGTTTTGCAGTGCGGCGTCGAGCAGAGCCTCGGCCAACCGGCGCTCGCCTGCCGCCAGGCTGCGGCGCGCGGCTCGCTTGCCCGGAGATAGCGTGTAGCCCAGTTCCACGGAGTAGCTCTGGCCCATTTGCATGCGGTGGTCGTCGTTGTTGGCGTATTCAAACCCCAGCGTAGGGTCGTTGAACACTGCCGCGGCACGCTCCTCGGCCACGGCTATGGGCACGTTCAGGCGCTCGGCGGCGAGCGAGAGATTGCCCTGCGCCACGGCCCGCACGCAGCTGTCGAGCGAGAGCGGGGCGGCACAGGCACACACCGGTGTGAGTGCCGCTATAATTATTGCTGAAATCTTCATTTGGAACGGTCGATATATCGTTTTTCAATAGCGTAGTAGAGCACGGGAAGCACATAGAGAGTGAGCGCCGTGGCGAAAAGCAGGCCGTACACGATCACCGTGGCCAGCGGACGCTGAACGTCGCTGCCGATGTTGGTCGAGAGAGAGGCCGGCAGAAGTCCGAGCACGGCCACCGATGCCGTCATCAGGATGGGGCGCAAACGGTGGGCTGCTCCCTCCGCCACGGTCTTGGCCAGGCTCTCGCCGGTGCGGCGTCCTCGCAGATTGTTGATGTGCGACAGCATTATCACACCGTTCTGAATAGCCACGCCGAAAAGGGCTATGAAGCCCACGGCCGACGACACATTCAGAGTCATGCCGCGCAGGTTCAGCGCCAGCATGCCGCCGAAAAGCGCCAGCGGAAGCATGGCGAATATTGCCAGTGCCATACGAATCTTTCCGAGGGCGATAATCAGCAGCAGGAGCATCACGGCCAGGGCCAGAGGCACCACTATGGCCAGGCGCTCGTAGGCACGCGACTGGTTCTCGAACTGGCCGCCCCATTCCAGCATGATGTTCTCGCGGTCGTAGGTCACCTCGGCATCGATGCGCTTGCGCGCCTCGGCCAGGAATTTGGAGAGGTCCACCCCTCGCAGATTCACACGCACGATTATGTTGCGGCGGTTCATCTCGCGGGTGATCATGGAGGCGCCGGTGGTCATGCGCACCTCGGCCACCTGCGAGAGCGCCACCGTGCCGCCGTCGGGGGTGGTGAGGCGCAGGGCGCCTATTTTCTCCGGGGTGTCGCGGTAGCTCTCGTTGTAGCGGCAAATCACGTCGTAGCTCTTGCTGCCCACGAAAATGCTGCTCACGGCCTTGCCGCCCACCACGAGCTCGATAAGGTCTGTGACGTCGCTCACGTTCAGGCCGTAGCGTGCGATGCGGCCGCGGTCGATTATAATCTGTAGCTGTGGCATCGGGGGCTCCTGATCCACGGCCACGTCCACGGCGCCGGGGATTCCGGCCAGCACCCGCTCTATGGCTTCGGCCACGCGGCGCGTGCTGTCGTTGTTCTCGCCGTACACCTTGAGGGCGAGATCGCTGTGTGCGCCTGCTATCTGGTCCATCACCATGTCGATGATGGGCTGCGAGAAGCCCACGGTGATGCCCGGTATGTTCTTGAGCTCAGCATCCATAGCCTCGATCAGCTGCGCCTTGTCGCGCCCCGTTTTCCACTCGTCGTAGGGTTTGAGACCCACGCCCACTTCCACGTGGCTTAGCGAGAAGGCTTCGGCGCCTTCGTCGTCGCGGCCCACCTGTGTCATCACGTAGCTCACCTCGTCGAATTGTCCCAGGCGCTCGCGCAGTTCGTCGCCAATCTCGGTGGATCGCTCGAGCGAGATACCCGCCGGCAGCTGTACCTGGATCCATATCGAGCCTTCGTCGAGCGGCGGCAGGAAGTCTTTTCCCACAGTGACACACAGCACTCCGGCAGCCGCCACTATCACGGCCAGCGGCCACACGAGCCTGCGCGGACGCTTCATCAGGCGCAGCAGCGTGCGTTCATAGGCGGAGGTCATGCGCTCCACCGTGTGGTTGCGGCGCATCTTCCGGGGTTTGCGGTACACCAGATACGCTATGCCGGGAATGAAGAACAGCGCCACACATAGTGCGCCTGCGAGGGCATAGCCCACGGTGTAGGCCATGGGGGTGAACATCTTGCGCTCGATGTGCTCGAATGCGAAGAGCGGCAGATACGCCACGATGATTATGAGCGTGGAGAAGAAGATGGGGCGTGCCACGTCGGCGGCGCGCTTGATGATGTTTTCCTGCTCGAGAGGCGCGTCGGGATCCTGCTCGCGCTTTCTCAGGATGGTTTCCATCATCACTATGGCGCCGTCCACGAGTATGCCGAAGTCGATTGCTCCCAGCGACAGCAGATTGGCGGGTATGCCCGTCATTTTCATCAGAATGAACGCTATGAGTAGCGACAGCGGGATTGTGGCCGCCACCAGCAGGGCGCCACGCCAGCTTCCAAGATAGATAATGAGCACCACCACCACGAGAATCATGCCCTCGAAAAGGGTGTGGCTCACGGTGTGGAGCGTGGTGTCCACCAGTTGCGTGCGGTCCATGAAGGGCTCCAGGCGCACGCCCTCCGGGAGCGTGCTCTCGTTGAGCTCGGCCACGGCTTCCTTGAGCCTGCCCAGCACTTCGCTAGGATTCTCGCCGCGCAGCATCTGCACGATGCCCTCCACACAGTCCGGGCGGTCCCGGCCTTCGCTGTCGGTGAATCCGAACACGCCTTTGCGCTCAAGGTTGCCGTATTTCAGATGGCCCAGATCGGAGAGATACACCGGCACGCCTCCCTCCGTCTTCACCACGATGCGACCCAGATCGTCGAGGTTCTCCACCAGGCCTATGCCGCGCACCACGTAGCTGAGGTCGCCGTGCATAAGCATCGAGCCGCCGGCCGAGGCGTTGTTGGCCTCGATTTTTTCGGTGATGTCGGCCAGTGAGAGGCCGTATTGCTGCAGTTTCACGGGGTCGAGCTCTATCTGGAATTGAGTGGTGATGCCGCCGAAGTTGCTCACGTCGGCCACGCCGGCCACCTGCTTCAGCCGCGGTATCACCACCCATTTGTGAAGGTCGGTGAGCTCGCGCAGCTCGCGCGGGCCGGTGAGCACGTAGCGGTAAATCTCGCCGGTGGGCGACGTGAGCGGGTTGAGCTCCGGCACGGCATCGTAGGGCAATTCGAGCTCCGCGAGCCGGCCTTGGATGAGCTGGCGCGCCCAGTAGTCGTCCACGCCGTCGTCAAACACCACGATCACGGTGGAGAGTCCGAACGTGTTCTTGCTGCGCATCACCTTCATCGACGGAATACCCGCGAGGGCGCGCTCCACCGGGATCGTGATCTGCTGCTCGATCTCCTCGGCAGCGAGTCCGGGCACCTGCGTCACCACCTGCACCGTCACGTCGGCTATGTCGGGATATGCGTCAATCGAGAGGCCGCGCCAGCAGAACCAGCCTATTACGGCTATCACGCCGAAGGCAGCGAACATCAGCTCCCGCCGATGTATCGCATGGGATATCAACCTGCGCATGGCTCTCAGATATTCTTGGCTTCGGGAAGGTAGAACGCACCGCGTGCCACGATGCTGTCGCCCGGCTGCAGGCCGGAGCGCACTATCACGTTGCCTGCGGCATCCTCGGCTACCTCAACCGCCACGGGCACATAGCTGTTGAGACCGGTGCGCCGCATCACGTAGGCCTTGTCGTCGCGCCGGCGTATGGCCTCGGAGGGAATCTGCATCTCGTCAGAGCTGCATCCCGTGAACGATGCCGTGGCAAACATATTGGGCTTGAGCAGCCCGGCGGTGTTGTCGAGCTCGATAATCACCTCGGCGCTTCGGGTGGCCGGGTCGAGGATATCGTTGATATGATACACGCTTCCGGGCAGCACGGTATCGGGCATGGCATCCGTAGCCACCCCCACGCGGTCGATGCCGCGGCGAAGCAGCGCGAAGTCGTGCTCCTTCACGTTTGCCACAGCCCATACACGGTTGAGATCCGCCACCACGATAGCCGCCTCGGCGTCGTCTTTCACATACTGGCCCGTGACCAGCGTGTTTTTCATCACCGTGCCGGCGATGGGCGAGCGCACAGTCAGCGGCTCGCCCGGCACCACGCTGTTGATGTCCACGCCCATCACGCGCAGCGAGGCTGCGGCCTCGGCTGCGGCGCGGGCTTTCATTTCGGCGTCGGCGCGAGCCTCCTCGAGCTCGCGGTCGCTGGTCATGCCGGTGGCGTGCATCCGCTCAGTGCGTGCCAGCGTGCGTGCCGCCTGTTCCTTTTCGCTGCGTGCGTCGAGGGCACCGCGGCATAGTTCCATGAAGTCGGATGAGCTGATGCGGAACAGCGGAGTGCCGGCAGCCACTTGCTGGCCGGGCACCACGAGCGATGCCGCGATGCGTCCCGCGAATGGCACGCCCACCTCGGCATACCGTGCCGGAACGGCGCGCACCTCGGCGGGGGCGGAGAATACTGGGGTATAGCTGTTGATCTCTACGGCTGCGCAAGCGATGCGCGAGGCCAGCGACGACCCGGGGGTTACGGTCACGGTGTCGCCGGCAAGCTCATAATCGGCCGATACGGTCTCGGCTGCTTTATTGCCGCACGAGGGCAGTGCTGCGGCTCCTGAAAGAGCGCACACCACGGCCATAGCGGCACGAAATGTGGGATATTTCATGTGGAATTATTGCGATTATACGGTTTATTGCTTAGGGAAATGTATGATTCTCAAGCAATAAAAGGCGGCGCGCGGCCCTCGGCCGTGGCCACGCAGGCAACCTCTCCGGCTGCCTCCGGCATAATCAGCAATATGGTCTCCGTGCATTCTGCCGGCGCGGGTATCTCCAGACTGTCGGCAGCCTCGGTGAGGATGGTGTTCAGCATCGAGATGAGGCTGAACTCGGCGTCGGAGTGGTTGTGCGTCGAATTGGGCAGATACGGGTGGGAGTGGGTCTCGATTCCGTGCCACGTGCGGTGGGAGTGCACGAAGAGCGTAGATCCGCAGTAGTACAGCGCAAAGAGCACAAGCATCACTGCCGCTCCTGCCGAGCGGAATCTTCCCGTGATGCCGAATTTCTCTGTCGTTGCCATATTCGAGCCGCAAATTTACGATTTTTTAATCAAAACACAAAAAATCCCGATTAATCAGGCTTAATCGAGATTAATCGGGAAAATCAGGAATGAACGGATGCCGGTGTCGGGCTACTCGTTGCGGAGGTGGTTCACGGGGTTGCCGGATGCGATTTTGCGGCAGTTGAGAGCCACGATGAGCAGCACGAAGGCCATGAGCACGGCAAGGCACAGAAGCATGGATAGCGGCGAGAGCGACACGCGGGTGTTGAACTGCGCGAGCCATTCGCGGCCCACCACCACGGCGAGCACTCCGCCGGCGATGAGCGCCGGCGCGGCCACCACGGCTGTCTCGCGGCACAGCATGGCGATGATGGAGCCGGCGGAAGAGCCCGTGACTTTGCGTATGGCTATTTCCTTGGCGCGCCGCTGCACTTCGTCTGTCACAAAGCCGGTGAGGCCTATCAGGGCGATCACGAAAATCACAAGTCCGACTACCATCACGGAGGTGCCGAAGCGCTTCACCGGCTCGATGTAGCCGCGCACGGTTTCTTCGTAGGGCGTGATGTAGACCTCGGCCGTTGGAGCCGTGTCGTTGATGATTTTCTGAACCCGTGCGATGGCTTCGGGCGTGAGGCGGTCGAATTTCACGTAGAGCCGGGGCATCACCCTTTTGTTGTCGGGAAATATCACGGCGCCGCGCGTGTCGGCTCCTTCGTTCTCGAAGCCGCCGCGCCGCATATCGGCTATCACGCCGCATATTTCGAATTCATCGTAGCCCTCGATGCTACTGTGCTCCGTGATGTGGAATCGCTGCCCCAGCACGTTGTCGCCCTCCACATCCATGTGGAAGTAGTCGCCGAGCAAGTCCGCGAGTTTCTGCTCCACGATCACCTGCCGGACGGTGGAATCTGCATCTGGGCGGAACGTCTCGCCGCGCAGAATCTTGATTCCCATCACGTCGAACACGTTGGCCGAGGCTTGATAGAGGTCGGCCACGTTCTTGGTGTTGTCCCATTCGTCGCCCACCCAGATATTGTTGCCCGAGCCATGTGAGGCGAAGTCATGATAAGCAGTGGCCACGCCCGCCACTCCCGGCACACGCTCTATCTCCTGAACCAGAGCGCGGCGCGACTCCATGGGAAGGCTGCCTATGTAGGCCGTGGCCACATCCTTGTATTCAAAACCGAGGTCGGTGCCGGCTAGGCATTCATACTGGCGCGCCACAAGCACGAGCAGGCACATGAGCATACCCGACGCCATGAACTGAAGCGAGAGCAGCGCGAGTTTCCAGCCCTTGCGCCCCGAAGCGTTGTGGCGGAACGCATGCACCACCGGCGTGCGGCAATACATCCATGCCGGCACTGCGCCCGTGAGCAGCAGAAGCACGAGCACCACGGCTCCCTCCGTGGCTATCACTCCCCGGGTGGCGAGCAGCTGGGCGGGGCTGTAGCCCAGTAGCCGGCGGCATTCGTCGCTGAAGCAGAAGGCGAGCAGCACGGCCAGCACCAGCGCCACGAGCAGCATCACGGCGCTCTCGGCCAGCACCCGGGCGAATATCTTGCCGTTGGACGTGCCGTAGCACTTGCGCACGGCCATCTCCTTGCTGCGTCCCACCATCTGGCCTATGGTCACGAGCAGGTAGTTGAGCCCTGCGCTCATGAGCATTATCAGGGCGAGCATGGTGAGGATGCGGATGGTCATCTTCACGCTGCTCTGGCTCGTGTACATGCCTGCGAATGGTCTCAGGTGTATGTCGAACCGGCTTATCTGCAGGATTTCGTCGTCGATATTATCGCGCAGCATGCGGCCGATGCCTTCGTCAAGGTCGTCAGGCTCTACGCCGGCGGCAAGGCGGACGAAGGTGCTATAGCGGTCGTTGCCCATAAATTGCTCGCGGCCGTCGTGGGCGAAATTGCCTATGGACGAAAGGCTGAGAAACACCGGGTTGGAGCCCAGGGAAGTGTTGAGCGGAAAGTCTTCGTACACGCCGCCTATCATGGCCTTGTATTCTTCCGAGAAAGAGGGGCAGCTGAGTGTGCGGCCCACCACGTGTCCGCCCATCTTCTCGGCCAGCGACCGAGGTATCACGCATGTGTTGCGCAGTTCGAGCGATTCTGAGAGGTCGCCGGCCACGCATTCGGTCTCGAACAGCCTGAAGAAGCAGCTGTCGGCCATCTTCACGCCGCCGGATTCAAAAGTGCGCCCGTCCTCGGTGCGCACCAGCGTGCCCCGGTCGAGCATATAGGTATAGCGCGTGGCCACCTCCACCTGCGGCAGATAGCGCTTCAGCGCCGGCCCTATTCCGCCGGCGGTGTTGTGATACTCGTGGTCTTCGTCGCCGTTGATGGCGCTCTCGGTGGCGCGGTATATGTGCCGGTAGTTCTTGAAGCAGGTGTCGTAGGTGTGCTCGAAGTACACGCGGGCCACGAGCAGGAAACCAATGGCCAGGCCTATCGTGAGGCAGAAAATCTTGATGAGATTGCGCCGGAGGTCGGAAGTGAAGAATCTGATCATATCACATGCGTTCGTTGAGAGTCTCCACGATCTGGCCGTCGAAGAGGTTGATTATATAGTCGGCGTTCATGGCATCCTTCTGCGAGTGGGTCACCATCACTATGGTGGCGCCCTCGCGGTGCAGCTCGGATAGCAGGGCCATCACTTCGGCGCCGTTGCGTGAGTCGAGATTGCCCGTAGGCTCGTCGGCAAGTATCAGGCCGGGGCGCGCCACGATGGCGCGGGCAATGGCGGCGCGCTGCTGTTGTCCGCCCGAGAGCTGGTTGGGGTAGTGGAGGCTGCGGTGGGCGATTCCCATGCGCTGCATCACCTCCTCCACGCGCCTGCGCTTCTCGGCTGCCGGCATGTCCAGGTTGTTGAGCGGCAGCATGATATTGTCGCGTATGTTCATCTCCTTGATCAGATTGAACGACTGAAATACGAAGCCTATGCGGCCTTTGCGCCAGCGCGTGCGCTCGCTTTCCCTCAGCCGGCCCACTTCCTCGCCGTCGAGATAATATTCTCCGCCGCTGGGATTGTCGAGCAGCCCCAGGATATTGAGCAAAGTGGATTTTCCGCAGCCCGAGGGGCCCATGATTGCCACGAAGTCGCCGTCCTTGATGTCGAGCGACACATTATTGAGCGCACGGGTCATTACGCTGTCGGTGCGGAACTCCTTGCTGAGATTCTTGGTCTGTATATTCATATTCTATTTTATTATTATTTTGTCTGCTTCGTCGAAATTGGCATATGAGCTCACGATCACACGCTCGCCCGCCATGAGTCCTTCAGTGATTTCATAATTGCGCGGATTCTGGCGCCCGGTCCTTATCTCCCGGCGGCGTGCGCTTCTGCCGTCGGGCTCCACCACGTAGATCCATTTGCCGCCCGTGCTCTGAAAGAACTGTCCGCGCGGCACCATCACCGCTTCGGAGGGATCGCTGAGCGTGAGATCCACCGGATATGTCTGGCCCACGCGCAGATTGTCGGGGCCGTCGCCGTCGAACACCATATCCGCGCGGAATCTGCCGTCGCTCACTTCGGGATACACTTTTTTCACCGATACGCCAAACTCGTGTTCGCCACGCCGTGCGGTGCCATGCAGCCCCGGCGAAACGCGGTCGATATAGTGCTCATCCACGCTCACAGCCAGCTTGTAGCGGTCGAGAATATTTATCTGCCCCACCTGCTGCCCCGAAGCGATATTCTGGCCCAGCTCTGCGGTGAGGCTGCCCAGCTGCCCGCTGTGGGTGGCCCGGATATTGAGATTATCGGCGCGGCTGCGCACGAGCGCGAAGTTTTCCTGCATGTTGTGCAGGCTCTCGCGCATCATGGCCAGTTGCACGCCGCGGTACAGCGAATCCTGCCTGAGACGGTTCTGCAGCAGGTCGAAGTTCTCGCGTGCCAGCTCGTAGTCTTCGCGCGCTTTCAGGTATTCCTCGCGCGAGGTGAGGTTTTCATCGTAGAGCGTGCGCTGCTGCTCGGCCAGGCGTTTCTTGCGGTTGAGCTCCACGCGTGCCGCGAGCATGTCCTGCTTCACTTGCAGGCGTTCTTTTTCCATGGCTATCTCGGTGTCGCGCAGCATGTTCTGCTTCTCGGCGAGCTGCGATTCCGAGTCGAGTATCTGCTGGCGCAAATGCGGGTTGTGGAGCGTGAGGATGATATCGCCGGCATTCACCATCTCGCCTTCCTCCACCCATTTCTTCTCCACGATGCCAGTTTCGAGTGCCGACACCTGCACCACTGTGCCTGTCTCCACCTTTCCGGTGAGGCGAATGAAATCGTTGAACTCTCCGGCAGTTGCTTCCGCTATTATGATATTGTCTTTGCTGGCGGTGCCAGTGGAGACTCGCGAGGCGGAGAAGGCCCATGCCACGCCGGCAGCCAGTATTATGGCTGCGGCCACCGCGATTCCGTATTTCCGCAGCAGGGGGTTCCTGCGCTTGATTTCCATGTCCATAGTCAGAGCCCGTTCCCCAATATCTGTTAAAAGCAGGGTCGCATATCGTGGAATAGATTTTGTGGTGTGTAGATGGAACAGTGCTGTGGCACTGTGACTGATGCACACCGCAAAAGATTTCCGTGAGATGCGCTCTGTCGCTAACTTATATTGAGTTACCGGGTATTATTGATGTGATTTTATTTAACGTTTATTCTATTTCAATTTGTAAAACGGGTCATGTTTCCGTCCCCTCGGCCATCCATTGATGCTTTTATCCACTTGTATCAGTCGTTATGCCACCGCACAACTCGCTCTTTGCCTAGGCAAAGCGGCTTCGCCGATGACACTGCGTGAATAAAATCATTCAATGCCTGACCGCCCTGATTTTAACATATATTGGGGAACGGGCTCTCATTTTATGAGTTTACGGCCCATATAGTAATCGGCTGTGATTTCGCTTATTTTCAGTTGAATGCGCTTGCCTTCGAGGTTGGCCCGGGCAGTGGCCAGCCGGGCGCCGGAGGTGTATAGGTCGATTGCAGAAGCGCTTCCCAGTTCGTATTTGCGGCGGGTGGCCTTGTAGGCGGATTCCTCGGCATCAAGGCGGCGGGTGGCAGCCGTGAGCTCGTCGCGGGCGGCGCAGAGGTCGAGCATGGCGCTTCTGGTGAGTTTCTCCACTTCGTAGCTCGTCTGCTCAAGGCGTATCTTTCTCGTGTCGAGCTCTATGCGGGCTCTCTTCACTCTCGCCGGTGTGGCGAGGCCGTCGAAAAGCGGGAGGGTGAAGCTCACGCCTATGTACTGGCCCATATTGTCGCGCCATTGTCGGCCGAAGGTCGTGGCGGCCTGCTGCCCGCCTCCCATCATCTTGAAGTATGAGGTGGTGACGCTGCCGCTCAGTGATATTGCGGGAGAGTAGGCTCCCTTGGCCGCGCGAAGTTCGTATTCTCCTTCCTTTACGGCCAGGCGTGCTTCGGCCAGGCGTGGGTTGGCTTCCATTGCGGCGCCGCTTTGGTATTCTTCCTCCACGAGGTCGAGCGGCTCATCGCTCAGGGGCATACCCATGAGGCCGCGCAGGTCGAGAAACGCTTTTGCCAGCAGATTGCGCTGGTTGGACAGCTCATATTCGTCGGCGGCCACTACGGCGCGCATCTCGGCCACGTCGGCACCGCTCTTGGTGCCCAGTTGCTCACCGCGCAGGGTAGAACTCAGGTCGGTCTCGTCGCGCCGCAGCTGCTCCTCCATCTGCCTCACGAGCGTGCGGCAGTAGCCCACGTTGTAGAAAGCGCGTATCACCTCCATAGAGATTGCGTCTTCATCTGCCCGCGTTTTCTCGGCCTGTCGCAGCGCGGCAGACCGGGCCGCCTTGAGATTGTTGATGCTGACGAGCCCGTCGAAAAGGGGGAGCGACAGGTTGAGCCCGAATGCCGTGGCCACGGTCTTGTTGTTGTCGTACATGTTTGTTTCAGGATCGATGTTGCGTCCGAAGCTCAGGTTGCCCGAGGCCGACAGGCCCACGTAGGGCATGAGGCCGGCGGCGGCAATGCGTCGCCGGGCGGCTGCGTCTGCTTCGGCCAGGCGGTTCAGGCGATTGTCGTAGGCGTGGTCGCGGGCATAGACGAGGCAGTCGTTGAGAGTCATGCCGCCGGTGCTCTCCGCCTTCACGGGAGAGATGGCGAAGAGCACTGCGGCAATAATCAATATAAAAGTGTTGCTGTTCATGTGCTGCAAATTTACGGCGGAAGAACGTCATGGTGCAATGATGCTGCCCAAATCTCGATTTCGGGAGGTGATTTTGTATGAAATTTATACAAAGTGTATGAAAATTGGACAGATGCCGGAGCCGGTTGCGCTTTTTTGCGCGGGTGAGAGCCTGCATAGCACGATATTATTTATATTTGCATCATGAAAATCCTAATTATCGACGACAATCAGGCGATCCGCTCCACGCTGCGGCTGGTGCTAGCGTCGCGCTTTGCCGACATCGTGACCGTGGGCGATCCCACGCTCCTGCCGGCGCTGCTCTCTGCCGGCGACGTGGATGCTGTGCTTCTCGATATGAACTTCGGAAGCGGGCGCCTCGACGGTGCCGACGGCATGTTCTGGCTGCGGCGTATCAAGGGCGCCGAATCTGCGCCTGCCGTGGTGCTTATCACGGCTTTCGGCGACGTGGCTCTGGCCGTGGAGGCGATGAAGGCCGGTGCGGATGATTTCGTGACCAAGCCGTGGGACAACGATGAGCTGATCGCCAAAATCGAGGCGGCGATCACCGCCAACGAGGCTGCGCGCTCGCACTCGCAATCGGTGCTACGCGCCTGCGAAATAGAGCGACGCGACAACGAGCGCCGCCGGATGACCCTCGACGAGCTCAAGCTGCACCACATCCGCGAAATCGTGCAGGCCTGCGACGGCAACATGAGTGAAGCGGCACGACGCCTGGGCATAAACCGCCAGACGCTCTATAATCTATTGCGCAAACAATGAGACATTTCACTCTCAAGCTGCTGTGTGCCACGGCGGTGCTGGTGGCGCTCTCGGCGCTCTCGTGCGCTTGTTTCCTGCAGGGCCGGTGGCCGCAGGGAGCACTTGCCGGTATAGGTGTGCTTGTGGCTGCGTGCCTGCTCGTGGCCCATGTGCGGAGGCTCGCATCGCTTGTGGCCACTTTCATGAAAGCTATTCTTGCACACGACACCACCCTGCGGCTCGACTTCGGGCGTCGCGACCCCATGCTGGGCGATCTCTCCCGCGATATGAATTCCATCGCGGAGATTTACCACGAAAGCCGCAGCCAGCTCGAGACCTCAAAACTCTACTACGACCGCATCATCAAGATAATGACCCACGAGATGCGCAACTATGTGGCCCCCGTGATTTCCATCACCACCCACGTGGAGGAGCACCCGGAGTGTTATCGCACGGCCGAATCGCTGCGGGAGGTGGTGGGGCTCATCCACTCGCAGAGCACGGGCATCAGGCGTTTTCTCGACTCATACTACCGCCTCACGCATCTGCCGCCGCTAAGCATCGAGGCAATAGAGGCCGCGGATTTTGCCGCCCGCGTAATGCAGCTTGTGCAGGGCGAAGTGGCATCGCGCGGCCTGGGCTCGGGAGTGTGCGTTTTCGATGTGTCGCAGGGCATGGCGCTCAACGTGGACGTAGCGCTCATGACCCAGGCGATGCTCAACCTGCTGCGCAATGCGCTCGATGCCGTGGAGGGCAGGGAGGGTCCGTCGGTGGCGGTTACTATCTCTATGGCCGCAGGAGCTCCGTTCATCACCGTTACCGACAATGGCGCTGGCATCCCGCCCGAAATCGCCGAGAATCTTTTCCAACCCTTCTTCACCACCAAGCAGGGAGGCAACGGCGTGGGTCTCGCCATCAGCCGCCAGATTGTGCGCAGCCACGGCGGCGACCTCCGCCTGCTCCACTCGGGCCACACCACCACCTTCGCCATCACCCTGCCGCCGCAATAAATTTATAAAACTTATAAGACTTATAAAACTTATAAATCATAGCTTATTTGGGCCATGCACAATAAAAGCCTGCGCCGGGGTGGCGCAGGCTTTGGTGGTTTCTTGGGGGTAGGGGATCAGAAGAGGCTCCAGCTCACGGTGAGGCCGGCCATCACGATGGCCACCATGCTCATGAGCTTGATAAGGATGTTGAGCGAGGGGCCGGATGTGTCCTTGAAGGGGTCGCCCACGGTGTCGCCCACCACGGTGGCCTTGTGCACGTCGCCGCCCTTGCCGCCGAAGTTGCCTTCTTCGATGTATTTCTTGGCATTGTCCCACGCGCCGCCGGCATTGGCCATGAAGATGGCGAGCACGAAGCCGGCAGAGAGACCGCCCACGAGCAGACCGATCACACCGGGCACGCCGAAGATGAGGCCCGTGATGATGGGCACGATGATGGCCAGCAGCGAGGGGAACACCATCTCGCGCTGGGCGCCTTTGGTGGAAATCTGCACGCAGCGTGCATAGTCCGGCTCGGCTTTGCCTTCAAGGATGCCCTTGATCTCGCGGAACTGACGGCGCACCTCGTCCACCATGTGGGCGGCGGCGCGGCCCACGGCGTTCATCGTGAGGCCGCAGAAGAGGAATGCCATCATGGCACCGATGAACATGCCGGAGAGCACCTTGGGGCTCATGAGGTTCACCTCATAGAAGGCCATGAAATCGGTGAAGGAGGCATCGTGCAGGGGTATGGCTTTGTCGCCCACCTGGATAAAGGTCTCGCCCAGGCGCTGCAGGCCGATGCGAATTTCCTCGATGTAGGAGGCGAGCAGGGCGAGGCCGGTGAGTGCGGCCGAGCCGATGGCGAAGCCCTTGCCGGTGGCGGCGGTGGTGTTGCCCAGGGAGTCGAGGGCGTCCGTGCGCTTGCGCACCTCGGCACCGAGACCGCTCATTTCGGCATTGCCGCCGGCGTTGTCGGCGATGGGGCCGTAGGCGTCGGTGGCCAGTGTGATGCCCAGCGTGGAGAGCATGCCCACGGCGGCGATGCCGATGCCGTAAAGGCCCATGGCCACGTTGGAGAAGTCGAAGCCGGAGGCAAACCAGTAGCTGAGGATGATACCCACGACCACTGCAATCACGGGCACGGCGGTGGAAATCATGCCCAGACCCACACCGGAGATAATCACCGTGGCGGGACCGGTGGTGCCGCTTTCGGCCAGCTTGCGGGTGGGAGCATAGGACTGCGATGTGTAGTACTCGGT
>CAMWRI010000037.1 GCA_947176585.1 uncultured Porphyromonadaceae bacterium
TTTTTTTAATTTGTCTGCTACAACGTTTTGTTAGACTACCTGCGCATGCTTTTCGCCCGCGTGGGCCGCACGTATTCGCCCGTGAGCGGCGAGCAGGTGAAGAAGCACACGGTGGACGATGTGGTGGCTGCTGCTGCCTCCTACCCCGAGGGTACCCGCATCGCGGTGGCCGCCCCCATCGTGCTGCCGGAGGGCCGCACTCTCGAGCAGCAGCTCGACATATACCGCAAGGAGGGCTTCTCGCGCCTGATCGTGGACGGCAACGACTTCGCCACAATCGACGAATATCTGGAGAATCCCCCAAAACCCAAGGGGCGCAGAAAACCGTCCATGCCACTGCTGCTCATCGACCGCCTGGCCACCGCCGCCGGCGGCGACGAGGTGAGCCGCCTGGCCGAGAGTGCCGAAACGGCATTCTTCGAGGGCCGCGACCGCGCTGTGCTACTGGTGTGGGCTCCGGAGGGCGGGGTGCACACCCACGAATTCTCAAAACGCTTCGAGGCCGACGGCATCACCTTCCCGGAGCCGTCGGACGCGATGTTCAATTTCAACAATCCCTACGGCGCCTGCCCCACCTGCGAGGGATTCGGTATGACGCTGGGCATCGACGAGCGCCTTGTGGTGCCCAATCCGGCGCTCACGCTCTACGACGATGCCGTGGCATGCTGGCGCGGCGAGACTATGGGCGAATGGAAGCGCAATTTCATGCGCACACACCGCGGCTTTCCCATCCACAAGCCCTACGCCGACCTCTCGGATGAAGAGCGTGCCACGCTTTGGCGCGAGATCGACGCTTTTTTCGCGTGGGTGGAGGGCAAGCGCCAGAAGGTGCAGTACCGTGTGATGCTTGCCCGCTACCGCGGTCGCACGGTGTGCCCCATGTGCCACGGCTCGCGTCTCAGGCCGGAGGCTACCTACGTGAAAGTGGGAGGCGCCACCATCAGCGATCTCGTGTCGATGCCCGTCGACAGGCTCGCCGCATGGTTCGAGGGCCTGGAGCTCGACCCCACGGACGCCCGCATAGCCGAGCGCCTGCTGGTGGAGATCACCTCGCGCCTCACGTTTCTGCGCGAAGTGGGCCTCGGATATCTCACGCTCGACCGCCTGAGCAACACCCTGAGCGGTGGCGAGAGCCAGCGCATCAACCTTGCCACATCGCTGGGCAGCAGCCTCGTGGGATCGCTCTACATCCTCGACGAGCCCTCCATCGGGCTTCATCCGCGCGACACCGACCGCCTCATAGGCGTGCTGCGCAAGCTCCAGCGCCTGGGCAACACCGTGGCCGTGGTGGAGCACGACGAGGAGATAATGCGCGCCGCCGATTATATCGTGGACGTGGGCCCGCAGGCCGGGCGCCTGGGCGGAGAAATCGTCTACTCCGGCCCGGCATCCGAAATATCCGGCGCCCCCGGCAGCTACACCGCCGGCTACCTGGACGGGCGCCTGGCTATCGAGGTGCCGCGCCACAGGCGCCGATCGGCATCCTACGTGGAGGTGCTGGGCGCCCGCGAGCACAACCTCAAGAACATCGACGTGCGCTTCCCCCTGGGCGTGATGACGGTGGTCACCGGCGTGAGCGGTTCGGGCAAGAGCACTCTGGTGCGCGACGTGCTATATCGCGCCCTGTCGCGGCAGCTGGGGCTCAGCGGCGACGCTCCCGGCGCGTTCAAGGGACTGCGCGGCGATGTGTCGCGGGTGGAGCACATCGAGTTTGTGGACCAGAATCCAATAGGCCGCAGCACGCGATCCAATCCCGCCACCTATCTCAAGGCCTACGACGAGATACGCACGCTCTTCTCCGAGCAGCAGCTCTCGAAGCAGATGGGCTACACGCCGGCCACATTCTCGTTCAACACCGAGGGTGGCCGCTGTGAGGAATGCAAGGGCGAGGGCGTGATCACCATTGAGATGCAGTTCCTGGCCGATGTTACGATCCAGTGCGAGGAATGCCACGGCAAGCGCTTCAAGCGCGACGTGCTGGACGTGGAATACCGCGGCGTGAACATATACGACGTGCTCGACATGACCGTGGATCAGGCCATCGAGTTTTTCGGCGAGGACACGGCGAGCACTACCGCCCGCCGCGTGGTGAAGCGCCTGCAGCCGCTGCACGACGTGGGACTGGGCTACATCAAGCTGGGACAATCGTCGAGCACCCTCAGCGGCGGCGAGAACCAGCGCGTGAAGCTGGCCTACTTCATCGCCCAGGACAGCGCCCGCAAGACCATGTTTATCTTCGACGAGCCCACCACCGGCCTGCATTTCCACGACATCCACGTGCTCATGGCGTCCTTCGAGCGCCTACTGGCCCAGGGCCACACGCTCGTGATCATCGAGCACAATCTCGACGTGATCAAGTGTGCCGACCATATCATCGACATAGGCCCCGAGGGCGGCGAGGCAGGTGGTAACGTGGTGGCCTCAGGCACGCCCGAGGAAATCGCCGCCTGCGAGGCCTCCCACACCGGGCGCTACCTGCGCGACAAGCTATAGACTGCGGGCAGCCCATAGTTGAACTTTTACCGATGCCTTTTGTTGAAATACATATAATATACAGTAATATACAGTTAGATTATGAAAAAGACACTTGGCATCATACTTGGAGCGGTCGCTTTTGTGGCCTCCCTGACCGCGTGCAGCTCCTATGTGCTCACCAACAGCGAGAGCTATGTGGGCGCCGACCTCAGTTCGTATCACACCTTCCGCCTGGTAACGCCCCACGACGGCGATCTGCCGCCGGGCATGTCGATGGTATCGTACTACAACATCGCGGCAGCCATACGCGAGCAGATGACAGAGCGCGGCTTCACAGAAGATCCCAATTCGCCGCTGCTGGTGAACATCGGCCTTACGGTGAAGAAACAGCTTGTGAATGTGCCGGTGACGCAGACCGTGCAGACCGGTCCCGCCGTGCCTCCGCCTCCGGTGCCGGTGCCTGCCCCGCGTCCTCTGCCCCGTCCGGTTCACCCCGGGATAGCTCCCGGAAGCGGTGCGCCGATGAACGGAGTCGTGCCCGTGTTCATGTATCCGCGTTCCTACTATTGGCCCAAATACACAACTGTGACACAGTGGGTTCCCACCATCTACAAAGAGGGCGTGCTCACGATGGACCTCGTGAACATAGATAAGGAAGAACCCGTCTACACTGCATCCGTGGCCACTATTCTCGACAACGGCGACAACGAATTGCAGACTCTCTCCGGAATCACCAAGGCCGTGCAAGTGCTTTTCTCGAAGTTTCCCGTGCCGATGCAGGCGTCCGGCAAGTAAGAGCATAAATTATAATGATTATCCGCAAAAGCACCCAAATAGGCTGAAATAGTTAACGATTCAGTTGCGTAATTGGCTAAGTTTTCGTATATTTGCATAGCAATTAGAAAATTTGGTCAATGAAACTTTTTGAATTTGAGAAGCATTTCCCGGATGAGGAATCGTGCCGCGAGCGTTTCCGGCAGCAGCGGATTCGTGAGGGTGTAGTATGCCCCAAGTGTGGCTGCGTGCATCACTATTGGAAATCGGATAAGCAGATGTTTCAGTGCAAGGAGTGCGGATGCCGCCAAAGCCTGCGCGCTCACACGGTGATGCACGGCTCCAAGCTGCCATTCCGCTATTGGTTTGTGGCGATGCACCTGCTCACGGCCACTAAGCACTCATTCTCTGCCGCCGAGATTCAGCGACAGCTCGGCCACCGCCGTTATCAGCCCATTTGGGAACTTGTGCATAAGCTGCGCTCTATCATGGGCAAGCGCGACGATAAATACACGTTGAGGGGCAACATCGAAATTGACGAGGGATTCTTCACCACGGAGATACCAGCCGACGAGAAAGAGCAGCCGTTGAAGCGCGGAGCGGGAAGCCAAGCCAAAACAAAGGTGCTCGTGATAGCCGAGAGCACCGAGGTTGAGAATCCCAAGAAAGGCCGCAAGCCAAAGAGCGTAGGCCACATCAAAATGGTTGTTATCCCCAACCAAAAGGCATCCACTATTGATGCGATAGCCTCAAAGGTGATAGACCCTGCAAGTAGCCTTGTGTCGGATGATACCAAGTCGCATGTTAACTTTAAGGATATGTTCACGGAACATAAGTCGCTCGTGGTAGACCCAAAGGATATTGGCAAGGTTCTGCCGTGGGTTCATATCGCCATATCCAACGCCAAAACGCAGTTTGCCGACCTCTACCACGGCGTAAAGCGAGAGTTCCTGCAAGAGTATCTGAACGAGTTCTGCTACAAGTTCAACCGCCGCTATTTCGGTGAAGATTTATTCGACCGCCTGCTGATGATTGGCGCAAGCTATCGAAGCGATTTTGAGCATCGGACTTACGGGTGATTAGTGCATACAAATGTCACCAAAAGCGGCCTCTATATAGAAAATATAGAAAATTTTGCTCTTTTGGAATCCTACAAACGTGCGATTATCCCCGCTTGACCTAAATACGTGTAGCTCTACATCCGGCGTGATGAAGTCGGGCAGCAATTTTGTATCAGGTACTATCTGTGTTTGAGTAAGAGGTTCCATACCAAAAGAGTGCTTATGTGATTTTCGTATTTCGGCCCACCCTAATTCGGACAGCTTCTTTAATCTAAAAAGGAAATTATAGAAGAATTTTGCGTCCGTGCAATCTTTTATGGAATTATCTTGTAGGTATTTGAATGAGAATAGCGGATGATTAATGTCTGCAAATGCTTCGACCTCGCGCTCGCTTATCCCTTTTGATTCAAATATGTCTTTTATGAGTTTTAAGCTACTATCATCCTTAGACCTCTTGTTCTTCTTGCTTTTGGCACTCATTTTTTAAGTCTGGTCTTGAAGAATGATTGGATGGTTGACTTGGGTATAATACTCCCCTCGCGTATGGGTACGCTTTTCCACGGCCTCTCTTTATGCGTCATTTCCATTAGACCTATGGCTGAAAAGCGCCCATATACCCGATTCACCTCATCAAATAGTGCTGATTCAGTAGGTAGATTAAATGAGAATTGTTTGCCGTTATCACCAGCTATACCACTCTTACCATAGCGTTTATAATGATTATATACGGATTTAACAACTGGGCCATACATCCATGCCTCAATCTCATCATCAAAAAGAGGCGTGTCGAAATATGCCAAATGAAATCCTTGCTGGTAATATAGCATCTTTTGTAACTTCATATTAGTCATCAACTCCCCTCCGCTGTAACTTTCAGCAGATAAAAGTAATAAATTAGCTATGTCCTTTACATCGTATGCCATATACCTAATACAATTTATTTGCAAAGATAACAACAAAACTTATTTGATGTCAAATAAATTAACATTATACAACACTTTTAATATAATTAGATTCATCATTAGTACTACCACCCCAATCAAAACTACCATTAGGGTCTTGACACGCATAGAAATTATTGATACCTTTGCAGCGTGAATCCAAGAGAGGATTCCGAATACATATTTGTAAACGAATAGCGTTTAAGCTATTGTACTCGGTTCAGAAAACTGCCAATTTTCAACACAACGAGCACAATGCGCTAAGCGTCCATTATATTGTCGTGCCTACATGGGCACGGCAGTTGGTGGGCTTAGTGTTCTTGTATGTTGTGTGGGTATGGCAGTACCTCTGAACCGTACAAGGATGCTAATGCCCACCTCAATTTTTATTGGATGGGCAATACTAAGGCAATATTGCACATAAACCAATAAATCAAAAGCGAGTGAAAATCACAATTGAAACACTAAAAATGCGGGGGCTATGGATGTTCCCGATAGGCATAGCTGCAACCATACTATGCTATTACCCGTATGCACAAGATGAGTGGTGGATGTTCTTCTCTTGCCTACATGCTTACATCGTACAAGCAATCTGCGCAATAGCCATATATGGGCTTTCTGTCAAAAATGTTGTGATTGATACATCGGATAGCGGTTACGAGAATCAGCTGTCACGATATGCCAAACGTGCAACTTTATTCAAGGTTTGCCTCGTTGCAGGTTGCCTAACTATGTTTGCCCTTGACATGTTCCCGTTCCTTGCCTCAAATCAGACTTTTTGCTGGAAATACCACCTCCCGCAATATAACGGCGGAGTACTTGTGACGCTATTAACCATAGCCATTGTTTTGATTTGGAGTGGCACACTTGTGTATGGTCTTAGGGTAAACATAAAGTCTGCGTTTACTGCGGCGTATGAAAAGGTGAGCCGAGATGAAGAAATGGAAGCGCAGAACGCGAAACTCAAAGAGAAAGAATTGCAAGAATTAAAAGCCACATACGGAGAACGCATACAGATTATTGATGTAGTCAACGATACAATCGTGATAAGCGAGGAAAAGAGATGTGTGCGCTTGAATAAGCACGATTACCGATTCGAGGATATAATAGGCTGCCAAACCACATACGATGAATCGCGGGAAACAAAAACGACTTCTGCCGGAAACTCTAAAACCTCGACCGGGAACATGATAAAACGTGCCGTCGTGGGTGGTGTCATATCAGGCGGATTAGGTGCCCTTGCAGGCGCGGCAACTGCCAAAAGAGATATATCTGTGGAATCTACCAGCCGTGTGATAGTCAGCCGATATTACAGCCTGCACGTGACAATCAACTCACTTGAATCTCCTACGGTCAACATCAAAGTAGGCGAGGATGCTCTCAAAGCCCGTCAAATATCCGATATTTTCAACGTAATAATTACGCGATATAGCTCATGTAAGCGTGGTTGATTGGCCACTAATGTGCAAATTATCAAAAAAACATGGCGGGGCATTGTTCCTCGCCATTTTTTTGATATGATTCACGAATAAGCCGTGCAACTTTCTTGCCCACATCAAACAACATAGGTTAAAACCATTGCAAAATGTTACAGCTTTTTGTTATCTTTGTAAAGTTATTAATAGTCCCATATGGCAACAAATATTGACATAAATAAGGTGGCTGATTTGCTGATTCTTCTATGCAATGAGAATGGGATAGCAATTAGCCCTTTAAAACTTCAAAAGCTCCTGTATTACACACAAGCATGGCATTGGGTCTACTTTAACGGTGCAGACATCTTTACGCAACAACCGGAAGCGTGGGTTAATGGCCCGGTTTATCCTTGCATATATAATCGGTTTAAGACTATCGGGAAATACGATAGTATAACCACCGAAGCGGCTAATATCCAATATTCATTGAGCGATTGTATAAACATAATAGGATTAGACCAAGACCAACAGAACTTTATAGATGCAATATTTAAGCATTATGGTTTGATGTCTCACGACCGTTTAGTTTTCCTAACACATTCTGAAAAGCCGTGGAGTGAGAGCCGCGAGGGCCTATCGCCATTTGAGCCATCAAACAACACGATAAGCAAAGATACCACCATCAGCTATTATACGGAAAGACTAAATAGGAATCGAGCTAATGTACTTTAATGATAGTGATTTTGAAGCGGACGAATTGAATGAAATTCACGAAACGTACGACTTTGACGCACCCCCATCAAATAAGGATATAGCCCAAACAAAGGTGACTAAACCCGTTGTCTGTTATGACTTAATTGACCTAAGCAATTCCAATTATAGCTTTTCACAAACGTGTTTTGACGCTAAGGATGTAGAGGCATATTTTAATAGGATGAAAAAGTTGTGTTCTTCAAATATTGAAGATATAATTAATAATGGAGAGCGGGATTGGCATCTTTGCCCTACAAAGGGAAGAAATATAGAAACTGAGATTAAAAGAATTACGAATAACCCAAGGCTTAATCAATTCCCGGAAATAATGCACTTTGCTTTATATACAAGCAAAGTAATGGCAAGCCGACAAAGCGGGGTAAAATCTCCGAGGATTCATTTTTTGGTGGGTAGAAATGGCATGATATGCCCAATATTCTACGACCCATACCACGAGATGAATCCTATGTGATGTTACGTCAATGTTCACTTCATAAAGACTACAAATATTAATTTAGCAGTTACCCATTTTGCTATTTCCCAAATAATGCCTACCTTTGCGGCACCAAATGTGGTGCGTGAGCATCGCCTAATTGCAATAAGGGTGGCCATTCAGCCACCCTTCCTCTTATACCAACTGGGTACTATTGCGGATAATCATTAAATTATTATGGCGCGCACTTCGGCGCGTTTGAGGCGGACGCTTTGAAAAGCGTCCCTACTGCGCCGGCATAGCCTCCAGCTGATTCTGTACGAGCCTGAAATATGTGCCGCGGCGGGCCACCTGAAAGTGTCCAGTATGTTCGGCGGTAGGTAAAAAAATACGTGATCCTCGGTGAAAATTTTTATATTTCAAAATAAAGTAGTAAATTTGCAGTAACATACTTACCCCGCTTCCCGTAAGAACAGCGCGCTCAGGGTAAGTTTTCTTTTTTTATGACACTGCCACGCTATAATCAACCACAAATCTCAGTTGCTGATCAGATAAGACTTCTGAAATCAGAAGGGTTGGTTTTCACGGATGAAAACAGAGCGCAACACATTCTTGAAAATATAAGTCTTTTCAGGATGAAGAGCTATCTTACTCCGTTCAGGGTTCAGGGTTCTCGAACGTTCAAACCCGGCGCAAGTTTTGATGACGCCTACAACCTCTATAAATTCGACTCTGAACTCAGAAAGATGATTTGCTCCGAGATGGAGAAAATTGAAATTTCCATCCGAACACATCTGTCTTTAATAATGGGAGATGAGTCCGGTATATATTGGTTTGAAGATCCTTCAAACTTCCGGGATGCGAATCGTCATGCTGGCTTATTAGCAAGTCTGGAGGCAGAATTGCGCCGAAGCGACGACGATGCTATCGTTGATTTTCAACGCAGGTATTCAAATGATTTTCCACCAAGCTGGATGACATTTGAAGTAAGTTCATTCGGCACGCTATCAATGATGTACCGTTGGCTTAAAGCCGGCCATGCGCGTAGAAAAGTAGCGCGATTTTATGGTCTTTCCGACACAATTATGGAGTCGTGGCTGCACTCGATAGTTTATGTACGCAATATTTGCGCGCATCACAGCAGGTTATGGAACCGTAGGTTAAGTATAAACGCACTCGTTCCCCGTAGGACTCATATGCCATTTATAGAAATTCCGGCTGATACAAAGCGTGTGTACTATATCATGTCTATTCTGCTATATTTTCTTCAAGCGGTTAATCCTCAGAATACATTTGCTGCACGTTTCAAGTCTTTATTAGGTAAATATCCCAATGTTGATGTATCAGCAATGGGTTTCCCAAATGACTGGCAAGATGAGAAACTTTGGCAGTAAATATTCTTTTCGGTCTGCTGATATAAATGTAGGAGCTATAGCGCCGGAGCGTTTTCGAGCTGATTCTGCACGAGCCTGAAATATGTGCCGCGGCGGGCCATAAGCTCGCCGTGGGTGCCGGTCTCGGCCACGCGGCCGCCGTCCATCACCACGATGCAGTCGGCGCGGCGCACGGTAGACAGCCTGTGCGCCACCACCACCACGGTGCGACCCCTGAAGGCATCCATTATATTCTCCACCACGCGACGCTCGGTTGTGGCGTCGAGAGCCGATGTGGCCTCGTCGAGCACGATGATTTCGGGCTGCCGGTAGATGGCTCTCGCTATTAGCAGCCTCTGCTGCTGGCCGCCGCTCAGCTCCAGACCCGTGCGGCCTATGCGGGTGCCGTAGCCCATGGGCAAGCCGTCGATGAATTCGTCGATGCAGGCCACGCGGGCCGCCTCGCGGGCGCGCTCGAGCGACGGGCGGGCGTCGGAAAGCGCTATATTCGTGAGAATATCGCCGGAGAATAGCGTGCCCGATTGCATCACCACGGCCATTCCCGCGAGCCACGCGGGCTCGTCGATCCGGCTCAGGGGGAGGTTGCCCACGGCTACCTCTCCCTCCGCCGGGTCGAAGAAACCGAAAAGCAGCTTCAGCACCGTGGATTTGCCGCATCCGCTCTCGCCCACGACAGCCGTGGTGATACCGCGCTTTATCGTCATATCCAGCCCGCGGAGCACCATGGGCAATCCCGCGCCGGGGTATTTGAACCACACGCCCCGGAAGTCTATCGAATCCCAGGCGGGCAGCTGCTTGTGGGGGCGCTCCTCGATGCGGGCCGTCATCACCTCCTCGATGCGGTCGTAGGACATGTTGACATCCTGAAACATATTCACCGACGAGATGAGATTGGAGAACGGCGCCGAGAGCCGCCCCACGATGTAGCTGAGCGTCATCATCAGGCCTATGGTCATGCTCCCCTGCACCACCATTGTGGCACATATGCCGGTGATGCAGATATCGCGCAGGCGCACGAAAAACACGTTTCCGCCGTTCTGATACATCCGCAGCGTGGCCTGCCGCAGCGAGAGGTCGTTGATGCGCATCTGCACCGACTCCCACGCCGCGCGGCGCTGATGCTGGGCGCAGTTCACCTTGATCTCGTCTATGCCGTTGACGAGCTCGTAGAGATTGTTGCGGTTCTCGGCCTGCTTGGAATAGCAGGCATAGTCCACCTCGCGGCGACGGCGCAGAAACAGCACCGTCCACCCCACGCTCAGCAACGTGAACACCACGAACACCGCGAACACGACCGGACTGAAATATATCATCAGTCCCGAAAAGAGCAGCACGCTTATGGCCGTGAAGAGGATGGTATCGGGCAGCGACACCATGAAGTTCTGAATGCGGTTGTGGTCGTCGACTTTCTGGATCAGGTCGGAGCTCAATTTGCGGGCGAAGAAGCTCATGGGCAGGTGGATGATCTTGTTGAGATAGTCGTTGATCATCCTTATGCTCATGCGCAGGCCCATGCGGGTGAGCAGATAATCCACCACCGAATTCGACACGTAGTTGCCCAGGAATATGAACAGCTGCGAGAACACGAGCAGCCATATCAGGTGCACGTCGCGGTTGCGGATGCCCTCGTCGATAGTGCGCTGGAACGCGAAAGGCAGCGCCACGTCGGCACCCATGGCCACGAGCATGAGCAGGCACACGGCGGCAAATGTGCGGGCGTGCTCCCTGAGCGCCTTGGCGGCGAGGTGGCCAAGGTGTCGCCGGCGCTGCGGAATCTCCGCCTGCTGCTCGGCGAAACCCTCCCGAGGGTCGGCGAGCACTGCCACGCCCTTGCCGTCGTCCATCACGGCGAAGCTTTCCTCAAGCTGCGCGCGGGTGTAGGTCATCTTGCCCTCGGCGGGGTCCACCACGTGGTAGCGTCCCCGGCGTACGTCCACCTTGTAGAGCACGATGAAGTGGCTCTTGTTCCAGTAGAGCACTGCCGGCAGGGGCAGCTCCGGCAGCAGGTCGATGCCCACGCGCACGGCCACGGCATCCATCTTCATCGAGGCGAGCGCCTCCACCATGTCGCGAACGGACATTCCCAGCCTGTTGGTCTCGATCTTCTCGCGCAGCCATGCCATGGGCACGCGCAGGCCATAGTAGCGGCACAGCACGCGGATGCACGCTATGCCGCAGTCGGCAAATTCCGTCTGCTGAAAAGAATGTATGCGCCGCCCGAACATGGTTTAATGCAGATCCAGCTCGTTGTACTGGCGCCCCTGCACTGCCTTTACCGTCTGCTTTCCGAAATTGTAGCGCACCGAGAGCGACACGTTCACTTCATCGTAGGGGTTTACAATCGAATAGCTGTAGGACTGGCTGTTGAAATGCTGTCGGTTCTTGGAATTGAGAATATTAAATATTTCAAGGGACATACGCCATCCGCTCTTCCAGCGCTTTGATGCACCTACCTCTAAGATATGCCTGGGAGTTTCGTAGCGACCGGGCATTTTTGAACCGGACGACACTGAATAAAATCCCTCCATACTTATCCGGTGTTTTTTCGAAATCGTATAGTCTGCATCTACCCTAAAATTACATTTCCAACTGCTTTCCGACAGGTCAATGCCGTCGAGCATTGCTTTATATCTCGAATACAGCACGTCTAAAGACGATTTCAGGTACAGGTTGCCGAACGATCGACTATACGACATCCCCGGGTTGAACCAAAACAGACTACCCAGATTTTCACAGCCGGTAACGGTCATTCCATCTCTATCGTAGGTGTAGTCGAATGCGGCGTTAGGCGAATAAGACACCATCACAACGCACGTGAGCGATTTCAGCAGAGTGTAATAGACACTTCCGCTCCATCCTGCAGAATTCTTCAGGTAGGGGTTGCCTATAGTATAGGTAGTGGGCGAAGTCTGAACCATAGCAGGGTTGAGTTTCTGATAGAACGGGCGGCTCACAATGCGGCTGAAGTTGATGGAGACGCTGTTGTCGTACCACGGCAGCTTCACGTCGAGCGACAGCGTGGGTATCAGATAGGTGTCGTGCCTCTCGAATCCAGCCGCTCCCGATTCCGACGAGCCGCGTGTGTGGGCGTCTTCCATCCTCAGTCCCGCGCTCATGGAGAAAGCGTCGCTCCACAGTGCCATCCATTGGGCGTAGACGCTGTGGATGTTTTCTTGATAGCGGAAATCATTGGCTATCACGTTGTAGGTGTCGCGGCTCTGCGTCTTGCCGTAATAGTAGTCGTATCCGGCCTTGACCATGTGGCGGTCGCTAATCATCCAGAGATAGGACGGCTTGAGCGACAGGCCCTTGCGATTATAAGTGGTGTGCTGGTTCACTACATCAGCTCCTCCAGTATATGAATAGTCATATATACTGTGTTTCACGGCATAATCGGCTGTGACGTCGAACGAACTTCCTTTGGAATCTGTGGTGAGCGTGTAGTAGGCTATACCGCCTATCCTGCCGAGATTCCAGGGCGAGTCCTCTATGGTGTGCATCCGTGAAGTCGTTGCTTCAGTGCCTGATATATTCTCTATCGATATAGCATCTCCATGCCCCTTGTACTTACCTCCACCCATTCTGAGGGTAATACCTGCATTACTGCGTTCATTTATATTGTATTCTCCGCTCAGGGAGCCCGACATACCTACGTTGTCGGAATTATTCTCAATCGATTCGTCTACATCACGCTTCTCAGGTATCGTATAATGGTATGTTGAACGGGATTTGCCACTACTATTACGATAGCTTGGCGACACAGTTCCTGAGAGCGAAAATTTCCCTTTTGTATATCCAAGCCATAAAGATGTACGTCCGGTATATGAGTGCCCGTCACGCTCACCCGAGAGCGACACGCTACCCAGCAATCCTTCTGCGGGATTGTTCAGTATGATATTGACTATTGCATTCGCTCCATCTGAGCCTTCGTCGCTTCCAGGCTGCACCACCACCTCTATGGTTTTCACGCGGTCGGCAGGCAGGGCGTTGAGGTAGTCCGTCATATCCTCAGCACTCATCTTGAGGTCGCGCCCGTTTATCCTTATGGCAGCCTGGCCTCTGCCAAGTACTGAGGCCTGGCCGTCGCGGAAGTTTACGAGCGGCGTGAGTTGTGCCACTTCAAGCACGTTCGACTTGCGGTCGCGCAGTTCTCCGGGGCTGAAAATGAATTTGCCGGGAGCGCTCGTGAGCATTTGGTGATTCACCACAAGCTCGCCCAATTCATTTGCTTTTTTACTCAGAAAAATAGAATCCTGAGCCCGGGAGGCTTTAACAATCTCGTTTTCATATCCGAGGCAGCTCACCACGATACTTCGCCACTGCGCGCTGTCGGCAGGAAGCGCTACTCTGCCATTACCATCGGCGAGCACAGCCTTGCGCAGCGTGGAGTCCGACGTGCACAAAAGCGTAGCCAGCGCACCTGCTACCGGCTCCTTATCCTCGCGGTCGTAGACTCCGAAAGATATCATCGATTGCGCCGACACGGCTATCACGCTGCATAATATTGAAAAGAGAATTGCAAAAAGCCTGATCATAAGATTATAAATTAAAAATAAAATTGATATTGTAAATGCCGCAGCTTCAGCTAAAGGCTGTTGCTGTGGCATTTACACAGGATGCATCAATCACAATCTTCGCCCAACTGCTTATTTGTGATTTCTACGCACTTAAGATTAGCACCTGCACAAGGTACGCGATTTACACAATCTCCGTTAGAAGTAGCGCACTTCAGGCCATTTGCACAAACAGTGTTTGCGCCACCCATCAGGTCCAAGTCGGAGCCGAGGATGAGGGTCTGGCTCTCTGCGGGCAGAGAAGCATCGACGTGTTCGTTTACGAACTTTTGGATACGTGAGAGTTCCATAATTATTTGGTTTAAGATTGTTCCGTACTCTGTTTATGGGATTTTCCGGGTACTCCCTTGTTTATGCTATTCAACCGAGTGATTATCAATGCTGCTGTCGGGGCGGACGCTTTGAAAAGCGTCCCTACTGCGTGGGTTTCCGGCAACTTATATATCTCTGCGAATCTGCGCGAGGTTCGTTTGATGCGGATGCTTTGAAAAGCATCCCTACTGCATTGATTTTCAACCTATTAAAAATCTCTCTGCGCCTCTGCGCGAGATTTTTCCCGGGGACGGGCGCCTCGGAGTGTTCTTAAAGGACGTGGCGCTGCTCGAAGCGGCGGATAATCTGGGTGTCGATGTCGGTCTCGCTATAGCCGTGCATACAGGCATCGGTAACGGGGCGCTCCACTGCTTTCTGGCGGCAACCGCCTCCACATATTGGAGCGATACGGCATTTGCGGCACGCGGGGCGCGAGAACTTGGCTTTCATCCGCCGCTCCAGCACATCGCTGTCGTGCCAGTGCGGAGTGCCGTCGGGCAGCAGGCGGCCACTGCTGTTTTCAACGGTGAAATCGCGCGCGGTGCAGAAAAATAGATTGCCGTCGTAGTTCACGAGCAGGTTGTGGCGGCGGTCACCGTAGCAGGGCGATTTCACGGAGTTAAGCATGGCCGGAGAAGTACAACGCAGGCCTGCCTGGCGGAAGCTCTCCATCGTGCGCGCCACAGCCTCCCGGGTGGAATCTTCGGAGGGGCCGCCCTCCTTGTCTTGCCACACGCGTTGCAGATCCACGCTCAGCAGCTCTTTCTCCTCACCCCAATGCTTGAAATCATCCACAATCGAGAGCACACTGTCGATATTGGCCGAGGTATAGTTGATGCGGGCCACCACCGGGAATCCTGCAAGGAGGGCGCTGTGGATATTTGCCACAATCGCGTCGTAGCTACCTGCGCCGGAGGCGGTGCAGCGCACCTTGTCGTGCAGCTCGCGCGCTCCGTCGAGCGTGATCTGGAAGCTGGTGCTGATGCCTGCGAGGCTATCAAGGATGTGGGGAGTGAGCAGATAGGCGTTGGAGGTGAAATGCACATGGAGCTTCACTCCGCGTGCGCGGCACTCCGCTGCCGCATGCTTCGTGATGGGGCCGGCCACCTTGTCGAAATACATCAGCGGCTCACCTCCGAAGAACGACAGGCTCAGCTGCTTCAGTCCGGGCCGTTCCACGATGCGGGTTATCAGATTGAGCACCGAGCCCAGCACTTCCCCGCCCATCATGGAGCCGGCCTGATGATTCTCGTAGCAATACCAGCAACGGAAGTTGCAGTTGAGCGTGGGATTTATGTGGAGCTGAAACACCGAGGCATCGTTGTCGTTCCGGTCGATAAACGCAGCGAGGTCCGCTGCCTCGTCGGCATCATCATCCACAAAGGCTCCGATCTCCGCAAGCTTGCGTTCCACTGCCTCATCGCACGAAATGATTCGATGGCCGTCGGTGGTGATGGCAGCGTCATTGCATATCGCGTAGGCATCCGTGGTGGCGTTGTAGACCAGCACGTAGTCGTTGCGGAGCGGGATGCAGCTGTTGTAGATGCTCGGTTTCATATTGCAGTAGGGTTAAAATTCGCCCACGTAGGTGTTGCCTGCTTCGGTGGTTATGGTGATGGATGCACTGAGGAGCTCTCCCACCATCAGGCAAGCCGGGGCTTCGGAATCAAAATAATAGTTAGAGGGGATACCGCTTGCATTATCGGTGAGCGTGAGCTCGCACTCGCCCTCGCCGTTAACGAAAGTAATATACAGTGCCGCGCCGTCGTAGCTGCAGCTCACGTTCTGAAAGGCGGGAGCACGCCCTCCGGGACGCGAACCTATCGGTGAAGTGGGAGTTTTACTGATAGGAATAGTACTTGTTTGCGATGCCGACTGCGCAGAGCCATAATTGGGCATCAGTAACGCCCATCCGCAAAGTATAAGTAGTTGTATGCGCCTCATAATTCGGTTATAATTTGTCGCAAAATTATCTTTACAAATCGACAAAAACAAATTTACACATGAAAAATAAATTGTGCACAGCATCTTTAACAAGCTGATTTTCAATACATTACAACGTGAACAAAATTGAAATATTGTTCATTGAGTAATAGCAGTAACGAATTTCGTCTTAAATTCTTGATTATTAAATCATTAATAAGCAATTACCTCTAAGCCATAAAATATCGGGAAAGCCTATTTGAACAATAAAAAAAATTGCCCCAATGGCATTTTTTTTCTAATTTTGACTCAAAATAATATGATTCGTATGACAAAACTGGTTCATTTATTATGTTTCGCAATAATCACTTTGGAATTTTGCGGATGCTCTTTTGGGCAAAAGTATGACGACCGACTACTACACGCGGATGAAATCATGGAAGAATTTCCTGATTCGGCTATGCGTATCCTGAATAATATCGACACCGCCGTGCTCAAAAATCATGGCGACAAAATGTTGTTCTGGCTGCTATATGCTCAGGCACGTGTAAAAACAGACAACGACACGGTGATCGACCTTGCACAAAGGGGCGTTATCAAGTATTTCGATGCAAAGAGTGATGACTATAGGATGATGAGGGCTCTGTATTATAACGCATTTAACGCATTTCTACGAGGTGATTTGGATATAGCTATTGCCGACGCCTGCAATAGCATGGATTTTGCGAAAAAAAGTCAGGACGCATATTGGTGCGCCCGCAATTCGGAATTGATTGCAGATTTATACTCTAATTCGTATATGCACGCGGAGGAACTGGGCTACCGACTCAAAGAATATGAATATTTTACCGAATGTGGCCGTCAGGTAAACAAGATGTGGGCAATACTAGATTTAGCATGTAACTATGCTTGCCTTGGCGATACCGCAGAATTTTATGCGTTGATCGACAGCGCAATACGCCTGTCTAATCCTCTTGAGAGTGAGTTTAAATTCAGAATGGTCAACCGATTTGCAAAAGCATCAAAATATATAATACTCGTAGACCAAAACAAACTTGAATCTGCAGCCGAGATTGAGAAGGAAGTCATAGAAATAAATGATCTATATCCGTCGGCAACCACTTTCAACTCTCTTGCAAAGGCAGAAACGCGTCGAAGAAACACAGAATCTGCAAGGAAGTATATCGATAAAGCATGGGCGCACGCTTCAAGCTATTACGATACTCTCATCATCAACGGCACGCTTGCCGAGTTGTATCGGGTTGAAGGAAATAACGATAAATATACTGAATCAATAATCGGCATAAATAATTATTTAAATAAAGAAGTACTTAATGTGCTCCGGCAGTCGGTAGTGGTCAAGCAGCTGAACATGAAGCAGGCGGAGCTGAGTGAGGCACGGGAGCGCGAGCTGCGCCTGCGCGTGTGGATTGTGGCTATAATCATAGGAGTGGCAGGGCTCGGGGCGTGTGGGATAGTATTCTACCGCTCGCGCATGAGGCTTAAAAACGCCGAGATAGAGAAGCAGGCGGCCGATGTGCTCCTGCTGCACGCATCACTCGATGAGGAACGCGATGGTCATGCCGAAAAGACTGAACTCGTGCGCCATCTCTATAAGGAGCACTGGGAAACCATAGGCCGACTCGTGAAAAGGCTGAAAAAGATGGAGGGCTCGGCAAAAGAACGAGACAACATATTGAAAAAAATCGATGCGGAGTTGCGAAGCCTTGCCGACCCCGCAATGCTCCCGAAAATAGTGGAGGAGATCGATAAGGCCTATAACGGAGGCATCAGCAGCTTGCGTGATTACCCCGCAATCAATGAAAGTGACGCCATGATGGCAGCCCTGATCGTGGCCGAAATCGACACTACTACGGCATGCCGCATGCTAGGCATCTCGCGCAATACTTTCTACTCGCGCCGCCGCAGGCTGATGGAAAAGATTGCGAAAGAATCCGACAAACACACCACCGCATCGCCGGTTGTGCATCATCTGCTGACCAACAACGATACAGAGCATGATGAAGATGAATACGAAGCCTAGGCAGTGGACAGCAATGATATGATAATTTAAACGTATTATGAAAAAAACTGTTCATTTATTATCGCTGATGCTTTGCATCGCTTTATATTCTTGCATTAACGCCAATGATTATGACTCGCGGCTACTGCATGCCGAGAGCATTATGGAGGAGCACCCGGATTCTGCATTAGCGTTGCTGCGCGCGATTGATGCGTCAAGCCTTGACTCCCGAGGGGATTACATGCTCTACGGGCAGCTTCTTTCGCAGGCAAGAACCAAAAACGACGAAATCGACACTACCGACCTCAGGAAAAAGGGTATTATAGACTATTTTGAATCAAAGCATGATGATACAAGGCTTATGAAAGCCCTTCATTATAATGCGAATAATGCATATAACCGAAACGAATTGCAGCCTGCGATATCGGATGCAACGAAAAGTATTGATATATCCAAAGCGCACAGAGATGCTTACTGGTGCGCGCGCAACTCGGAACTGATAGCCGATTTGTTTGAGAAGTCGTATATGTTTGAAGAAGAACTTCCATATAGATGGGATGCCTATAATTATTACCAGGAATGCGGCCGTGAGCTTAACCGTCAATGGTCATTATTCGCGTTAGGTATAAATTATGATTGCCTTGGCGACACCGTCAAATTTATAGCATACGTAGATAGCGCCATCAACTTATCTTCGCATTATTTAGATGATTGGCGTTATGACTTTTTAAATAAGTATGCCAAAGTCTCTATGTATTCCTTTTATATTGAAAAGAAAGATTTACAAAGTGCTGAAAAAATAGAATCTGATGTAATCGAATTCAATATGTCAGAACCGGGTATCATCTCAACATGCTCTCTCGCCGACGCGAATACTCTCAAAGGAAAATATGAAGCTGCCCGTGCATATCTGGAAAAAGCAGGCATAGTGGCCAGAAATAAACAAGACAGCGTTTATATGTACTCATCACTTACCAGGCTATACCGACACGCCGGAGATATTGAGATGTGCGACCATTATACCATGCTCGTGAATGAGTTTCAGATTGATGCCGTTAGAGACGCCATGAAGCAGTCGGTGGCTGTGGAGCAGCGCAACTTGAAGCAGGCGGAGCTGGGCGAGGCACGGGAGCGCGAGCTGCGGCTGCGTGTGTGGATTGTGGCTATAATCATAGGAGTGGCAGGGCTCGGGGGATGCGGGACGGTGTTCTACCGCTCGCGCATGAGGCTGAAAAACGCCGAGATAGAGAAGCAGGCGGCCGACGTGCTCCTGCTGCACGCATCGCTCGATGAGGAACGCGATGGTCATGCCGAAAAGACCGAACTCGTGCGCCATCTCTATAAGGAGCACTGGGAAACCATAGGCCGACTCGTGAAAAGGCTGAAAAAGATGGAACGCCCCACGAAAGAATACGAAACGATTTTGCGAAAAATCGATGCGGAACTGCGCCGGCTTGCCGATCCGGCGATGCTCCCGAAAATTGTGGCGGAGATAGACAAGGCATATAACGGGGGCATCAGCAGCTTGCGTGATTACCCCGCCATCAATGAAAGCGACGCCTCAATGGCAGCCCTGATCGTGGCCGAAATCGACACCACAACGGCATGCCGCATGCTGGGCATCTCGCGCAATACTTTCTACTCGCGCCGCAGAAGGCTGATGGCGAAACTCCCGGAGGCCGCCGATGATAACACTCCGGCTGCAGCAGTGATTCAAAGGCTTCTGACTCTCACCGGCCTCGATGCAGCGGACGAGGA
>CAMWRI010000038.1 GCA_947176585.1 uncultured Porphyromonadaceae bacterium
CTTATGGGCGATTCTATGCGCTTGAATGCCTATGGTCAGTTCCTGAACGAAGCCCCTCCGTATCTGCTGCGTCACTACCGCTCAAATCATTTTATATGGAACAATGACTTCGGCAAGATGCGTACTTATGCTTTCGGGGGCAGTGTGCATCTCGGTAAAACCGGTACCACTCTGAGTGCAGGTGTGAAGAATCTTCAGAACTATGTATATTTCGGCGACGATTATCTGCCCGTACAGTACGGCGGCAACGTACAGGTGTTCCATGCACGGCTGCAGCAGGATTTGCGTTTCGGAATATTCAACTGGCGCAATACGGTCACATATCAGACCTCTACAAATGAAAGCGTGCTCCCTTTGCCCAAACTTGCGGTGTACAGCAATCTGTTTCTGCTATGCCGTATCGCCACTTTGAAGATGCAACTGGGCGTGGACTGCGACTGGTACAGCAGCTACTATGGTCCCGCATATCAGCCGGCCACTGCATCATTCGCCACTCAGCAAAGCGTGAAGCTGGGTAATTATCCCTTTATGAACGTGTATGCCAACATGCACCTGGGCAAAGTGCGCTTCTATGTGATGATGACCCATATCAACCAGGGTTGGTTCGGCAATAATTATTTCTCCGTTGTTGACTACCCGCTGAATCCCCGCCGCTTCCAGATGGGATTGTGCGTAGACTTCGCCAACTAACGCCATTTTCGGGTGTTATATTATAAAAGTTGATAATATGCGTAACACACCCAAAGAAATCAAGGGCCGGCTTCCGCTACTTGTAGGGGCTCTGGCAATAGTGCTTGCTCTTATGTGGATGCTCGGCCGATGCAGCCGCCAGCGCCAGAGCGACTTTGCCGAATCGCCCGATGTGCGCCCCGATGGCGACACCATAGTAGTTGCCATTGAAATGTCGCCATTGCTTTATACACGCACCGCCGACTCAATAACCGGTCTTGACTACGAAATAATCCGCAATGTTGCTGCTAAACACGGTCTTCCTGTAAAATTCCGCCCTTTCGTGCCGCTGCACTATGCACTCGACGGACTTGAGCGGGGCGACTACGATGTGGTGGTGGCCGCCCTCCCGGCCACGTCCGAAACCCGGAGCAAATATCATATGACAGATGCCGTATATACCGGGCGCCAGGTGCTCGTGCAACGGCGCGACAGTGCCTCGGGCAAACCTCACATCACGTCGCAGGAGCAACTTGCCGGTCACAAAGTATGGGTGGTGGAGGATTCGCCATATAAATTGCGTCTGGCTAATCTCGGTGCCGAGCTGGGCGACACCATCTACGTAAACACTGCGCGGGATTATTCCGCCGAACACCTGTGTATGCTCACGGCATCCGGCGAGATTCCACGTGCAGTAGTGGACGAAGCCACCGCGCGCCGAATGGCCGAGCACAACGACCGCCTCGACGTATCCGTGCCCGTATCTTTCAGCCAGTTCCAGAGTTGGGCCGTGGGCCGCGAAAGCTTGCGCGACAGCTTCAACCTCTGGCTCGACGAGTTCAGCCACACCGCCGCGTATGATTCGCTGATCACCTGCTACGGCCTGAAGTAATTACTGCTTGCCTGTCTTGCCTATATTGATTTTATTTGCTACCTTTGTAGCGTAAAACTCAAAAACAAGCAAGTAATGAAATTACTCGAAGGAAAAACCGCCCTCATCACCGGTGCCGCACGCGGTATCGGTCGTGCCATAGCCCTGCGTTTTGCGCAGGAGGGCGCCAACATCGCGTTCACCGATCTCGTAATTGACGAGAACGGTAAAGCTACAGAAGCCGAGATTGAAGCCCTGGGCGTGAAATGCAAAGGCTACGCCAGCAATGCCGCCGATTTCGCACAGACGAAAGAGGTTGTTGACCAGGTGATCAAGGACTTTGGCCGCGTGGACATCCTCGTAAACAACGCCGGTATCACCAAGGACGGCCTCATGATGCGCATGACTGAGCAGCAGTGGGATGCCGTTATCACCGTGAACCTAAAGAGCGCCTTCAACTTCATCAACGCAGTTCTGCCCCAGATGATGCGTCAGCGTGGCGGCAGCATCATCAACATGGCAAGTGTAGTGGGCGTGCACGGTAATGCCGGTCAGGCCAACTACGCCGCATCCAAGGCAGGCCTTATCGCACTGGCCAAGAGCATAGCTCAGGAAGTGGGTAGCCGCGGTATCCGCGCCAACGCTATCGCTCCCGGCTTCATCGAGACTGCCATGACCGCAGCTCTGCCCGATGAAGTGCGTGCTGAATGGACCAAGAAGATTCCTCTGCGTCGCGGCGGCAAGCCCGAGGATATCGCTGATGTGGCCACCTTCCTCGCATCCGACATGAGTTCCTACGTGAGCGGTCAGGTGATTCAGGTAGACGGTGGCATGAACATGTAATTTTTTCCGAAATACTCAAGAGGGGACGAAAGAGGTTTCTCAAGGCATCTTTTGTCCCCTTTTACAATACACTATGAAACCACTTACCATAGCTATCGACGGATTTTCGTCGTCGGGCAAAAGCACGATGGCACGACGCCTCGCAGCTGCCATATCCTATCGGTATATAGATTCCGGCGCCATGTACAGGGCCGTGACCCTCTATGCTCTGGAGCATGGCATGGTGGGCGACGACGGTTCGCTTGACGTGAAAGCTATAATCAACGCTCTCCCTGACCTCAATATCGACTTCGCGCCTGCAGGTGCCGACGGTCGCCAGCACACGCTGCTCAATGGGCGTGATGTGGAAGCCGACATTCGCACGCTGCGCGTGAGCGACTCAGTGTCGCCGGTGGCAGCCGTGCCGGAGGTGCGCCACGCTCTCGTGGCCATGCAGCAGGCGATGGGAGAGCAGGGTGGAATCGTTATGGATGGCCGAGACATAGGTACCACCGTTTTCCCGCTGGCCGAGCTAAAGATTTACGTGAATGCGCCGGCGCGTACCCGTGCGGAGCGCCGCTATCGGGAAATGCTTGAAAAGGGTCTTGAAGTGGATTTCGACGATGTGCTGGCCAACGTGACCGAGCGAGACCATATTGATATGACGCGCGAAGAGAGTCCGCTGCGGCGTGCCGATGATGCCATCGATCTCGACAACACCACGATGACGCTCGAAGAGCAGGATGCGTGGTTACTCGAAAAATTCCGCGAAGCCGAAGCACGCTGCCATGGCAAGAATTGAGATTGACTCCAATTCCGGCTTTTGCTTCGGAGTGGTCACGGCTATAAAGAAAGCCGAGGAACAGCTCGAAGCGGGTACCACTCTATATTGTCTGGGCGATATCGTGCACAACAGCGACGAGGTGGAACGCCTGCGCCGTAAAGGGCTCCACACCATCACCCACGAAGACATGAACTCGCTGCGCGGTGCGCGCGTGCTACTGCGCGCCCATGGCGAACCTCCCAGCACATATCGATTGGCCGAAGCCCTCGATATAGACATCGTGGATGCCACCTGCCCGGTGGTCCTTAAGTTGCAGCAGCGTGTAAAGGCAGCATACGGCCGACCCGGCGAACGCCCGCAGATTGTGATATACGGTAAGCGCGGACACGCCGAGGTGAACGGCCTCGTGGGCCAGACCGACGGCCACGCCATAGTGATAGAAAGTATCGCCGACCTTGACGGACTTGATTATACGCGCCCTATAGCCCTGTTCTCGCAAACTACCAAAAGCCTGGAAGGCTACCGCGATATAATTGCAGAAATCGACCGGCGTAAGGCACCGGGCGTGGATTTTGAGTATAGCAACACCATCTGCCGCAGCGTGAGCGGCCGTGTGGAGCATCTCAGACAATTCGCAGCCTCGCACGAGGTTGTACTTTTTGTGGCCGGAACCAAGAGCAGTAATGGCCGCATACTTTATGACCAATGCCGCACGGTGAACCCGCGCACTCATCTTCTGGCAAATGCTTCCGAGCTCCGTCCACAATGGCTCGAGGGAGCCGAGAGCGTGGGAATATGCGGAGCTACGAGCACGCCGCTGTGGCTTATGCAGCAGGTTCGGGATGCAGCTGCAAAAACAATGCATTGCGATGAATGATTTTATCGCCATAGACGTTGAGACCGCAAACAACGAGGCCTCAAGCATTTGTGCCATCGGCGCTGTGAAGGTGCGTGGCGGTGTTGTGACTGATTCATATTATTCACTGGTGAAGCCTGAGCCGGAGTATTATAACTATCACTGTGTGAGGGTACATGGTATCACTCAAAAAGATACCGAGAATTCGCCCACTTTTGATTCCGTGTGGCGACAAATCAGCGCTTGGAGCGAGGGACTGCCCATGGTTGCACACAATGCGCGCTTCGACCGCGGATGCATATCAGCGGCATGCAGAGTGTACAGGCTCGACATGCCGGGAGAGTTTCACGACACCTTGGCGGCTGCGAGAGCCAAAGTGCCTCGCAGCATGTGCGGACGGCACACTCTGGATGCTCTATGCGATTTCTTCGGTATCAACCTGTATCAGCATCACAATGCACTCAGTGATGCAGAAGCATGTGCAAAACTCGCTGTAATACTTTTATGAAAATACTTATTCCACTCATACTTCTCGCTCTTGTCTGCTCCTGCTCTGGAAATGGAATAGGCAACCCCGACAGTTCGGCGGCTCTTGATTCTGCACGCGCCCACGGAGCGGCTGACGCTGCTGTTTTAGCCGATCCGTCGGCCGGCGAGATGCAGCGCGAGGCCGCTGTGCTGAACATCAAATATAAGGAAGCACATATGCGCGCCATGGGCTATGAAAAGGCTGCCGATGCATATATGGAGGCCGTGGCCGGTGTGGCGGGTTGCACAATTTCAGAGTGATGAACAGCGAGACCCAAAGATTACTCGGGAGTGCGGGAGCTACCACTTGCCTGTGCTGCGATGCGGAATTTGCACGCGGCCAGGAGATGCTCGAACTGTCGATAGCAGATCTGCACGGACGCCTCGTATATCAGCAACGCTTCAAGCCGCGCCGCTATCGTACATGGGACAGCGATATCCACCATATCACTCCCGCCATGGTGGCCACCGCACCGTCTTTCTCCTCTTGCCGCAAGCGCATACAGGCAGTTTTCGACCGCTGTACCTATATTTTGGGGTTTGCAGTTCGGGAGAACGACATTGCCAAGCTCAAGAGGCAATTTGTGCAAGGCCTCGATTCCAAGCAGGTGCTTGAGCTGCGCGACTGGTTCTGGGTGTGCCACGGCAGGGAGCATGGTCTTGATTATGTGCAGGGAATAAGCCTTAAATCTGTGTGCGACAATCTTGGAATAAGTCAGGACGAGTCGCGGGCACACTCGGCCGCCTACGATACCGAAGTAACCCTCAGGTGCTTTACAATATTGTTTGACAAGTTCGTGGAAAAGCACGCTGCCCAAAGGCATTATGCCGACTTCCATGAGGTGGTGCAGCATTTCGAGAGTGTGTTTAAAAAGCACAAGCATGAGTACGATGCAGAGCGAGCAACGGGCTACTGTGCGATCGTGCGGACGGCTGAGAAAGACCAGTATCTGCTTAAAGCTACCCGCGAGAGGCCGGAAATCGACGAAAACACCATAGAGGTGATCGCCGTTGCCGACCGCAAACAGGCTCTCATGCGTCTCAGCCGCAGCTTCACCGGCAATGCACGTGCGCGTGCGTTCTTTTTCAAGAAACTCACGGACGAGCGCATACGCGCTTTCCGCAGAATGAACTCATCGAAATAATGCTTCCACTTTCTGCTTGTTGGCTCCCAAGTCGATAGCTCGCCTGGCATCAGCATGGGCATCATCGAGGCGGTAGCGGTCGCGGTTAAGCCACGCGCGATAGTAGTACAGTTCGGGATCGTGGCTGTAGCGCTTCAGGCCGTCGGCAATCACTTCGGAAGCCCTGCTGTAGTTCTCAATAGCCAGCAGGCAACCGGCCAGCCCGGCGTAAAATTCAGGAGCCGGATCATCTTCGACAAGTCTTTCGAAATAGGGAATGGCCTCGCTGTTGCGGCCGCTTAGGGAATAGAGAGTACTCAGGGCCACAGCTGTGTCGATGGCCTTTGGATGCAGTGCACGTAAAACATTAAAATCAGCCTCGGCATCCGCCAGATGGCCGCCGTAGAGATTCATCGTGCCGCGGTAGTATCGCGCGCCTGCATTCAGGGAGTCCTGCTCCACCACATCGTTGAAATCATCGTAAGCCTCACGCGAATGCCCCATATCGAGATGCAGCCTGCCGCGGTTGAGACGAACCGTCACCATCGAAGGTGCCTGTTCGAGCACGCGGTCAAAGGTCTCGAGGGCGAGGGAGTCACGTCCGTCGCGCCAGTACACGACACCGAGATTCGACAGCAATAACACGTTGCCGGGGTTATCCGGCTCCACACTCATAGCCTCAATAAGCCGAGTGGCCGCTTCGTCGAGACGATCCTCGGAAATCGCTTCTTCGGCCTGACCTATAAGCAGGTAGTACGGTTTTGCCGTGATAGTATCCGTGGTTTCCTGAGCCGTCGCACCAAGCGTGCAGGCAAGGACAAAAGGTAGAATTAGTCTTTTCATTTCACTGCAAAGGTATAAAACATTGTCGAAGTAGGCTGCCATTTCACATTTTTTTATTAGTTTTGTAGGCATGAAAGTGAATTGGAAACCCGGTACGATGGTGTACCCGCTGCCAGCCGCACTCGTTACTTGCGGAGATGCCGAAGAGTCCAACATGCTCACCGTGGCGTGGACCGGTACCGTGTGCACCAATCCTCCGATGCTCTACATCAGCGTGCGTCCCGAGCGCTACAGTTACGGACTCATCTGCCGCCACATGGCTTTCACCGTGAATCTCACAACAGAAGCTATGGCGCGTGCCACCGATCTGGCCGGAGTGCGTTCCGGCCGCGACTGCAACAAGTGGGAACTCTGTCAGCTGAACCGGGCTCCGGGCGTGGCCAATGTATGTCCGATAATTGCCGAATCGCCGCTGAGCATAGAATGCAGGGTGAAGGAAATAATGCACCTTGGCAGTCACGATATGTTCATAGCAGATGTTGTGAACGTAATTGCCGACGATGCTTTTATTAATGACGAAACAGGTAGCTTCGACCTCGCGGCCTCCGGTATCATGACGTATTGCCACGGCGGATATTATGCCCTGGGCGACAAGCTGGGAAAATTCGGTTTCTCGGTAGAGAAAAACAAAAAACGTTCAAGATAATGCCTGATTAAAACCATAAGCTATGTACAAAGAGTTTAAAGACAAACAGATATTCGATATTATCGCGCGCGAAGATGCCCGCCAGCATATGGGTCTCGAACTCATAGCATCCGAGAACTTCGTGAGTCCGCAGGTGCGAGCCGCCATGGGCTCTTGCCTCACAAACAAATATGCCGAAGGCTATCCGGGGAAGCGCTACTACGGAGGTTGCGAGGTGGTGGACGAGGCCGAATCTCTGGCTATCGAGCGTCTGAAAACTCTTTTCGGTGCCACATGGGCCAATGTGCAACCCCATTCGGGAGCTCAGGCGAATATGGCCGTGTTCATGGCATGTCTGAATCCCGGCGACAAGTTTATGGGAATGAATCTGTCGCAGGGAGGTCACCTGAGCCACGGCAGCCCCGTGAATTTCTCGGGAATAGTGTTCAATGCCGTGGATTATTCGGTTGACCCTGAAACCGGGCTCATTGACTATGATAAAATGGAGGAGACAGCCCTGCGCGAGCGTCCCCGCCTCATTATCGGTGGTGCGAGTGCTTATAGCCGCGAATGGGATTATGCCCGTATGCGCCGTATCGCCGACAGCATCGGCGCCATATTTATGGTCGACATGGCCCATCCGGCCGGTCTTATTGCCGCCGGTCTGCTCGACAATCCTCTCAAATATGCCCATATCGTGACCTCCACCACCCACAAGACCCTGCGCGGCCCGCGTGGCGGTGTGATTCTCATGGGCGAGGATTTCGAGAATCCCTGGGGCAAAACCACTCCAAAGGGGGCTGTGAAGATGATGTCGCAGTTGCTGGATTCCGCTGTGTTCCCCGGTGTGCAAGGCGGCCCGCTAGAGCATGTGATTGCCGCCAAGGCTGTAGCTTTCGGCGAAGCTCTCGCCCCGCAATTCAAGGATTACCAGCGCAATGTGCTGCTTAATGCCCGCGCCCTTGCCAAGGCACTCAAGGAAAAAGGCTACAAGATCGTGAGCGGTGGTACCGACAATCATTGCGTGCTTATCGATCTGCGCGGCAATTTCCCGGAACTTACCGGAAAGGAAGCCGAAAAGGCGCTTGTGTCGGCCGATATTACGGCCAACAAAAACATGGTGCCTTACGACAACCGCTCGCCGTTCCAGACCTCCGGCATACGTCTGGGCACACCTGCTGTGACCACGCGCGGCGCCGATGTGATAATGATGACCGAGGTTGCCGACCTTATAGACGAGGTTCTGAGCAACACCGGAAACCCAGAGGCAATCGCGTCCGTGCGCGAAAGAGTGAACGCAATGATGGCTCCGATGCCCATTTTTGCTGAATGAAGATACATATTATAATAGTTGCCGGTGGCTCCGGCTCACGCTTCGGGGCTAAAGTGCCCAAGCAATACTGTATGCTCGCCGGAAAGCCTGTGCTCATGCATGCAATCGAACGCTTCCGATCTTTTGTGCCGGAAGCGGACATCACGCTGGTAGTGAACGAAAGCATGCACAGTTTTTGGCAAAATCTGTGTGGTCGCTATCGCTTCGAATCGCCAAGAGTGGTACATGGTGGTGCCACGCGTTCGGATTCGGTGCGCAACGCTGTTCTGTCGCTCGACGGTGTTCCTGATGTGATCTTGGTACACGATGGAGCGCGTCCGCTGATCACTGCATCTGTGGTGGAAGGAGTGCTGTGCGCGATGGCGCGAGACGAAATCGACGGCGCTATTCCCGCCATTTCGGTGACGGATTCTTTGCGCTGCGGAGAATCGGCGGAGTCTACAAAAGCAGTGGACCGGGCAATGTACCATGCCGTGCAGACCCCACAGGCATTCCGCGGACGACATCTCATTGAAGCATATAGAAATAACGGTCTAAGCTTCAGCGACGACGCTTCTCTGATGGAACATTGTGGCCATTCAAAACTTATACTCACGCCCGGATCTCCGGACAATATAAAAATCACGAATCCGAAGGATCTCGCTATTGCCGAGGTTCTACTATCCGGGGAATGAATTCGCTGCGCACTCTCGATATCAAGTATGTGAAAGGGGTGGGGCCCAAGCGCGCGGAACTGCTTGCGTCGCAGCTGGGTATTCACTCGGCCTACGACTTGCTGCGTCATTATCCCACTCACTATGTGGACCGCTCTCAGATCTACAGGATTATTGATTTCGATGGCGATATGCCCGCTGTGCAGGTTCGTGGACGCTTCGTCAGCTTCAACACTCTGGGAGAAGGTGCCAAGATGCGATATGTGGGACTTTTTTCCGACGGAACGCGGGCAATGGAAGTAGTGTGGTTCAAGGGCATTACCTCCATCAAGCGTAATCTTGTGCCTGACAAGGAGTATGTGCTCTTCGGCAAACCCACGCAGTTCAACGGGCGCTGGCAAATGTCGCATCCAGAAGTCGACACCCCCGATTCGCTTCTGGCTTCAAAGGAAATACGCGGTGTGTATCCGCTCACCGAAACATTGCGCAACCGAGGGATCGCTTCCCGGCAATTCCAGATATGGATTCAGACGCTCCTGGAGTCGCGCCCGGCACTTAAGGAGACCCTGCCGGCATCCGTGGTATCGTCTCTTAAACTGATGCCGCTTGATGAGGCTATACGTGCAATACATAGTCCGAACGACAACGGCGCGCTGCAGCGTGCCCGCGAGCGGCTGAAGTTTGAAGAAGTGTTCTACATTCAGGTGGATATGCAGCGGCGCAACCGCAAGCGCAAAAGTTCTACCGCCGGTCACCTGATGCCCAGAGTGGGAGCTGCATTCAACACTTTCTATAACAAATGTCTGCCATTTGAACTTACCGGAGCGCAGAAAAGGGTGGTGAAAGAGATTCGAGCCGACCTGCTCACGGGAAAGCAGATGAATAGATTGGTGCAGGGAGATGTGGGCAGCGGCAAGACCCTTGTGGCCGTTATGGCTATGCTGATAGCGGTGGACAATGGTATGCAGGCGTGCCTCATGGCGCCTACCGAAATACTGGCCACGCAGCACTACGAGAGCATATCGCAACTGCTGGCACCCACGGGACTTAATGTGCGTCTGCTCAAGGGGGCCACAAAGGCAGCAGAAAGGCGTGAGATTCACGCACAGCTTGCTGACGGCACGCTTGATATTCTCGTGGGTACTCATGCGCTGCTTGAAGATAATGTGGAGTTCCGAAATCTCGGTATGGCAGTGATCGACGAACAGCACCGATTCGGAGTGAAGCAACGCGCGCGTCTATGGACTAAGAACGAGATTGGTCCCCACGTGCTCGTGATGACTGCGACACCCATCCCGCGCACACTGGCCATGACTGTGTACGGTGATCTTGATGTTAGCATCATAGACGAACTACCCCCTGGCCGCAAGCCTATAGCCACATTGCTGCGCTACGAGCCGCAGCGACTTCAGGTCTACAAAGCCACCTATGCCCAACTGCGCGAGGGAAGGCAGGCATATATTGTGTATCCACTGATCGACGAAAACGAAAAACTCGACCTGCGCAGTCTCACCGAAGGCTATGATATTATCCGCGACACTTTCCGCGATTTCAAGGTAGCGTTTGTTCACGGCCGCATGAAGCCCGAGGAAAAAGACTATCAGATGGGGTTGTTCGCTTCTGGGGAAGCCCGTATTCTTGTAGCCACCACGGTGATTGAGGTGGGAGTGAATGTGCCGAACGCTTCCGTGATGATTATTGAGAATGCCGAGCGTTTCGGTCTCTCGCAGCTGCATCAGTTACGCGGCCGTGTGGGTCGTGGCGCCGATCAAAGCTATTGCATCCTGATGAGCAAGCACAACATCGCAGCCGACACGCGCAAGCGCCTGGAACTCATGACTAAAACCACCGACGGCTTCGTAGTGGCCGAAGCAGATATGCAGATGCGAGGTCCGGGTGATATCGAAGGTACGATGCAAAGCGGTATGCCTTTTGACCTCAAACTCACCAATCTTGCCACCGATGGCCAGGTGGTGCAGATGGCTCGCGATGCAGCTGAAATTCTTCTCGATAGCGATCCGGGCCTCACGTCGGCCGACAACGCTGCTTTCCGCCGAGCCCTCGAAGCTACCGTGAACCGCACAGCCGACTGGAGCCGGATTTCGTAGTATTGTCAGTTGCTCTTATCGTTTAAATAAGAGCGCAGAAATAGCGGTTATATGCTCAAAAGCCAATACGAGCATAAGTATTATTGATAATGCGATTGAGATCAGTGCAGCATATTTCAACCGTATATTTGTTTTCTCCAGATAATACTTATTCAGCTCATGCATCCGTAGGGCAGTCTTATTCATCATATTATTGATGGCTGGTATGTGCAGATGGTGTGGATTACAGCACGAGCGCGGAGTAAAGCCGCTCGAAGGTGGCATCCAGGTCGGTGGTGAAGCCGGGGTGGGGACGCGACGTCACGATAGAGGCACTGCGCACTGCCGTGAGCCAGCGGAAGCGCTCCTCTGCGGGTAGAGATGCGATGGGATGATCCTTTGGTCGTCCTTCAGAAATAGAACGGAACACTTCGCACTGAGGTTCAAGACCCGATGTATCGGTGCCGTGTGTTATAGCACAGATGCGATCCATATTGCAGTCCACACGTGCTCTGAGCCAACGGCGACGCTTGCACATCATCAGAAGGCCGATGTTGACGAACTCCCCGCGCTCCATACTGGGCATGTAGCGCACTATGGCATATTCATACAGATGCTGCTCTGACTTGTTTTGCATGGTCTACGAATATTTTGGAATTGGAGAGTCGGGTTTTCAGAAATTGCTTGTACACATCGCGGCGCGCTTCGGGTGTGGGGCTACCGTCGCCCGCTTCGCCTGTAAGCCATTCATCAGGTACCAAGTCGACAACCGCGTCGATCACTTCCGGAGTAATCACAGCGTGCATGAAACTGTCGGCGGCATCAAGCTCGGATGCTATCTTGATAAAAGCATGGTCTTTCACGTAGGGAAACGGCGATAAGGCGGCCTTGTGCCAGTCGCTCCACGAGTGATGGAAATACAACGATGCTCCGTGGTCGATGAGCCATAGCTCGCGGCGCCACGAAAGCATGTTGGTGTTGCGCACGGTGCGGTCAATATTGGTGAGGAAAGCGTCGAGCCACATCACTTTTGATGCAGTGAGGGCATCTATATCATTTACGAGAGTGTCCCAGGTAAATGTTCCTGCAAGGTAGTGCAGCCCAAGGTTTAATCCTCGACTTGCCCGCAATAGATCCTGAATTTCCTCATCGCCCTCGGTGCGACCGAAATCCTCGTCGACATCCACGAACACCAGTTCCGGAACATTCAATCCTGCTGCACGAGCAAGCTCGCTTCCGATTAGTTCGGCCACAAGCATCTTGGGACCGTGGCCTGCTCCACGAAATTTCACTGCGTATTTGAATCCGTCGTCGGCTTCAGCCAGAGCCGGGAGCGATCCGCCCTCGCGCAGGGGTTCGATATACCTTGTGAGTGCCACGTGTCGCAGCGGTTCAATTTGCTTCATTTTCTACACTTACAGTATTGATATGGATATGTTTGTACCAGGCCCCTGAGATGAGACGCCACAGGAATATGGCACCGCGGAACGATAGTTCGAGAGCCATGGCAATCCACACGCCTCGCAGACCCATCGTGGGTGCGAGCAGGGCGGCAACGGGTATTCTCACGAGCCATATGCTACCGAAGTTCATTACGGCGGGAATCTTTGTGTCGCCCACGCCTACCATTGCACCGTAGGCAACGATGGATGCAGCATACATGGGTTCGGCCCACGCCTCGATGCGAAGCACTTCCGTACCAAGATCTCGGATAGCAGCCACCGGAGTCATTATATCCATCATGAGAGGAGCTGCCAGATACATGATAAATCCCATTACGGTCATAACGGCCATACCCATTCCCACAGTGATATATCCGAAACTGCGCACCAGGGCGGGTCTACGTGCGCCGAAGCTCTGGCCGGTAAGCGCCGTAGCCGCATCGGATATTCCGAATCCGGGCATATAACACAGGCTCTCGGCAGTGACGGCAAAAGCATTTGCGGCTATAGCTACCACACCGATAGGTGCGACTATCACGGTGATCATAATCTGTGCTCCGCTGAACAGGGCCTGCTGAAGAGTCATCGGTGCGGAAATCTTGAACGCACGGCGAAGTACGTCGCGGGTGGGACGGAAACTGCCGCAGGTGCCACGTATAGCCAGATCGGCCTGCCGCGCCAAAAGATGCCATAGCATTATTGCCGCCACCACGGCTTCAGCCAGTACTGTGCCGAGCGCGGCGCCAAGAACTCCCATACCTGCTCCGGGCATGTAAATGTGCGTGCCCAGAATGTGGAGTTCTCGCGAGGGAAAAATGAGAAAGAAGTTGAACAGAATGTCGAGCACGCACATGAGCACGTTCAGCACACTCGGAACTTTCATATTTCCCGCGCAACGAAGCATACCTCCGGCCATATAATTGAGCGTGAGCACGGGCAATGCGGCTACGAACACTGCAAAATACAGCGTGGCTCCCGCACGTACCTGCGGTTCTCCTCCGAGCCATATAGGCAGCCACGGCGAAATTGCAAGCCCTAAGGCAGCCATAGCTACACCGAAAAGCAGACACGTGACGAGACCTTGTCTCACCACCGAGCGGGCATCCTCCGTCTCTTTGGCGCCGAGCCTGTGGGCTACCTGTACGGAGAAACCCATCGTGAACATTGAACATATTCCCCAAAAAAGCCATAGCGAACTGCTCACGAGGCCTACGGACGCTGCCGAATCGGCTCCGAGCCGGCCCACCATCGAGGCATCTATATATTGCATGAGAATGCTCGACAGCTGAGCCATGATCGCAGGCAACGACAATTTGGCAGCAAGAGCCAATTTGTCGCCGAAATTCAGCGGAGCGCCGTCACGTATTTGCGTTATTTCAGCCACTGCGAAATACCTTCTGCCATCCGTCGCAAGCCTTCGAGGAGTCGATTGCGAGGACACGCGAGATTGATGCGGATGTAGTCGTCGCAGCCATACATTCCCCCCGCGTTCACCCACACGCCGTGCTTGTTGATAAGCTCATGTTCGATTTCCTCGCCTCTCATTCCTGTGGGGCGCACGTCCACCCATGCGAGATAAGTGGCTTCGAGAGCGGAGTAGGGCAGCTGTGGCAACTCTTTTTCCATAAACGAGCGGAACGTGAGATAGTTTTCATACAGATATGCCCGCAGCTCGTCCAGCCATGTCGCGCCGTCTTTGTAGGCTGCAATGAGCCCGACCACACCGAAAGGATTCACATCGCACACCTCATTTATATTGATGGCGCGGTCGATCGCAGCGCGCACAGAAGGAGAGGGACATATTATATTGGCAATCTGCAAACCTGCCGTGTTGAATGCTTTACTGGGTGAATTGCACACCACATAGCTGCACTCACCGGCCACTGTAGCGAAAGGCGTGAAGCTGAATCCGGGCATAGTAAGCTCGCAATGAATCTCGTCGCTCACTACTGTGGTACCGTGCTTACCGCATATTTCGGCTATTCTGTACAATTCCTCTGCACTCCAGCACCGTCCGGCCGGATTGTGGGGATTACACAGGAGCAATATCTTGCAATCCGGAGCGGCCACAAGTTGCTCCAGATTGTCAAAGTCGATGCGGTATGTGAATTGTCCTTCGGAAAGTTCCTCCCTGATTAAACGGTTCTCTACTACCCGGCATCCGTTGTTTCTTATGGACGAAAAGAAACAATTATATACTGGGGTCTGAACCACAACGCCATCGCCGTGATTGCATAAGGCTTTTATAATCGCCGAAATGGCCGGCACGACTCCGGATGTGTATATTACATCCTCCCGCGAGAACTGCCAACCATGACGGGAAGCGAACCAGCCCGTAAGAGCCTCGTAATACTCGTCGGGGACTTTCACATAGCCAAATACGCCATGATCCACACGCTTGCGCAAGGCTGCGACAACGGCTGGCGCCGTTCGGAAATCCATATCCGCCACCCACAGCGGAATCACGTCGTCCGAAGGTGCGGAATCCCATTTATAGGAAGCGGTGCCCCTACGGTCAGGGGCACTGTTGTCGAAATCGTAACGCGAGATCATAAGTCGCTTTCGATACGGCAATCAGCAGGTTCCTTGATAAACTCATCGAGATGGATATCGCCCACGCTCTTGCAGTGAATTTCGCCCGAACGGGGATTCACAATGCTCACGATGTGGGAATTAACACGGGCGTTCACATCGCTGTCTTCGAATGCGCGGTCGCAGTCATCGGCAAATGTGCAGTCTTCCAGCACAAGATTATGGCAATAGCAAAGGGGCTGTGTGCCGCTGATATGGCAACGCACAAGGCGCAGATTGCGGGAATGCCATCCAAGATATTCACCGGTGAGCTCGGAATCGTAGATGGTCACATCCTCCGTATTCCAAAACGCATCTTTTGAGTTGATTACGGCGTTGCGGATCTCCACATTTTTGCAGTATTGGAATGAATAGTTGCCATCCTGCCGGTATCCGTCGATGCGGATATCGGAACAATGCATGAAAATATAGTCGGCGTTGGCGGTCGTGACATCGTGCAGCTTGATATCCGAGCAATGCCATAGAGTCTCCTGGGCGTCGGGGATATTTACGCGTTCCAGTTCGAGCGAATGCATCTCGCGGAACATCTTGGGTGCATCCACCTGCGTATCTGTCATTACCAAGCCACGCGAATACCATAGCGCTGCACGTGCGCCAGGAGTGAATTCACATTTATCGATGCGGAAGCCATCCACATGCCAGAAGGGATATTTACCTTCGAAGCGACAGTTGACGGCCTCGATATCCCGGCAATTCTTGATTGCCGATTCTCCGGCGTGTACAGTTACATTCTCAAGTCGCAGATCGTGGCTGCCGAACAGCGGACGTTCGCCGCCGAATTCCTCGTTTTTAATCAATTCCATATCTTTTATTGTTTTGCAAAATTAGCTATTATTTTATGTTTTTACAAACTATTGTATTACCTTTGTACGGTGCAAAATACTAATACCATTATATGAATATAAACAAATTACTTCTCATTTTGATTACAGCGACCGGAGTTTCATCTGGCGTGCAAGCACGCAAGCAGGCCGTGATACAGTCAGGCTACCCCGTCACTCCGGTGCCGTTTACTTCCGTGTATGTCGGTGACGGATTTTGGGGCGACCGCCTCGCAGCCAGCCGCGACGTGACTATCCCCCTGGCTTTCAGCAAGTGTGAAGAAAGCGGAAGATATGAAAACTTCAAGCGTGCAGCCGCTCCACGCAGCGAATACCACGCCACCGGTTTTCCTTTCGACGATACTGATGTGTACAAGACTATCGAAGGCGCATCCTATCGTTTGAGCACTTATCCCGATAAAAAACTTGAGGCTTATATCGACAGCATACTCGAAATTGTGGCGGCAGCGCAGGAACCCGACGGTTATCTGTTCACGGCACGCACGCAGAACCCTGACAATCCCCACGACTGGGCAAAAGGCGGTCGATGGGACGAGGTGGAGCTGCTTTCACATGAGTTTTACAATCTGGGTCATATGATCGAGGGCGCCGTTGCACACTATCAGGCCACCGGAAAAAGAAATTTCCTTGACATCGCGATGCGTTATGCCGATTGTGTGTGCCGCAACATCGGCGACGGTCCCGACCAACGCCGCCTTGTACCCGGTCATCAGATTGCCGAAATGGCGCTGGTGAGACTATATACAGTGACCGGCGACAAAAAGTATCTGGATCAGGCCAAATTCTTCCTTGAGGCTCGCGGCACAACTCCTCGCCGCGATATGTATGCCCAATCGCACATTCCTGTGCTTGAGCAGGACGAAGCGGTGGGTCATGCGGTCCGTGCCACATATATGTATGCAGGCATGGCCGATGTGGCGGCCATCACCGGCGACAGTGCTTATATCAAGGCGATTGACCGTATCTGGGACAATATCACCGGCAAGAAACTATATATCACCGGAGGCATAGGTGCCCGCCATGCAGGCGAGGCTTTCGGCGCAGATTATGAGCTGCCCAATGCCACGGCCTACAACGAGACCTGTGCAGCGATCGGCAACGTTTACGTGAACTATCGTCTGTTTCTGCTGCATGCAGATGCGAAATATTTCGACGTGCTTGAGCGCACCCTGTACAACGGCCTTATCTCCGGTGTGTCGCTGGACGGCGGTTCGTTCTTCTATCCTAATCCCCTGGCTTCCACCGGCAACTACTCCCGCCAGCCGTGGTTCGGCTGCGCATGCTGTCCAAGCAATATAAGCCGCTTCATTCCTTCACTGCCGGGATATGTATATGCCGTGCGTGATCGCGATGTGTATGTGAATCTCTTCCTCAACAACACTGCCGACGTGGCCGTGGGGAAAAAGAACGTGCGTCTGACTCAGGTCACCGGATATCCATATGATGGCGATGTTCACCTGAAGGTGGATAACGGTGGCGGTGAATTTGCCATGAACATACGTATTCCCGGATGGGTGCGCAACAGCGTGGTGCCCGGCGACCTTTACGCTTATGCTGATGATATAACGCCTGAATGGAGCGTGAGTGTCAACGGCGAGAATGTGACGGGCGAGCTTCGCAACGGATATATGGTTGTGGACCGCAAGTGGAAAAAAGGCGACGAAGTGAAGATTCACTTTGATATGCCCGCACGCCTTGTCAAGGCTCATGAAGCTGTGGCCGACGCCCGCGCGCGTCTGGCCGTGGAGCGTGGTCCGCTGGTGTATTGTGCTGAATGGCCCGATAATGACTTCTGTGTGCACAATGTGCTCCTCCCTGCCGGGGCAAAGCCCGAAGCAGAGCCTTGTGGCGAGCTGCTGGGAGGCGTGGCTACCATCAAGATGCCCGTGCAGACACTCGCATACGGCGAAGACGGACGCCTTAACGTGACGGACCGCGAACTCAAGATGATACCATATTACGCATGGGCCCACCGTGGCGAAGGCGACATGGCCGTGTGGTTGCCCGCATCTCTGGCAGCTGCATCGGCGGAGGCTCCCGTGAGAACGTCGAGAGAGGAAAACGGTTTTTATAAGTAATATTGCATTTATGACCGCATTTTTATAATTTTGCGGAACCAAAACGAAAAACCAGGTCAAATTCAATAATTAATATGGCAACAAAACCATTCAAGTATCAGGAAATGTTCCCTCTGGGACCCGACACTACTGAATATTACCACCTCACTAAAGATTATGTAAAGGTGGAAAGTTGGGGCGGTCATGAGTTCCTCGTGGTTGATCCGCAGGCTCTTACGGTACTGGCAAGGCAGGCCACCCACGACAATGCCTTCATGCTTCGCCGCGAGCACAACGCCATGGTGGCACGCATCCTAGCTGATCCCGAAGCGAGTGAGAACGATAAGTACGTGGCTCTAACCATGCTGCGCAATGCCGAAGTGGCTGCTAAGGGCCAGCTTCCTTTCTGCCAGGACACCGGCACGGCTATCGTACACGGCGAAAAAGGCCAGTATGTATTCACCGGCGCCAACGATGAGGAATACCTGAGCAAGGGTGTTTACGACACATACACCACCGACAACCTGCGCTATAGCCAGAATGCACCTCTCAACATGTACGACGAGGTGAACACAGGCTGCAATCTTCCTGCGCAGATCGACATCCATGCCGGTCACGACGACGAATATCATTTCCTCTTCGTGGCCAAAGGTGGCGGATCGGCCAATAAAACATATCTCTATCAGGAAACCAAAGCCATCATCACTCCCGAAAAGCTCGTTCCGTTCCTCGTGGAGAAGATGAAGTCTCTCGGCACTGCTGCATGTCCTCCTTATCATATCGCTTTCGTGATTGGCGGTACATCGGCTGAGATGAACCTCACCACCGTGAAGAAGGCTTCCGTGAAATACTACGACAGCCTGCCCACTGAGGGTAATGAGCTTGGCCATGCGTTCCGCGACGTAGAACTGGAGAAAGAGTTGAAGAAAGCTGCTGAAAAACTTGGCCTCGGTGCACAGTTCGGCGGCAAATATTTCGCTCATGATATCCGCGTAATCCGTCTGCCCCGTCATGGCGCATCATGTCCTATAGGAATGGGTGTGAGCTGCTCGGCTGACCGCAACGTGAAAGCAAAAATCAATCGCGAAGGTCTGTGGATTGAAAAGCTCGACAGCAATCCCGGCGAACTCATCCCCGAAGCCTATCGCAAGCAGGGCGAAGGTGAGGTTGTGCGCATCGATCTTAACCGCCCGATGCCCGAAGTGCTTGCGGAATTGTCGAAATATCCCGTGAGCACACGTCTGTCGCTGAACGGCACCATTATCGTGGGCCGAGATATTGCACACGCCAAGATCAAGCAGCGTCTTGACGCAGGCGAACCGATGCCCCAGTATCTCAAGGATCATCCCATCTACTACGCAGGTCCTGCCAAGACTCCGGCCGGTATGGCCAGCGGCTCTTTCGGCCCCACCACGGCAGGCCGTATGGACCCCTACGTGGATCAATTCCAGGATGCAGGCGGCTCGATGATAATGATTGCAAAGGGCAACCGTTCAAAGCAGGTCACAGAGGCTTGCCACAAGCACGGCGGCTTCTATCTGGGAAGCATCGGCGGTCCGGCTGCCGTTCTGGCTCAGAACTCCATCAAGAGCGTTGAAC
>CAMWRI010000039.1 GCA_947176585.1 uncultured Porphyromonadaceae bacterium
ATATACGAACGCCCTCCCGGTTTGAATTCATTGAGTTTACGGAGGATATCTTCGCTCTTCTCAATTGTTATAACACGTTTTTCCGGTGCGTTGGCACCCATATTCACCGTTAGTTGTCGCAGCCGGTCGGTAGGGTAAAGATAGCGCAGTTGAGCGATAAAACGTGACGACTCGCCGGCGCCTGAAGACGCATCGCGAGAATCATATATTAGTGCCACGTTGCGTGCACGTGCTATCATACGATAAAACACATAAGCGGCGTCGCTTTCGGAGCGATCTACGGGAGGAAGTCCGTAACCTGCGCGTATATTATTGGGCAACATCGTCTTAGTGGCTGATCGACGAGGAAAAATCCGGTCGTTCATCGACAGGAATATTATATTATCGAAGTCCAGCGCGCGCGTTTCAGCCACGCCCATTATCTGCAAACCTCGCAACGGAGTACCTTCCATGGTGATTGTGCGCGAGCGCAAAGCTCTTTCGAAAAGAGCGAAATACGACTTATCACCCGCATCTACATCATAGCGACCAATAAGATCCGACAGCTCGGCTATCTCTCCACGCAGGTATTCAATAAGCTCCTTTTCCCAGGATGCCGATGCCTCATTCTTTCCCTGAAGTAATACGAGCAAACCTTCAAGCAGATTTTCAATGTACGACCGCACTCCATCAATAGCCGCGATATCATCCACTCCTTGAAAAATAAATGCCAGAGAAGGAGCTATGTCCCGAAGCTCAGCAGCCGTCAGAGTATAAAGATTATTGTCGAGAATGTGTTTGCGCACAGCCACGCTCTCCTTCAGGGCGGCAGTGCGTATATGGGGATGGTTCACGACCTCGAGAATATCTTCGTGATACATTCTCCATTCGCCGCGAATCTGCCGCGAACGTATTTGCAAAGACACAGCCGAACGGAGCAACGCAGCGAATGAAGTGGACGCAAACGGCAATCCCATCGTAATATTCACAGCAGAGATCTCGGGAGGAAGGGTGTGCAAAATTGACATGAGCATACTCTCATCGGGCACCACCACAGCGGTGTTTATTGCATTGTCGGGATTAATACAACCGCTCTTTATCCATCCGTCAAGAACTTCACACATGACCTTGGCCTGCGCGCTCTTGGACGGAATACCAATTATATCTATCCGGGGTACAGAATCCACATGATCGAGGTTGAAACCGGGGAGCATCGGAAATCTTTCCACAAGTCTGTCGAGCTGAAAAAATCCTTTGCCCCGTCTGTCAATCTTTCCGTCAATATCACGTATATATGGTGAAGCGTCGTCCCAGAAGAATTCCGCTACTCCAAGCTCTTTAAACCGATCGAAAATCAGTGTTTCCACCACCGACAGAGAGCAAAATCCAGCGAATACATATCTATATTCACCCACCACAGCCCGGCCGTCTCGCCGGAGAGCATCAAGAGCTCTGCGCTGCTGCATGGCAGGGGTACACACTCCATTATGAATCAATTTTTTCCTGAACAGACGATATATATCGCCTAAAAGTTCCCACAGCGACACGAAGTGATCCGACATTTCCTTATTCTCCTGACCCACATGTCGCCAGAAGGAGTCTATACTCTCAGGTACTGCCTGTTCGCCCCATATCTCCCGCACTACCTCTTTCTGTTCTTCTTCCAGAAAGTCCGCCGATATTTCCTTAAGACGGCTCAGATTTGTATATATCTTTGAGGCGCTCGCAGCGCTACGGTCAATCTCCTCGAAATCGGAGAGCATCATCTCTCCCCAGAAAATGAATTTGTCGAAATCGCGCGGTTTATCGTTGCCGGCAGCAGCAAGAGCCTCGCGATATGCATCGTATAAATCAAAAAGCGCCTCGTTGTGTCTCACTTCCGGATAGTCCGAGAAACGCGACATAAGAGCACCCAGCGTGGTGTATCGCGGCATGAACGAAGTCCCTTTCACACGCTGCTGCATATAGTGCTTCAGAAACCTCGCGCTTCGCTTGTTGGGAAACACAAACACATAGTTTTCCAGTGGGATACGGCCGCATTCGGCCATATAATGGTCGGCAATCTGAATAAGGAAATTGCGTGTCATCTCGTGAGTAACAGAATCACTTTAACTGCAGTATCGAAACACACGATTTTTGCGCTCACATTGCCGGCGACATCTCTTGATGCATGATCAAATACCTGCATCAGTTCCTCCACATTACGCTCATTCACGTATGGCGAGAAATTCCGGCTGAAGGTTTCTTCCTTATCAGTCATACAGTTCAGCCTCGGATCCATAAGCGCATATATATAATTCTCCCGGAGCATGCGCGAAGCATAATTAAAAAATCCAATCACCTGTTCGCGCCCCAGGGCTGCAAGGTCATTGGCCCATGCACGCAGGTCAATTACTTTGCGCAGATATGCCAGTCGCATAAGACTTATAAAAGTGGCGAGACGCGTATCGTTTTCTCCCGACGTACTGACAAGGTCGAGAGCCGCCGACATATTCCCGGCACTCAAGCGAGCAACAGCACGCGCGGCATCTTCCTCCACACTCTGACGCCCACTAAGCCACGACGATACTTCTTCTTCCGTATAGCGGGGTATTTCCACGCGCTGCAGGCGGGAATAAACCGTAGGAAGAATACCCTGCGGATTATTACTCACCATCACGATCTTCACATTGTCGTTGGGTTCCTCAATAAGTTTCAGCAGCTTATTTGCTGTGCTTTCGTGAAAGCGTTCAGGCAGCCATATGATCACCACTTTATTTTGCGATGCATGGCTTGTGAAGCCGGCGAATCTTAGTACTTCCGTAGCCTCGTCCACATATATCAAGGCTTGCTTCTCTTGCTTTAGCATCGACTGCCACCGCTCGAAACTCGAGAATACACCCGTGGAAAGGAAATCCCGGAATTCTGAGATATAATCATCAGAGAGGGTGGGTCTCCCTCCCTCTCGTTTTATCACCGGAAAAGTGAAATGTGTGTCGATATGATTGAAACTTTCGTGCTGCAGGCATGCCGGACATTGGCCGCACGGCTCTCCATTTACCCGCGATGTGCAATGCAGATACTGCACATAGGCTCTTGCCAGAGACAGCTTGCCGGCACCTTCAGGGCCCTGGATAAGCAGTGCGTGCGGCACCATACCGTTGTCCACCATATCAATAAGGCGCTGCTTCTCCTTGGCATGGAACGGGATATCGGCAAATCTCATTTTTGACGCCTTCCGTTTTCCGCCACATAGCGTCGCACCTCCTGAAACAGGTCGGTCGCAAATACAAACTCGTTCAGAGCCTCATTGGCAGTGTTGTATATTTCATGCATATTTCCCACCCACTCGCGGTAGCCCTTGTTAATGAATACGATATTCTCGCCTATTCCCAGCACCGAGTTCATGTCGTGGGTGTTGATCACGGTTGTGATATTATATTCATGAGTGATGTCGCTAAGGAGTTCGTCTATGAGAATCGACGTCTTGGGATCAAGACCGGAATTTGGCTCGTCGCAGAAAAGATATCGCGGATTGAGGGCGATTGCGCGCGCTATGGCCACACGTTTCTGCATACCTCCGGAGATTTCGCTGGGGTATTTGTTCTCGGCACCCTTCAGATTCACGCGCTCGATGCAGAACCTGGCACGGTCAAGAATCTCTCCGCGGCTCATATCCGAGAACATCACCAGAGGAAACATCACATTGCCCAGAACGGTTTCGGAATCGAAGAGCGCAGAACCCTGGAAAAGCATGCCGATCTCCTTTCGCAATTCCTTCACATCTTCCACCGTCATGGTCATTATATTGCGACCGTCGAAAAGTATTTCGCCTTTCTCCGGACGCATCAGCCCAACCAGAGATTTGAGCATCACCGTCTTACCGGATCCGCTCTGACCAATAATAAGATTCGTCTTACCGGTCTCGAACGTGGCGCTCACATCGTGCAGAACCGTCACGCCGTCGAAGCTCTTCGTGATATTCTTGACTTCAATCATTGCAGCAGCAGTTTAGTGAGGATTACGTCGAACAGCAGTATAAGTATACTGCTTGAAACCACGCCATCGGTGCTTGCCTTGCCCACGTCCAGGGCACCCCCCTTGACGTAGTAGCCGAAGAACGATGCCACCGAAGCTATTATGAACGCAAATACCAGCGATTTTATCAGGCCGTACCACACGTACCATTCCTGGAACATGGCCTGCAGGCCATAGACGAAGCGCGACACCGTGATTATATCCGTGAACTGAGCCACAAGCCAGCCTCCTATGAAAGACGTGGCGATGCAAAGCACGCTCAGCACTGGCATGAATCCCACGAAAGCGATTATCTTGGGCATAACGAGGTAGTTGGCCGAGTTTACACCCATGATTTCAAGAGCGTCAATCTGCTCGGTCACGCGCATCGTCCCGATCTCGGAGGCTATATTACTGCCCACTTTGCCGGCAAGGATCAGACACAGAATACTGTTTGAAAACTCCAGAAGAATTATTTCACGGGTAGCCAGGCCCACCGAATATGCCGGAATCAGAGGCGACGTGATATTGAGCTGCATCTGGATTGCGATCACCGCACCGATGAATACCGAGATAATCAGCACCAGCGGAATAGAATCAACACCGAGCTTGATCACTTCATCCAGAATACGTTTACCCATCACCTTCCATTTGTCGGGAAGCGTAAAGACGCGCCGCATGAACATGCAGTAGCGTCCGAAAGTGGCTATTGAACCTGCTATAATCATAATCAATCTTTAGACTTCACAAAGTTACAAAAAAGTCTACGTAAACAAAATAAAAAAGGGCTGTATCTCACGACAGAGCCCTCTAAATAATCTACAATCTATAAATGTTTCATCTTTGTCCTCGCGATTTAATCGTTTGGACGGCCCAAAGTTAATAATTTATCGCGAATTATGCAACTGTTAGGCGTTTAATTTTCTTTTAACGCCGCATGCATGGATGCCGCAGCTCGCTTTCCGTCGCCCATGGCGAGAATCACCGTGGCACCTCCACGAACGATATCGCCACCGGCATAAATAGTTGATATTGAGCTCCGCAACCCTAAATCAACGCTTATGGTGCCGCGATTGGTCACATCAAGGCCATCGATTGCCGAAGGTATGAGCGGGTTGGGGGACACACCCACACTCACGATCACTTCATCAACGGGCATCTCAACGATATCGCCCTCGACAGGACGGGGACTGCGACGACCTGAAGCATCCGGCTCACCCAATTCCATCCGCTGGAGGCGCACGGCGCACACATGTCCCGAATCATCTCCTATGAACTCAACGGGATTGTGAAGAGTGAGAAGTTTCACACCTTCCTGCTCAGCGTGCTCAATTTCTTCCACTCGTGCCGGCATCTCATCGCGTCCGCGACGATATACGATTATGGCTTCCTCCGCTCCCATTCGCCTGGCAGTACGTACCGAATCCATAGCGGTATTTCCCCCACCTACGACAACGACCCTGCTCCCACGATCAACGGGAGTCATCGATCCGGGTTGGCCGGCTCCCATAAGATTGACGCGGGTGAGGTACTCATTGCTGGAAAGCACTCCGTTGAGATTTTCACCCGGGATACCCATGAACCGAGGCAGACCGGCACCGCTTGCCACAAACACACCTCTGAATCCGGCATTTAGCAGGTCGTCGTACGCCAATGTCTTGCCTATCACGGTGCCTTTCTCGAATTTAACCCCGGCTTCGCGCAGGCGGTCAAGCTCTGCATCCACAACGCGGTTGGGCAGGCGAAACTCGGGTATGCCATATTTAAGAACACCGCCTATTTCGTGGAGAGCCTCAAATACGGTGACATCATATCCCAACCGCGCCATTTCGCCGGCAAAAGAAAGGCCTGCAGGCCCGGAACCCGCCACAGCAATCTTCGTGCCGCGTTGTGCCATATTCACGGGCGCGGGCAGAAGTTTTTGCTCTCTGGCAGTATCGGCAGCATATCGTTCGAGATATCCTATGGCCACAGCCGGCTTTCTCATCTTCAGATATATGCATTTGCTCTCGCACTGACGTTCCTGCGGGCATACACGACCACACACTGCCGGCAAAGAACTGCTCATAGCCAGCACATGAGCTGCCCCTGCAATATCGCCACGCTGGATGTTCTTTATAAACGACGGAATGTTGATCGACACAGGGCATCCCTGGATACAACCGGGCTCCGGGCAATCAAGGCAGCGTGTAGCCTCGGTAACAGCTTGAAGCGGCGTGAGTCCCAAATTTACCTCGCGGTTGTTGTGTACGCGTTCGCCCGGTTCCTGCATTGGCATTTCCACGCGCGGGATAGCTGTGCGCTCCTTGGCAGTAATTGCATCACGAAGTTCCACACGCCACGGTGCATTGCGGTCTGTGAGGTTGCTGTCAGTCATGTCCGTAGTTGTTATAGGCTTTCATTCGCATTATCATCTCGTCGAAATCCACCTTGTGAGCGTCGAATTCAGGGCCGTCCACACACACGAACCGCATGCGCCCGTCCACCGTGACACGGCACGCGCCGCACATCCCCGTGCCATCCACCATGATCGTATTGAGCGAACATATGGTGGGCACATCGTATTTCTTTGTGAGCAACGACACAAATTTCATCATCACAGCAGGCCCGATAGCTACGACCTCGTCTATATGTTCCCTCAAGAGTACATTCTCGAGCCCCTGGGTGACAAGTCCCTTTGTGCCATAACTGCCGTCGTCCGTCATAATGATCACCTCGTCGGAGAAGCGTCGAACATCATCTTCAAGTATTATAAGTTCACGGGTTCGTGCCGCGAGAACGCTTATCACGCGGTTTCCGGCCTCTTTCATAGCCTGAATGATGGGGAGAAGTGGAGCGGTGCCCACTCCTCCGCCGCAACACACCACAGTACCTTTAAGGGAAATATCCGTGGCACGCCCAAGAGGACCGACAAGATCGTCAAAACAGTCTCCCGGCTCCAGAGCACATATATTACGGGTGCTCGCACCCACTTCCTGCACTACCAAAGTAACGGTACCTATCTCAGTATCGGCGTCGGCAATGGTGAGAGGGATACGCTCACCACCGGCTCCTGTGCGCACTATCACAAAGTGCCCCGGCCGGCGTGACCGGGCCACGCGCGGCGCTTCGACAACGAGGCGGACGACCTTCTCCGAAAAACGGGATTTTTCAACAATTCGGAACATGCGATCAGGCTTCGTTTTCCTTCTCGCCATCCTCAGCTTCTGCTGTAACGAAATCTGTAATACCGGCGTTCACCAGTTGGTTATACCAGCTTAGAGCCCGACGGATATCGCTTGTGTAAACACGGTCGCGGTCGAAGTCGGGGAGAACCTTGGCGAAATATTCGCGCACGGCCTCATCGTTCTTCAGGGCGGTCATATCCACGGCTTTGCCGTCTTCAAGTTTCTTGATTTTGTCGTAGATAGTGTATAGAGGAACGTCTTCCTCCGTTGTGTACATGGCAATATCAGCCAGCGACATCACTTTGTCGCGCATGTAGGCGGGACGACGCTTGCCCGTGGCGATTTCTTCCACGATAAGCATGTTTTTACCCTGACTTATCAGTTTGAACAGGCCGGATTTGCCTGCAATAGAAAGAATTCTTTCAGTCATATAAAAGTAATTAACTAATTTCAACGGCAAAATTAGCACTTTGCCGCGAAATTTCCTTAACTTTGCATGCTAAATTTTTTATTCAATGTGGCCATTCCTGAAATATCTGTTTCAACTCATATTATCTCCGTCGCGCGGATGGGAAGATTTGTCGCACGACAGTCCCGACCCGGATGCCCTGCTGCAAAAGGGCTATTATCCCCTCACGGGAATAGCGGCGGCCACACAGTTTCTGAAGCTTATCTATAACTACGACGCCACTATCAGTTCCGTGCTCCGCATGGCGATTATAATATTCTGCACATTTTTCGTGGCGGCTTTCATAGGAAAAGCATTGCTTGAATTCTTCATACCGCGACAGATCGACGGCCAGATGAGTGTCAAACGCACGTCCACGCTCAACGTGATGTCGCTGGCTGTGCTGGTACTGATTGTGGTAATTGCAAGCTGCGTGCCCGGCAATCTGATCATTTCATTCTTTGCCGTGCTTCCTGTGTACAGCGTGCTAATTTTCTATAAGGCATCAAAATATATGGCGATACGTCCGGACTGTGAGACGAAGTTCCTGTGTCTTGGATTATCGAGCATCCTTCTGGTGCCCCTGTTTCTTTATTGGATTCTCAAACTCATCCTGGGATAATATTCATAATAGATGAATGCCAAAGATGTAAATATCAAGAACCGACGCGCCACCTACGACTATGCCATAGTGGAGACATTCACTGCGGGTATTGTCCTGACCGGCACTGAAATAAAGTCGCTTCGTCAGGGTAAGGCCAGTCTGGTGGACACTTTCTGCTATGTGGATCGTGGAGAAGTGTGGGTCAAGAATATGTATATAGCCGAGTATTTCTACGGTACCTACAATAATCATGCGGCCAGGCGCGACCGCAAACTTCTGCTTCAGCGCAAAGAAATCCGACGCCTGGAGAAAGACGGCAAGGAATCCGGCTTCACTATCGTGCCTCTGAAGCTGTTCATCAACGACCGCGGCCTCGCAAAGCTGGTGATAGGCCTTGCACGGGGCAAAAAGGAATACGACAAGCGCCAGAGCATCCGCGAACGCGAAGACAAACGTACGATAGCGCGCATGTTTCAGAAAAAGTGAATAATAAGTGATACAAATCAAAACCAATATATAATATGTATAGAACTAATACGTGTGGCGAGCTTCGCCTGACCGATGCCGGGAAAAAAGTGACGCTGGCCGGATGGGTACAGCGAGTGCGCAAGATGGGAGGTATGACCTTTGTGGATCTGCGCGATCGCTATGGTCTTACCCAGATAGTGTTCAACATCGAAAACGATGCATCCCTTACAGAAGAGGCCAATCACCTGGGTCGCGAATATGTGATTCAAGTGACCGGCACAGTGGCCGAACGCACATCAAAAAACCCGCATCTTCCCACCGGTGATATCGAGATTATTGCCGAGGCCCTCAAGGTTCTCAATCCCAGTGAGGTCCCCCCCTTCACGATTGAAGACGAATCCGATGGCGGCGATGATCTCCGCATGCGCTACCGTTATCTTGATCTGCGCCGTAATCCCGTTCGCCGCAATCTTGAACTCCGCCACCGTATGACCATGGAAGTGCGCCGTTATCTTGATGGCAAAGGCTTCCTCGAAATCGAGACGCCCATGCTTGTGGGCTCCACCCCCGAAGGTGCGCGTGATTTCGTGGTGCCTTCGCGTATGAATCCCGGCCAGTTCTATGCGTTGCCTCAAAGCCCGCAGACGCTCAAACAGCTCCTGATGGTGAGCGGTATCGACCGCTATTTCCAGATTGTTAAATGCTTCCGCGATGAAGACCTGCGAGCTGACCGCCAGCCTGAATTCACTCAGATCGATTGCGAGATGAGCTATGTGGAGCAAGATGATATAATCAGCCTCTTCGAAGGCATGGCCAAGCATCTGTTCAAGGAACTGCGCGGAGTGGAACTCACCGAGCCTTTCATCCGAATGCCATGGGCGGATGCCATGAAATACTACGGTAGCGACAAGCCCGACATGCGCTTCGACATGCGCTTCGTGGAGCTCATGGATGTGCTCAAGGGCCACGGATTCAGCGTATTCGACAATGCCGAGTATATCGGTGGCATCTGTGCCAAAGGCGCAGCTTCCTATACCCGCAAGCAAATCGACGAACTCACTGATTTTGTCAAGCGTCCGCAGATTGGTGCGAAGGGTATGGTTTATGCCCGCGTAGAAGCCGATGGCCACGTGAAGAGCAGTGTTGACAAATTCTATACTCAGGAAGTTCTTCAGGACTTGAAAAAGGCTATGAACGCCGAGCCCGGAGATCTTATCCTCATCCTGAGCGGCGAAGATACCATGCGCACACGTAAGCAACTGTGTGAGCTGCGTCTCGAAATGGGTCGCCGACTGGGTCTGCGCGATAAGAACAAATTCGCTTGTCTCTGGGTTGTTGACTTTCCGATGTTTGAATGGAGCGAGGAAGAGCAGCGCCTGATGGCCATGCACCATCCTTTCACACACCCCAAAGACGAAGACATCGCGTTGCTCGACACCGATCCGGCTGCCGTGCGAGCCGACGCCTACGATATGGTGGTTAACGGAGTGGAAGTTGGTGGAGGTTCCATCCGTATCCATGATAGTGCACTTCAGGCCAAGATGTTTGAAATACTTGGCTTCACTCCGGAGAAAGCGCAGGAGCAGTTCGGCTTCCTGATGAACGCTTTCAAGTTCGGTGCCCCCCCTCATGGCGGTCTGGCCTACGGCCTCGACAGATGGGTGTCGCTTTTCGCTGGGCTCGACAGCATCCGCGACTGCATCGCATTCCCCAAAAACAACAGCGGTCGCGACGTAATGCTTGACGCTCCAGCAGCACTCGACCAGAAACAGCTCGACGAACTGCAACTCGAAATAGTAAAACCCGCCGAATAATGCTGATAGGCCATATAATAGAGGCAATTGAATCTCTGGCTTGCCCCGCCCTGCAGGAGTCCTGGGATAACTCCGGGCTGCAGGTGGGGGATGCCGGCGAGGAATGCACCGGTGTAATGCTGTGTGTAGATTGCACGGAAGCAGTTATCAATGAAGCTGCCGAAAAAGGTTGCAACCTAATCGTGAGTCATCATCCGCTAATCTTCAAGGGAATCAAACATATCACGGACAGCAATCCCACGGAACGATGCGTGGCGCTTGCCCTGCGCAGGGGTATAGCGGTGTACAGCTCCCACACCTCCCTCGACAGTGCGGAGGGTGGTGTTAGCTACGCGCTCGCCCGTTCGCTCGGTGCTGTGCCGGAAAGAGCTCTGAAGCCTGTTGAGCGCAGTATGGTGAAACTGAGCATATATGCGCCACGTGATCGACGTGAAGATATCCTTGCAGCTCTTGACGATAGCCTGCCGGAGGGTACGGTCACAGGATATGACACTCAAAAATTATCACAGCAAATTGAAGAGGACGAGAATGGTATTCCCATGATGGAGGTGACTCACACGCCGCTTACATTAATAGAGATTGTGATGCCTGAACTTGGTCTCGCACGCGCAAAGCGTACCCTCGCCGGAATGGGCGATGAAATCAGTTTCACCACTCAGCGTCTCGAGGAAGCCGACCGTCGTGTAGGCCTCGGAGTTGTGGCACATTTCGACACCCCTCTGGAAGTAGCGGATTTTATCAACAGAATCAAGAACGCTACCGGAGCTCCTGTAGTACGCTGCAACACATTGCCGCCACCCGGAGAAAAAATTGGCCGAATCGCCGTGTGCGGCGGGGCCGGCGGAGAATTCACCGCCGATGCTGTGCGCAGCGGAGCCGACGCATATTTGACGGCGGATGTGAGATATCACGACTTCGGAGAGTGGGCCGGCCGCATTCTGCTGGTGGATGCAGGTCATTACGAGACCGAAAGTTGCACAAAATCCATTTTTATGCAACTAATTCAAGAAAAATTTGCTAACTTTGCGGTCTATATATCAGCAACCGAACAGAATCCAATAAACTACTTGTAAAGAAATATGGCCACTGAAAAGAAAAACGACGCCAGCCTCAGCGTGGAATCACGCCTGAAATCACTCTACGAGCTCCAGACCATACTCTCGGAAATCGACCGCATCAAAACTATCCGCGGCGAACTCCCTCTGGAGGTTAAAGACCTTGAGGACAGCCTCGCCGGCCTTCACACCCGTATCGAAAACTATACCCGCGACATCGAGAGCCTCAAGCACGATGTGGCTGCCGAACAGGAAAAGATACGCAGTTGCCAGGTGCTGATCGACCGCTACAAAGAGCAGCTCGACAACGTGCGCAACAACCGCGAGTTTGACCTCCTCACCAAAGAGGTGGAATTCCAGACTCTCGAAATCGACCTCGCAAACAAGCACATCAACGACTACAACCGTGCCATTGAGGTGAAGAATGCCGAAATCCAGGTTACTGAAGATAAAGCACGCGACCAGGCTCATATTCTTGAAGAGAAGAAGAACGAACTCGACGAAATTATCAGCGAGACCCGCCAGGATGAAGAGGCTCTCCGCGAAAAGGCAAAGGCTCTTGAGCCCAAGATCGACGAGCGTACGCTCACAGCGTTCAAACGCATCAGAAAAAATGCCCGCAACGGTCTCGGCATTGTTTATGTGCAGCGCAACGCCTGTGGTGGCTGCTTCAACCGCATACCGCCTCAGAAGCAAATGGAAATCAAACTCCACAAGAAAATCATCGTGTGTGAGTATTGCGGCCGCATAATGATCGACCCCGTGCTTGCCGGTGTGGAAGAAGCCCAGTAACTCCCCACATCCCCCATAACGATTGCGTCGCCGGCACGTGCCGGCGACGCAATCGTATATTTTGACATTTCATCAAAATTATGTACCTTTGTGAATTAATCAAATCAAAAAGAAATATCTATGGAACGTGAAGTACGTGTGAGGTTTGCTCCGTCGCCCACCGGTCCTCTGCATATCGGCGGTGTGCGCACCGCGCTGTACAACTATCTCTTTGCCCGTCGTCACGGCGGCAAAATGATTCTGCGCATCGAAGACACAGATTCCCAGCGCTTTGTGCCGGGAGCAGAAGATTACATCAACGAATCGCTCGCATGGCTTGGTATCGGTATTGACGAAGGCGTGCGTGAAGGTGGCGATTACGGCCCCTACAAGCAGAGCGAGCGCCGCGATATATATCGCCGCTACGTGCAGCAACTCATTGATGCCGGGCGAGCATATTATGCCTTCGATACTCCGGCCGAGCTTGAGGCAAAACGAGCCGAAGTTGCCAATTTCCAATATGATGCCTCCACTCGCGGCAGCATGCGCAATTCCCTGTCGCTCCCAGCCGAGGAAGTGAAGACGCTTCTTGATGCAGGTACACCGTATGTGGTGCGTTTCAAGATCGAACCGGGCCGAGATGTGGAGGTGAATGACCTTATTCGCGGCAAGGTGGTGATTAAGAGCGATATACTTGACGACAAAGTTCTTTATAAGAGCGCCGACGATCTGCCCACTTATCATCTGGCTAACATTGTGGACGACCATTTGATGCTCATCACCCATGTGATACGCGGCGAAGAGTGGCTTCCTTCCGCACCCCTGCACGTACTTCTCTACGAAGCCTTCGGGTGGTCCGACACTATGCCCAGCTTCGTTCATCTGCCCCTCCTGCTCAAGCCCGACGGCAAAGGCAAGCTGAGCAAACGCGACGGCGATCGACTTGGCTTCCCTGTGTTTCCCCTTGAGTGGCATGATCCCAAGAGCGGTAACATTTCTGCCGGATACCGGGAGAGCGGCTATCTGCCCGAAGCTGTAGTGAATTTCCTCGCTCTGCTGGGCTGGAATCCCGGCGACGATACCGAGGTAATGGATATTGACACGCTGATCCAAAAATTCTCGTTCGACCATTGCTCCAAGAGCGGAGCGAAGTTTGCCTACGAAAAAGGCAAATGGTTTAACCACACATATCTGCAGGCTATGCCTGATGCTGAATTGGCTGAACTATTCAAGCCCGTTATGCGTCAGCATGGCGTGAATCCCGAGGATTTCAGCGACGAATATATTCGTAGAGCAGTAGGAATGGTAAAAAGCCGTATCAACTTCGTGAGCGAGCTATGGGATAACGCCCGTTTCTTCTTCGTGGAGCCGGACTGCTATGATCCCAAGGCGGTGAAGAAGCGCTGGAGCGAGGACACTCCTGCTATCATGGAAGAACTCATCGGAGTGCTCGAACAGCTTCCGGACTTTTCTTCAGCAGCGTCAGAGCCTGTGGTACTCGGCTGGATTGCCGAAAAAGGCTACCATCTGGGAAATGTGATGAATGCGTTTCGCCTCGCTGTTGTGGGCGAGTGCAAAGGTCCCCACATGTTTGACATCACCGAGCTGATGGGATGCGAAGAGACTGTGAAGCGCCTGCGTAAAGCCATAAAAGATATCCATCAGGAAGCGTAATAATCCGTTAGGAAACATCACATGTCTAACGTACGTCTTATCCTCATTCTGGTCAGCCTCCTGTGTGGCAGGGCCATGGCTCAGGAGCTTATCTGGAGTGTGGATATGAATGTGCTTTTCGACAACCGCGAAGGAGATCATGCCTATACCGATACCAAGACATTTCTTCAGTCGCAACTTGCCCCGGAAGTGGGAATATCCATGCAGGACGGCCGCCATTCGATTGCTGCGGGTGTGGTGTGGACACAGCCTTTCGACAAAAACTGGGAAGGTCACGAGATTGCTCCTACGGTCTACTACAGCTACCGCAATAACGGCGTGAGGGCTGCATTCGGAATGTTTCCCCGCGATTTGCTGTGCCGCCGACTTCCTAATTATTTATGGAACGACTCGATATATTACTCACGCCATAATCTGCACGGCGCAATGATTGCGGCCGAGGGACGGCATGGTTTTTTCGAGGCAGCCCTCGATTGGCGCGGTATGCAATCAAAGACCACACGCGAAGCTTTCGGCATAATCGCACGTGGTGAGTATCAGCCTGGCGCCAGCAGCCGCTTTCTTGCAGGAGGCACGGCTTTCATGAACCATTTCGCCCTCGCGGAAGGCTCTCCATCCGACCAGCACATCGTGGATAACTTCATAGTGAATCCTGTTGTGGGACTTGATTTGTCGCAATCCACAGTGTTGGATTCTATGGCCATACGCGCCGGTGTTCTTTCGTCGATCACGCGCAATAGAGCCGATAGCAAATGGCGTTCGGCTGCCGGAGCGTGGCTTGACATTGACATAAAATGGCGATGGATCACATTTAAGAATACTTTTTATTACGGAGGCAAGCTCTTTCCGATTTACTCTCTTCATGGCGCTCTACTCGATCAGGGAGAACCGTTTTACGCTTCCAGGTACTACGAACGGGCAACGGTTGGCGTAGATTTTCTGCACAATTATTTTATGTGTCTTCAGGGAGCACTTGATTTCAATTTCGCGCAAGGCAACTTTACTTTCTATCAGCGCTTGCTGCTGAGAGTGTATATAGACAATAAAATATTTAAGAAAGGCGCAACAGCCAAGCGCAGTCATCTCCTCCCTTCGTATATTTGATTATGAACATCTTATACAATCTCGGAATATCGCTCTATTCGGCTGCCGCACGTATTGCGGCTCCTTTCAACCGAAAGGCCAAGCTGATGGTGGAAGGTCAGAGCCAAACACTATCCCGGCTCTCCAAAGAAAATTTCGATGGCCACAAAGTGCTTTGGCTTCATGCCGCTTCTCTCGGAGAGTTTGAACAAGGACGTCCGTTGCTGGAGCTGGTCCGCACATTACATCCTGAAATTAAGATTGTGCTGTCATTCTTTTCCCCATCCGGTTATGAGGTTAGAAAGAACTATGCCAGGGCCGATATCGTTGTATATCTGCCTTTCGATACACCCGCGAGAATGAGACGGTTTGTCGATGCGGTAAAGCCGGACATTGCCGTATTCGTCAAATATGAATTCTGGGGTAACTGTATAACCATGCTGAGGGAGAAAAATGTGCCGGTATATCTTATATCGGCGATTTTCCGCCCGGACCAAGTGTTTTTCAAACCGTGGGGTGGTCAGTTCCGCAGAATATTGCAGGCATATACCCATATATTCGTGCAAGACGAGCGGTCGGCCGAACTGCTGCGCGGCATACATGTGACAGATGTGACAGTAGCCGGCGACACGAGATTCGACAGAGTGAGTGACATCATGGCCACCCACAAGAATCTACCTGAAATAGAAGCATTTGCAGCATCTGCTCCTTTCACAATAATTATAGGCAGTTCGTGGCCCCAGGATGAGGATGTTTATATTCCATGGTTGCATGCGCATCCCGATGTCAAAGCCATATGCGCGCCGCATGAGTTCGACGGAGCAAGGCTTGAAGCAATGCTCGAAAAGTTCGGAAAGGGAGCCTGTCTGTATTCGCGTTACATCAGCGAACATTTATCTCCTGATACTGTAAAATATCTTATAATAGATTGTTTCGGCCTGTTGAGCAGCCTGTATGGCTACGGCGACACGGCGTATGTGGGCGGTGGTTTCGGAGCGGGTATCCACAATATCAACGAAGCGGCCGTGTATGCCATTCCAGTGGTATTCGGTCCACGTCACTCCAAGTTCAAGGAAGCTGCCGACCTGATAGCATCAGGAGGCGGATTCGCGATAGACGGGCGCCCTGCGTGCGATACAGTCCTCGACAAGATATACAGCGATACCGAAGCCCGCCAAAGTGCCGGAATGATTGCCGGCGAATATATCAAGAAAAATTTAGGCGCTACCAAGCGCATTTATAAATACATATTCAATAATGATTAAAGTCGGAATTCTCGAAGCAGCATCGGCCCACGGAGCCGAGCTTGTACGTATTCTCCTCAACCATCCCGACATTGAACTTGTGTGGGCACAAAGTTCCGTGGCTCAAGGCCCTATAAGTACCTATGTTCGCGGTATCACAGGCGAGACCGATCTCGTATTCAGCAGGCTTACTCTGGCACCTGTCGATGTGATAATCAATTGCTCGTCCACGCCCGTGTCGCAGCAGTTTGTAACCGCAATAGCCGCCGATCCCGAGCAGGTGCGCATAATTGAGACTGCCGCCAATGACCTTCCGGAAAACTATATATACGGACTTTGTGAGCTTAACCGAAAGTCTCTGGTGAGAGGCGGTATGCTCGCGGCTCCAGTTTCCCCTCTGGCCATGGCCGTTGAACTTGCTCTGCTTCCCCTTGCAAAACATCTGCTGCTTAACGCACCGATCAGCGTAGCCGCGGCAGTTGGAGTAGGGGGCACGCGAAGTATTTACCACCGCGGTGGCGGCTCACTACCCGAAGCTGCCGAAATCACATCCGCGCTGTCAATGCTTCAGTCGAGCTTTTGCCAGCCGATAGATATCGTGGAACTGCGCACTGGCGGCAGCGATGGGCTCATGGCTGTGGTGACTACACAATGTTCTACGGCAATCGGCGAAATACGACCACTATACAAGAGCGCATACGAGGACCACAACTTCACCCACCTTAGCGACGAGCCTATTGATACGCGCGATGTTGTGGGCACAAACAAGTGTCTTCTGTACCTTGAAAAAGACGACGACACTCTGCGTATCACATCTGTACTCGACCCGCGTATCAAGGGAGGCGCCGGTAATTCGGTGCATATGCTCAACCTGATGCTGGGGCTGCACGAACTCACGGGTCTCAATCTCAAATCATACTACCCCGAATAAACCGCGAGGAGTAAAAAACGAACCTCAGCGGATGTAAATATCGAGAAAACTTTCAATATTAGCGTTTTTTTCGTAAATTTGCAGGACTTAACCGAAAATAAATTTTTAAACCCAATAATTAATTCGATATTCCAATGAAACGAGTCTACACATTCGGCGACGGAAAAGCCGAAGGAGATGCAGGGATGCGAAATCTTCTCGGCGGCAAAGGCGCCAACCTCGCAGAAATGAACCTGCTGGGTATGCCTGTGCCCCCCGGTTTCACTATCACCACGGATGTCTGCACCGAATACACTCAGTACGGTAAAGACGAAGTCGTAAAACGCATCCAAAAGGATGTTGAAGCCGCTGTTGCCCACGTAGAGGCACTCACCGGCAAGAAATTTGACGATCCCTCCAACCCCCTTCTCGTGAGCGTTCGTTCCGGCGCACGCGCCTCCATGCCCGGCATGATGGACACAGTTCTCAACCTGGGCATGAACGATGCTACCGTTGAGAGCCTTGCAGCCAAGAGCGGCAACCCCCGCTTCGCATGGGACAGCTACCGCCGCTTCGTACAAATGTACGGCGATGTGGTACTCGGTATGAAACCCAAAAGCAAGACCGACATTGACCCCTTCGAGGAAATAATGGACAAGGTTAAAGAGGAGAAAGGCGTGAAACTCGACACCGAGCTGAACGTGGACGACCTCAAGAACCTTGTCAAATTGTTTAAAGGCGCAGTCAAGGAACACACCGGCAAGGACTTCCCCGACAGCGCTTGGGAGCAGCTTTGGGGCGGTATCTGCGCCGTATTCGACAGCTGGATGAACGAACGTGCCATCATCTACCGCCGTATGAACCAGATCCCTGAAGAGTGGGGCACTGCAGTGAACGTGCAGGCTATGGTTTACGGCAACATGGGCAACAACTCCGCCACCGGCGTGGCATTCAGCCGCGACGCCGCCACCGGCGAAAATATCTTCAACGGCGAATACCTCATCAACGCTCAGGGTGAAGACGTTGTTGCAGGCATCCGCACGCCTCAGCAGATTACTATCGAGGGTTCGCGCCGCTGGGCAGCCCTTCAGGGTATCTCGGAGGAAGAGCGCAAGGAAAAATATCCTGCACTCGAAGAATCCATGCCCGACTGCGCCCAGGAGCTTTTCAAGATTGCCGACAAGCTTGAAGCTCACTATAAGGACATGCAGGACATGGAATTCACTATCCAGGACGGCAAGCTGTGGATGCTCCAGACCCGCAACGGTAAGCGCACCGGTGCCGCTATGGTGAAGATTGCCATGGATCTCTTCCGTGCCGGCGAAATTGACGAAAAGACCGTGCTCAGCCGCATGGAGCCCCAGAAACTCGACGAACTCCTGCACCCCGTGTTTGAAAAGACAGCTCTGAAGCGTGCCAAGGTTGCCGCCAAGGGTCTGCCCGCATCACCCGGCGCAGCTACCGGTCAGATTGTGTTCAGCGCAGAGGAAGCCGAAGCATGGGCCGACAAGAAGCGCAAAGTAGTGCTCGTGCGCATCGAGACTTCGCCCGAAGATCTCCGCGGTATGGCCGTGGCTCAGGGTATTCTCACCATGCGCGGCGGTATGACTTCCCACGCAGCCGTAGTGGCCCGCGGTATGGGTAAGTGCTGCGTGAGCGGTGCCGGCGAAATCAAGATCGACTACAAGGAAAAGACCGTTGAAATGGGCGGTAAAGTCTACCACGAAGGCGACTGGATCTCCCTCAACGGTTCTACCGGCGAAGTATATGACGGTCAGGTTCCCACCACAGAGCCCGAGCTCGATGGCGACTTCGGCAGCATCATGAACATCGCAGCCAAGTACACCAAGACCCTCGTGCGCACCAACGCCGATTCTCCCCGCGACGCCAAGCAGGCCCGCGCATTCGGCGCTCAGGGTATCGGCCTGTGCCGCACCGAGCACATGTTCTTTGAAGGCGACCGCATCGATGCAGTGCGTGAGATGATCCTCGCTTCCGACGAGCAGGGACGTCGCGCAGCCCTCGCAAAACTGCTTCCCATGCAGCGTGGCGACTTTGAAGGCATCTTCGAAGCTATGGACGGCTACGGCGTGACCATCCGCCTGCTCGATCCCCCGCTGCATGAATT
>CAMWRI010000040.1 GCA_947176585.1 uncultured Porphyromonadaceae bacterium
ACCTAGAAGATTACGATGCCGACATCTTCGCTGCCAAGCAGCTGCGCTTCATGATTGTGCTCAACGACTCGGGCGAGACTGCCGGCACACTTGACATCACAGATTTTGATCCGCGTCACCGCCATGCATCAATAGGTATTTTCATCGACCCCGCACATAGAAAGCGGGGGCTGGCCGCTCGCGCCGTAAAAATAGCCGGGCAGTATGCAACCGAGGCTGTGTCGATGCACACGCTCTTGGCCACAGTGGCCGTCGACAACATGCCTTCACGGAAGCTTTTCGAGGCTTGCGGATATTCCACGGCTGGGCGGTTGCGCTCGTATCTGCGACGCGGCCACAGCTATCAGGACGTACTCATATACCAAATAATATTGAAATAACTATGAAAACCGTAATCTCCACCAATGCCGCCCCGGGCGCCATCGGCCCCTACAGCCAGGCAATCGACACCGGTTCGATGCTCTACGCAAGCGGACAGGTACCCATCAATCCCGCCACTGGCGACATTCCCGAGGGCATAAAGGCCCAGACAGCTCAGTCGCTCGAAAATGTGAAAGCCATTCTTGCCGCCGCAGGTCTCACGACGGCGAATGTGGTAAAAACCACCGTGTTCCTGGCAGACATGAACGACTTCGCAGCCATGAACGAAGTGTATGCGAGCGTGTTCGAAGCTCCCTACCCCGCACGCAGCGCCGTAGCCGTGCGCACGCTGCCCAAAAACGTGCTGGTGGAAATAGAAGTAATCGCCGTACACTGATACTATATTCTCATTTTCCTTTCTCCTTTAAAAAACGAATATTATGCTTATTGCATCCCAGAAACGCAAAGAAAACATAGCCGAATACCTGCTGTACATGTGGCAGGTGGAGGATATAATCCGAGCCTTCGGCCTTGATATTGACCGTATTCAAGAAAATATTATCGACCGCGTACCTGATCTCGACGAAGACACCCGCAAGGCCATGCGAGAGTGGTACGAGTCGCTTATCGACATGATGCGCCGGGAAGAGGTGGTTCAGGGAGGACATCTACAGATCAACCGCAATACCGTGGGCGATCTGGCCGATCTGAGCAAACGCCTGCTGGCCGACGGACGGTATCAAGACTACACCAGGGCATTCTACGATGCTCTGCCGGTGATCGTGGACCTGCGCTCACGCTCCGGTGAAAATCCTGCAGGAGAAGTGGAGACTTGCTTCAACGCGCTATATGCCACCCTGCTTATGCGTATGAAAGGTCAGGAGATTTCAGCCGCTACTGCCGATGCTCTGGCCAAGATCACTCGAATGACCGCGTTGCTTGCCGCCTACTATAAGAAAGACGAGGCTGGCGAGCTGTTCGGAAAAGACGACGAGGAAACCGAATAGACCGAATAGGGATGCGACAGACTGTCACACGCTTTTTAGCCGCCTATGCAGCCCTGCTGCTGGTGATGGTGCTTCTGAGGCCGCCGTTCATCCTTGCCTACGCTCCCGCCGGAGCCGAAAGCTGGGCTGCGATGTGGCACGGACTGCCTATGGACGCCTGCGTGGCGGCATATCTGTGCATTATTCCGGGATTACTGTGTATAGCAGCAGCCATAAAGGGATCTAACAAGGCTATTCGCGCGATAGAAATAACCTATTATGCATTGTGCGCCCTGGTTGTAGCCGCAGTGGCGTCTATTGATTTTGTGCTCTACGGCTACTGGGGCTTCCGCATTGACACTACGCCGTTTTTCTACTTCGCATCATCGCCGGCTGCTGCGATGGCCTCCGCAACCGGAGCGGAGCTTGCCGGCGGCATCACAGCGTGGCTGCTGCTTTCGGCAGGCGTATTCGCATTGCTGTACTTCGTGGCAGTAGGAGCTTTAAGTCCTTCAGCATGCAATGCTGAAGGACGCGCCCGGCGCGTCTCCACAGCCGTGGTGCTCACAGCAACGCTGTTCATTCCCATCCGCGGAGGCTTCAATGTTTCGACCATGAATCCGAGCCGAGCCTACTACAGCAGTGACATGCGGCTGAATCATGCGGCTCTGAACCCGGTGTTCAGCCTGCTGTATTCTCTCACACACAGCGACGACTTTGGTAGCCAATTCCAATATCTCGGGCCCGAAAAAGCAGAGCGGATATTCGAGAATATGCATCGGGAGCTGCCCGACAGCACGCACGAAAAATGGTTCACCACCGAGAGGCCGGACGTGTATCTGATAATATTCGAGAGTGCGTCGTCGCATCTGATGCCGGTGCTGGGCGGCGACAGCATAGCGATGCGTCTTGATAAGCTGGGGCGTGAAGGAATTCTGTTCACGCATATGTACGCATCAAGTTTCCGCACCGACCGTTCGCTGCCTGCGATTCTGAGCGGTCTGCCAGCACAGCCCACTGAAAGCCTTATGAAACACGTGGCCAAGGCCGAAAAACTCCCGTCTATATCTGAGACACTCGGCAAAGCAGGCTACGAGTGCAGCTACTATTACGGCGGCGATGCGAATTTCACTAACATGCTGGCTTATCTCAGAGCCTCCGAATTCGGCAAGATAGTGAGTGATAAAGATTTTACACATTCTGAACGTTCAACCAAATGGGGTGCTCCCGACCACGAGGTGTTCGGTAAAGCTCTCGCCGATGCACGCATCGAAAGTGAAGCTCCTCGCTTCTGCGTGATCCAGACATCGAGCAGCCACGAGCCTTTCGACGTGGAATACAACGATCAGAGATTTCCCGACGGCCCCAGGAAAGCTTTCGCCTATGCCGACAGCTGCGTGGGAGCTTTCGTCGACAGCCTACGCACCCTACCCTCATGGAACAAAACTATAGTGGCCATCGTGCCGGATCATTACGGATGCTACCCGGAGCGACCTTCGGCTATTGAGGAGCGACACATGGTGCCCTTCATTATCACGGGCGGTGCAATGGCCGCGGACGGTATGCGAGTCAACACCATCTGCTCTCAGACGGATATAGCAGCCACGTTGCTGGCTCAGCTGGGTATCGACCACAGTGCCTTCAAATTCAGCCGCGACATCTGCCGCACGGATTCAGCCGGAGCGTTTGCTTTCTATAGCGAACCGGATCAGGCGGCAATTACCACTCTGGCCGGAACGACCGTGCTCGACGTGGCCGACGGATCTGCCGCCGGACCGGATCAGGAAAGCCTCAGAGCCTATATTCAAGTACTTTATAATTTCTTGGAAAACCTGTGATGCTTGAACGGCTGATACATATCGACAACGAGCTGCTCCTGATGCTGAACGGGATGCATCTGCCGTATCTTGACAATTTCATGATGCTGTTCACCGGACGCTTCGTGTGGGTGCCAATGTATGCGATGCTTCTGTTTGTGATTATCCGCAACAACAGACCCAAGCGGGCCGTCTGGACAGCGTGCGTGATCGTTCTGGCCATCGTGATCGCCGATCAGACATGCAGCCATGTGCTACGCCCGCTTGTGGAACGCCTTCGGCCTTCCAACCCGTCGAATCCCATATCTGAATTAGTGACCGTAGTGAACGGTTATCGCGGCGGCCTTTACGGTTTCCCGTCGTGCCACGCTGCCAACTCCTTTGCGCTTGCCATGATAACCTCACTCATCGTGCGCTCGCGGAGGTTGTCGTGGTTCATCTTCATCTGGGCCACACTTAATTCTTATTCCAGGCTTTATCTGGGAGTACACTATCCAGGCGACCTTCTTGCCGGTGCCGTAATAGGTTGCTGCAGCGGAGCGTTATGCTACGCGCTGTGGCGTGGCGTGTCGAGGGAAAAAGCTCAGCCCGACAAAATTAAGGGCAGGCTGCGCAGCTCCGATCTTGTGATAATCTCCGGTCTGCTCGTTACGGCCGTGATCGCCGCGGCTTCTATCTGATTTTTCCGGCAACTCGCCGGCCCTGATAATGCGACGGCGTTTCGCCTGTCATGTTCTTGAATGTGCGCGAGAAATGTTGCGGATATTCAAAGCCAAGAGAATACGCCACTTCCGATGAATTCATTCCCGACATAAGCCTGTTCTTTGCAAGCTGTATCACATATTGCTTGATATAACGCGCAGCGGTATCTCCGGTGGTCTTGCGGATCACATCGCTAAGATAATTAGGCGACATATTCAATCGCTCCGAACAATATTGCACAGTGGGCACTCCCGCTGCAGGTTCATTCTCATAATACTCTTTCAGAAGCGACTCGAATCGCGATAGAATATCATTATTGAGTACGGTTCGCGACGTGAACTGGCGGTTGTAGAATCGCTGGGCATACCTCAGAAGGATATTCAGAAATCCCACGATTATACGGTTCTGCATAGAATCCCGTGGAAATTTCAACTCGTTGTCGAGCTGCTTTATTAATGCGATCATCACATCGCGCTCCTCAGCAGTCATGTGAAGCGCCTCGTTGATGCGATAATCGAAAAATGAGAAGTCCCTTATGTCTTTTTCAAGAGCGGTGCCCTGCAACACGTCAGGATGGAACAACACGGCCCAGCCGCTCAGGTGTACCCATTCACCGTTGTCTTCCTTGCCGCCGAGCTGTCCGGGAGCTACACAAATGAGCGTACCTTCCTGATAATCATATTTTCCAGTACCGTATACAAGCTCCATACCCTTTTCATTGCCCTGAAGAAACAAACCATATACACCATAATTATTCAGGCTGTGGCGCACCGGGGAGACCTCGCTGTAGTCGATCACGCACACAAGGTCGTGAGGATCGGTCTGGCCAACCCAGGAACTATAGTCGGAAGGCTTGTTTACCTTAAGGATCTTGCTCATAAAAAGTGTGATTTACAGACCCAAAGTTACAAAAAAACAATGAAACCTCAGCAGGTGAATCTTAAAAATTGGTTAGGAGTCAATGAATTTTGCCACTATAATAATATATAAGTTCAAGTAACTTTGCACCATGACTGAAAGCACTAAAAAATATAAAGACTTCTTAGGCATGGAAGCAGTGCAATATGTGGCATTCCGATATGGCACCACTCCTGATAAGGTGGTGGAACGATATTTAGTTCAGAGCGGGTTGATCGAGGAAGCAAATGCGGATGAAGACACTTTCGTACTTACACCCAACGAGATAGCGCTGTTTCACGACCTGGGCATATCCCCTCACCGATAGAAAATAAATAATCGAACGAATAATGAAAGATATTTTTGAAAGAGATCTTAGCGGCGAGATGGTATCGCCTGCCGACGAAGGCTACGACATGCTGATAGCCGACATTTTCGATACAATGAAGACCGCGGCCGACCTTAACTCAGGATATAAAACGCCGGGTGAAGTACACGACTATATGGCACGCATACTGGGTAAACCCCTGCCAGAAAGCACCACCGTGCTGCCGCCCTTTTATGTGGATTACGGTAAGCCCGTTACTATCGGGGAAAACTGCTTCATACAGCAGTGCTGCACTTTTTTCGGGCGGGGAGGAATAACCATAGGCAATGGTGTGTTCATAGGCCCGAAATGCAACCTTATCACCATCAACCACGACCCGGATCCCGAAAACAGAAGCGCCACCTACGGGCGTCCGATCATAATCGAAGATAGAGTGTGGATTGGCATTAACTCTACAATCCTTCCGGGTGTGAGAATCGGCTATGGAGCTATCATTGGTGCCCAAAGCGTGGTGACACATGATGTTCCGCCTATGACAATAGTGGCTGGCAATCCTGCCAGAATCATAAAGAAAATCGAGTAAAAATGAATATGAAGAAGATACTTTTACTGCTTGCAATCATTGTGAGCTCCATGACTGTGCATGCAAAGACACTCGTGGTTTATTACAGCTACACAAACAACGTGCACACCATCGTTTCAGAACTTGTGAAACAGATTAATGCAGATGTGCTACGAATCGAACCCGCACAGAAAGGTCTCGACTATGAAGCCAACAACTATGCCATCGGAAGCGCACAGATAGCCGCAATACGTGAAAATCCCGGCCACGAGACATCTTATCCCGCAATAGATCCCACCGATGTGAATCTCGCCCAATACGACTGCATCATCATAGGCGCTCCGCTGTGGTGGAGCAATATGGCAGCCCCGCTGCAAACTTATCTTTTCAAGAACGGTGGTACTATGGCCGGCAAGAAAATCGGACTCATAGTTTCAAGCTACAGCAGTGGTATCAACGGCGTGGAGAGCGATGCGCAACGCCTGATTCCGGACGGAGATTTCTTCGACAGGAGTCTGTGGATTCGTTCGTCTCAGACCTCAAACAGCGCTTCACTCCTCAGGCAGTGGCTTAAAGACATAGACTATGAGACAGTGGCCGGCATGGACGATACAGTTGCTGCAAATGAACCCGATTCATATACCGTTTTTTCAGTTAACGGTTCGCTTCTCGCGCAAAACGCATCGACGCTTCATAATCTCGAAGGCGGCCTCTACATAATCAACGGTAAGAAAACATACATCAAGTGATCCGCATGCGGAAAATCTCAGCAATATTAACAGCTGTGTCCATTATCACCGCTATGACAGCCCGCAACAATATCCCGGCGATCGACGTTCATTCCCATATCGTTACAGACAATTATCTTAAATATCTTGCCGAAAACGATGCCATGTTGGCCGATGGCTATCCCCTCCCCGCCTGGGACGTGCAGTCGCATCTCGCCTTTATGGATAGTGCAGGCATAGAGCGCAGCGTTCTCACCCTGTCGTCGCCCCAGCCGTGGTTCGGCAATACTGTGGGTGGCAGCAAGGTAATACGCTCGGTCAACGAAGCTATGGCGGAGACCAAGCGTCTGTATCCTGATCGCTTCCTATGGTGCGCGGCGCTTCCGCAGCCCGATATAATCGCCTCGATAAATGAGGCAGTCTACGCGCTCGACAGCCTCGGAGCAGACGGTATAAAACTCGCAACGAGCGTTGACGGTATTTATCTGGGAGATCCCTCTTACGAGCCCCTCATGCGGGTGCTCAACGAGCGCGGAGCTGTGGTGATCCTTCATCCTGTGAAGCCAGAGCAGGTGAACGAGAGCACTTTCACGGGAGGACCCGCTTTCGTTTACGAATACCCGGCCGAGACAACACGTGCCGTCCTCAACATGATTGCACATAATGTGATGACACGCCACCCCAATATCAAGGTGGTCGTACCGCATGCCGGCTCTTTCATGCCATACGCAGTGCCGCGGCTCAAGGGCGGTTATCCGCTGCTGCTTCAAAAGGAACTCACGGAACCGATTGACATAGACGGCAATCTGTCCAGGCTGTATTACGACCTCGCCGGTGGACCATCAGCGCAGGCTGTGAAGATGTTGCTCACCGTCACTACACCGGACCACATCCTGTTCGGAACGGATTATCCCTTTGTGCCCGCCCACATTCTTGAAAAAGTGGCCGCTAAGGTGAAAAATGAAATATCGCAAGATCCCGAACTCGGAATACACGCCGCGGAAATATTTAGGAACAACGCACTAAAACTATTTAAACTCGAGGAAACCGCAGCCACAGCTGAAAACAAAATCTGTGAAAAACTGCCTATGCAGCCCGACGGTATCGTGCGCCTGTCAAAAATCCGTGTTAATCCCGACTACCTTGTCGAGTATATGAAGTATGCCGTTGAAGTGGGAACGCTCTCCCTTGAAAGCGAGCCTGGCGTACTCACTATGTATGCCGTGCAAGATAAGGAAAATCCATGCGAAATAACCATTCTCGAGACCTATGCGAGCCGCAATGCTTACGAGAGCCACATTGCATCCGAGCACTTCCGGAAGTACAAGACCTCGACGCTTCACATGGTTGATTCACTGCGCCTCGACGATGTGGTGCCGTTGAACCCCAATAATAAAATAATCAACTTTATAAATATATGAAACGCATAATTCTCACGTTAATAATAAGTGTAACGACAATATTCTCAGCTATGGCACAACAAAAAATAGTTCAGACGGCCGGACGGCAGCAACTCGGCGACTTCGCACCGGAATTCGCACATCTTAACGACGACATCCTGTTCGGAGAGGTTTGGAGCCGCAACGACCTTCTATCGCTCAGAGACCGCAGTCTCGTGACCATCACATCACTCATTTCCATGGGTATCACCGATACATCGCTCGTGTATCATCTTCAGGAAGCGAAGAAAAACGGAATCACCCGCACTGAAATAGCCGAAATTCTCACGCATATAGCTTTCTACGCAGGCTGGCCCAAGGCATGGGGTGCTTTCCGCCTTGCCAAAGACGTGTGGAACGACGACATCAAGGGTGAAGATGCCAAAGCCGTAACCGACTCTGTTGCTTCGCAACGCGAAGAATTCGCACGTTCCATGATTTTCCCCATCGGAGAGCCCAACACGGCTTATGCAAAATATTTCATAGGCAACAGTTATCTCGCACAGATTGCAACGGAGCAGATACCATTCGCCAACGTCACTTTCGAACCCGGATGCCGCAACAATTGGCACGTTCATAAAGCCGAAACGGGCGGTGGCCAGATGCTCGTGGGAGTGGCAGGCCGCGGTTGGTATCAGGAAGAAGGCAAAGACCCTGTGGAGATTCTGCCCGGCACTGTTATCAACATTCCCGCCAACGTAAAGCATTGGCATGGCGCAGCCAAGGACTCATGGTTTGCACACCTCGCTTTCGCTGTTCCGGGTGAAGATGCCGACAACATATGGCTCGAACCCGTGAGCGAAGAAGACTACAACAAGCTGCCGTAAACGGCATATCCATCGAAAAAAGGCGGTTTCCTGTCAATCCTGGAAACCGCCCTTTTTGTTTGTCTTCGGGTGTCAATAATTCTCTGCCTTGCGCTCGAAGAAGCCCTGGGGAGCACCGCACACAGGGCAGCGGCGGGGAGCATCTTTCGTCTCCACTACGAAGCCACACTTGCGGCAATACCATTCGATGGGTTCTTCCGAAGAAAACTCGGTACCGCTTTCGAGGCGCTCGAGAAGGCGCTGATAACGCTGCTCATGCACCTGCTCCGCGCGCGCCACGAGCTTGAATGTGTTTGCAATCGCGGGGAAACCTTCTTCCTGCGCTATGCGGGAGAAATTTTCGTATAAGTCGCTACATTCCTCCCGCTCACCGGCAGCTGCTTCGGCAAGGTTGGTGCGCGTATCGCCCACCACTCCGGCGGGATAACCGGCTTTTACCTGAGCCGTACCTCCCTCAAGAAGATTGAAGAATGTGCGGGCGTGGGTGAGTTCCTGCTCTGCCGTCTCGAGAAAAATAGCCGCAATCTGTTCGTATCCTTCTTCCCGAGCCTTTTCGGCAAAGAGAGTGTAACGCGTACGGGCCTGACTTTCACCTGCAAAAGCAGCGAGCACATTTTGCTCGGTGCGTGTTCCTTTTATACTTTTGGTTTCCATAGAGATTCAATTAAGCGATTTTTCTTTTAAACGCTTCGGATCACCAAATGGTTCACAGCACGCGAAATCTTGTGAGGTCGCCCCTACCCACACGCACGGCACCGTCCACTCCCGCGGGCCGTGAATCTTCCTTCTCTATGGTGACACGGAACATATACGGCAGAAGTCGCCACAGGTTGATGCGCTTGCCTTTCTTGAAGGCCTGAAACGTGAGGTTGCCTTCGTCGCCCAGATTGATGACAACATCCACCTTTTTTGCTCCGGCCCTCTCAGGATGCGATGATATACGCGCCAGAAAGCGCCCCGGAGTGGGCGTGGTGTGCAGCGTGCCTATTGATGTTCCGGGAAAAACCGACATATCGGCACAGTTCACAACCAGCATGTCGTAGCTATCCGGAGCTGTGGTTGATGGCTTGATTTCAAATTCACAATCCGCAGGGCCCGTGGTGCGCCAACGGCCCACGATTCCGTAGTCCGAGGCTATTGATGCTACGGACACCAGGCAGAACAGGAATACGGAGATGAAGCGCGACATCAGCGGCCGGCAGCTTTTAACAGATAAGGCAACGGCTTGCGCATCGCCACCGGAGTTTTTTCCCTGAGTTCCTTAACCGCTGCCACGGCGGCATTTCCTTCCGGAAGCCATGCGGCAATCACATAGTAGTACGGCTCGGCGGTCTGCACTACGAAAGCATCGGGATAGCCGGCTTCGCGCAGGCGGCTGCACAGCGAGCGAGCGTTGAAAAGCGTCTTGAACTGACCTGCAACTACTCCATAGCCAGTATTTACGTCGGGGTGCACCTGCTTCTCGCCTTCATCCGGCGTGACGCTTATGTGCATCACGCGCAACTGGGCGGTGTCGGTGCCGGTGCTTAGCATAGTGGTGCGGATCTGGCGGCGAACCACACCATAAATCGTGGAGTCCACCGGAGCTGATTCATCGCGTCCGGCAATTGCTTTTTCATAGGCCGAACGGTAATTGGCCTCACTGGTGCGACAGCCGGCCACAAGAATAATGAGCGCTATGATATAAAGAATTTGTTTCATCGTGTTTTTGCAAGTTCTATTACTTCGAGATCTCGGATATCCGCGCCGTCGATTGTGAAACGCACGAGCGTGCGCACTTTCTGCCAGCCGTGATATCCGGCAGCTCCGGGATTGATGTAGAGCATATCCCGCAGCGGATCCGGCATAACTTTGAGAATATGGCTGTGGCCTGCCACGAGAAGGCGCGGACGCTCGGCGTCGAGCAGTCCTGCCATACCCGGGGCATACCGGCCGGGGTATCCTGCTATGTGAGTCATGAGCACGTCCACATCCTCTACCCTGAATCGCTGAATCTCCGGCAGACGGCGTGCCACTTCGCCGTGATCGATATTGCCGCGCACTCCGCGAAAAACCGGAGCGATGCTTTCGAGATGCCGCAGCAGGCCTGCATCGCCAACATCTCCCGCATGCCACAACTCATCACATTTCGCAAAATGCAGTGCGTAACGGTCGTCGAGGCATGAGTGAGTGTCGCTGAGCAGCCCTATCCTTTTCACTTCAGATTAATTTTCTTTGCAATAGCTGCGGGCACAGCTTTTTTGTTGACAAGCAAATTAAGAGTCTTGGCCAGGAAGAAAGGCTCCGACACGTAGATGTAGCCATCGTACTTCTGGTTAGTGTCCCAGGAGTTCTTAACCTTATAGTATCTGTTGCCGTTCTGATCGTGGGCTGTTCCCACGATCTCCATGCCGTGGTCGTCGGTGGTCTCCTGATTATCAAACCACTCCTGACGGGTGGCCTGCGTCACTTCCACTTCTTCAACCGGACCTTTGAACTCATATTTCTCATTCTGGCGTTCCTTGTCGCTGAGATGCACCCAGCGGGAAAGCTCAGTGCCATCCATGTCGCCCTCGCTCTTGCCTTTGGGCATGAGAGCCACACCATCGGTCCATTTGAAGCCGCCTTCGCTCACATCAGCAGCCCACGCCACAGTATAGCCGTTTGCGAGAGCATTGTCCACAACGGCCTTGAGCTCATCCATTGGCAGGTTCATATAGTTGGCCCACAGCCAGTTGTCGGGTACCTCAAAAATAAACTCCTCATAGAAAGGATGATGCGTGAACGATGTAAGAGCCACGTAATTATCGGGGTTTATACCCAGCGATGCCGCGTAGCTCTGCGGAGTGTACTCCTTGCCTTTATAGGTGAATTTTTCGGGGACCTCGCCCAGATAAGCGTCGAGGATAGCTTCGTAGCCCTTGCGCCAGGCGGTGCTGAGCTTCTTGTTCGGTTTGGACACCATCACGTCCACATATGCCTTAAGCGCACCGTCCAGTTCGCCGTGCACATGCTTGTCCTCTCCGTATTGCAGACCCGTGTAAATTTCCTCGGGCACAGCACCATAGTGGGCCCACACATAGGGAACGTCGAGAATGCTGCCGCCGGGTCCGAAATTGGCCTGTCCGTACATACGCACGTAGCGGTCGGCCTTGTCGAGATAGCAGTGTCGCACGGTGAACATCTCCGAGATGTCGAGTGAGTCGCCGCCGGCCTTTCTGATTTCATTCTCGAAGAACGATGTACCGGAGAAGCACCAGCAAGTGCCGCTCTTGTTCTGATCCTTGACGGAGGTGACCGGGATAACAATATCATCGGTGAATACGAAGCCTTCCACACTGTCGGTCTTGGCTTCCTGAGCGGATGCACCCGCCGCCACGAGGGCGAGAAGGGTAGCGATTGTGATTTTTTTCATATTTATCGTTATTGTTTTTTATACCATGAGCGCCAGTCAGACGCCAGCGCAAGAGCGAATTCAAGTATGGTGTCTTTTCCCTGCAACGCAAGTTCCGGGTCGAGATTCACACGGCAGCCCGGCGATGGGTCCACGCCGTGCTCCGTCAGATTCATCTCGGCATCATATACCGGGCACGCCGACATGCGCACGGCCCAGCCGCAAGGTATCTCGGAAGAGAAAGGCATGCCGCTGCCGCCACCGGTGGTATCTCCCACAATGCGCACGTTGGGCAGCAGACGCATGATACTCACAAAGCTGTTGGCGGCGCTGAACGTGCTGCGGTTCGTCACTATCACCACCGGGCGAAGCCATCTCATATGACCCGTAGCCGGGTCGTAGTAGAAAGGATACGGCTCCGAGAATTCGTTGTGTCCAGGCCCGGTCTTGTGGCTGATATACCCCACGAGAGTCCGGGTGTTGATAAAGCGCTCCACGAGAGTCTGGGTTGTCGTCATCATGCCGCCGCCGTTGTCGCGCACGTCGATCACGATCACCGGACAATCTGCATCGGCAAACTCGAGAATCGACACATCCAGAGCCCCGTGGGTGATACCCGATGCCATGGTACTCACGCGCATATAACCTATACTGTCGTTGAGCACCTTATAGCTGAGAGGACCGGACTGAGAATAGTCGAAGTCGAGATAATACTCCTGCACGAGCCTTAGATCGAAATTCTGGCGATAGTCGCTCCACCACTTACGATAATAGGAAGTATTGAACGACGACGACAGATTCACGTGTCCGTCCTGCAATTCCGAAAGCATGGCCCCGCACACGTTGAAGAACTCCGTGGTCTCCATACCTTCAGGATCAAGCATGGCGCGATATCGCTCGCGCGCCTCGTTCCAATCCACGTTTTTCTCATCGAAAAAGCAGTAATGCTCGTCCACAATCTTCCATAGGGCATCGAAATTGCCGTATAGCCCCCCGTGGTATTCTTCCACCTTGTGGCAGGAAGACATGGCCATCAATAGCAATGCTGCGGATATAATGCCTGAAACTCTCATAATCAATACATGGCCGAAATAATGCGTGCGTGAGGATCAATGCCACGGCTGCGGCCTATCGTGAGCCACTCTACGGCCACGCCAAGCACGAAGCGATGGGCAATATTGCGCGACACTATACCCGAGACCTTGGATGAAAACACATCGCACGCATAGCCCAGACGGAGCACCGTATTGCCAAGGTGCAGATCGGCTGTCGCGAGGTTGTCGAGCCGGAAATAATTTCCTGGCCATGCAGCATGCACCAGTCCGCTGTGGTTTCCCAAAAAGATTTCGTAATAAAGCTCTCCATAGTCCGGCGAAAAGAACACACCGGCAAGAGGCATACGTGCCTGATATCGCAGCGTCACGGGAAGCCGCTTAATTTTTAAATTATATGCTGCTGCGACTTCTGCTCCCATAGACCACGCTCCAATAGCCTGAGCGGGGTTATTGCCGTTGCGCATAAGCAGCAGCGTGCCGCCGCGTGCCGCCGTAAAGCCGCCCCAATACAGTTGGAGCCTGGGGCATGAATTAATGCGGTGCCGGCGGAGCATAGCCCATGATAGTTCGGCCTCAATACCCCACATTGTGGCGTTCCGGGCCGGATTATGAGCGTCGTCGAACTTAGCTTGCAGTCCCAGTTGCATAACCCATCGTTCAGGGTCAAAGCCCATTGCCTGCATCCGCTCATAGTTGAGCGTGGCGCTCCAGCCGGAGTAATGCAGCGGCGTGAGATACGTGTTGCACACATGGGCAGAGCCAAGACCCGCTGTGTAGGCACTCAGCACAGGGCGGTAGGGCTTGGTCATTTCCACGGAATCGACGCATTCCGAGGCAAGGGCCGCATGGACGCTTGCAAGCATCAGTAATATGGCGATTATGGCATTGCGCATGAAACGTATCAGAATAATCGTTGCTGCCCGGTGAGTTCATCGCGCACCTCATCGTCGGAAGTATCGGGAGCCGGATCTGCATCTGCTTCATACTGCGCACCGTTTTCAGATGCGATCGTAACGGGATTATCCTCTTCATCCGCAGGCATTGATTTGGGCTCAAGTTCCTCGACGGATGCTACGGCATAAGTGGTGAGGCGCTTACCGCGAGCCTTGAAGCTCTTCACGCCAATGAATTCCTCAGCATCCACTTCCAGCGGATCGCGGAAATCGGCGGGAGCAGCAAATGTCACACGGAACATCGCTCCCGGCTTATCGCTCATGGCAATGAGAGTAGATGCCTCGTTGTCGGTGAGCCAGCGCTGCTTGCGCGGCGACACTTCGAAAGAGAACCTCTTTATATATGGATAGCCCTGGTCAGCGTCGTTCAGAATCACGGTCCACACCACATCCGGGCGCAGTTTCTCTATAAGAAGAATATCTTCCTCATAATGGTTCGTAGCATCGAAGCTCGTGGTATAGAACTCTCCGTTGCGAAGCACCACCAACACCAGATCATCGCCCTTGAATTCACCCAGATAATCGCCACGACCATCGTAGTTGAGACGCAACACATCACGGTCGAACCACACATCGCGGCCGCCGAGCGTCGACACTCCCCGTTCCTTGAGGGAGAAACGTGCCACCTCGTTCTTCGTCACGAGATTACCCAGGGATTGCTTGCCCTTGATGGCAAGCTGCGAGAAGTCCACGTCGAGCTGCAATTTCACGAGCCGTGCCTTGGGTTTGAGCACAACCTTCACCACCTCTGCCTCACCGTTTGGATTGGCCGAGAACCATACTATACGGCTCCCAGGCTGTCCGGGAGTGAGGTTATACTCACGATCGCGGGTAATGCCAGTGACCGCGAAGCGCTTCATATAGTAGGCACCTCCACGGCCATTCTGATATATCACATTGTAGATGGTGCGGGTGTCGTTGCGCTTGAACACATTGATGTAAAGCACATTTTTATCCACGAACAACTTTTCCTGCACTTTCACCACCTTGTAGCGACCGTCTTTGTAGAAAATTATCACCTCATCGAGCAACGAACAGTTGCATATGAACTCGTCTTTTTTGAGAGCGGTGCCAATGAAGCCTTCTTCGCGGTTGAAGTACAACTTTTCGTTTGCCTCCGCCACGTTGGCAGCCTCAATATTGTCGAAATTGCGCACAACGGTGCGACGGGGATAATTATCACCATATTTCTGCTTCAGCCCCTCATACCATTCGATGGTATATTCCACAATATGGTCGAGCTTGTCGGCGGTATCGGCAATCTGTCCGCGCAACTGCGAAATTTGCTCGTCGGCCTCCTCGGCGCTGAAGCGGAGGATGCGTTTCATCTTGATTTCAAGCAGGCGCAGAATATCATCGCGTGTGATCTCGCGCACGAAAGCACCTTTGAAGGGGTCCAGACGCCCGTCGATGTGCTCCACGGCAGCATCAATGTGCGGAGCCTGCTCATATTCCTCGTCCTTATATATGCGTTCCTCGATAAAGATGCGTTCGAGCGAGGCAAACATCAGTTGCTCGCGCAGCTCTCCCAGTTTGATCTCAAGCTCGTTGCGCAGGATGGCCATTGTGGTGTCCACGCTGTGGCGTAGCACATCGCTCACACCCAAAAACACCGGTTTCTCATTACTGATCACACAGCAGTTGGGCGAGATGCTCACCTCGCAGTCGGTGAAGGCATAGAGCGCGTCGATAGCCTTATCGCTCGAAGTGCCCGGCTGCAGATGTACGAGTATCAGGGCTGTTTCGGCTGTATTGTCGTCAACTTTGCGAATTTTGATCTTGCCCTTCTCGAAGGCTTTGAGTATGCTGTCGATAACGGCACCGGTGGTACGTCCGAAAGGAATCTCGGTGACGGCCAGAGTGCGATTATCCACCTTTTCTATTTTGGCGCGCACCTTCACCACACCGCCTCGTTTGCCGTCGTTGTAACGCGAAACATCGATAAAACCGCCGGTTACGAAATCCGGCAGCAGCTCGAACGGCTCGTCACGCAGATACGCGACGGCCGCATCGAGAATTTCGTTGAAGTTGTGAGGAAGAATCTTCGACGACAGTCCCACAGCGATACCTTCGGCTCCCTGGGCAAGCAGGAGCGGAAATTTGGCTGGCAGTGTCACGGGTTCTTTCTTTCGACCGTCGTAGCTGAGCGTCCATTCCGTGACCTTGGGATTATATAGCACGTCGAGGGCGAATGTGGAGAGGCGCGCCTCAATATAACGTCCGGCTGCCGCCGAGGCACCCGTGAGGATGTTGCCCCAGTTGCCCTGTGTCTCCACCAGCAGGTCTTTCTGGCCCAGTTGCACGAGCGCATCATTGATGGACGCATCTCCGTGAGGATGGTACTGCATGGTGTTGCCCACGATATTGGCCACCTTGTTGAAGCGGCCGTCATCGAGAGTCTTCATAGAGTGCAGAATGCGGCGTTGCACCGGCTTGAGTCCGTCGTCTATATGTGGCACCGCACGCTCCAGAATCACATACGACGCGTAGTCGAGAAACCAGTTGCGAAACATTCCCTGAAGCCTGTGGCGCACCACATCGGCCGTGGGGTCGAAATTGACGGGTGCATTTCCCGGCTCGTCGGGCATTATTTCGGGTGTATCTGTGTCGGTCATGTCTGTTTCAGGTATTTACCCACAAAATTAATGATTTTTTTTGACAAAACTACATTCCACAACATATTAAATATTAATAAGCGACGTAATAATGCAACTTCTGTCACGGCTACCGGGGTGTATTTAAATCAATAAGCCCTGCTGCGACTTTCCATGCGCAGCAGGGCTTACAAATTCTTTAATGTATTTTATTTCAGCGAAATGGTGACGATAGACATGGGAGGCATCGACACGTTGAGTTTGCCGTCCTTGATTTTGGCGTCCTTGAATGACTTCAGGGTTACAGCCTCGGGCTTACCGAAGTCGTTATAGTCGTTCACGGAGGCGGCGGTGAGGATTTCAGCACCCTGCACCTTGAGCTTGAGTGCCGCCAGGTCTACGGCCACGTCATTACCCTTTTCGAGAGAGGTGTTGGTGAGCGAAATAGTATACACACCATCCTTTTCGGAGCACGTGGCGCTCACCTCGGGCACATCGTTGCGGCCTTCGATGCTGCGGGTGGCTGTGGTCACAGCCAGAGGCACGAGGCGCGCGTCCTGATGAGGCACGTACATCTTGAACACGTAGTAGGTGGGTGTGAGCACCATCTCGGCGTCCTGAGTGAGCACCATAGCCTGAAGCACATTGGCGAGCTGGGCGATGTTGGCCATGTGCACGCGGGCGGCATTATCATGGAAGATATTGAGGGTTAGGGCTGCCACGATAGCGTCGCGCATGGTGTTCTGCTGATAAAGGTGGCCGGGATTCGTACCGGGCTCAACTTCCCACCAAGTGCCCCACTCGTCCACCATCAGGCCCTTTCTCTTCTCGGGATCGAAGCGATCCATAATCTCGCTGTGACGTTCCACGAGCGTCTTCATGTCGAGGCATATAGCAAGTGTGCGGTAGTAGTCGGAGGCATCGAACACGGTGGCAGAGCCTTTGGAGTTCCAGTCGCCCACGCTGTAGTAGTGCATCGACACGCCGTTGAACTGGTGCATGGCATCGCGCATGAGCACTTCGGTCCAGTTATAATCGCCGGCATTCGCTCCGGATGCAATCTTATATAGACGATTGCCGGAGAAATCGCGGCAGTAGGTCTGATAGCGACGATACACATTGGCATAGAAATCGGCGGTGAAGTTGCCTCCGCAACCCCAGCTTTCATTGCCAACACCCAGATATTTCAAGCGCCAGGGCTTCTCGCGACCGTTGGCCTTGCGAAGCTCGGCCATGGGACCATCGGCAGCAGTGATATATTCCACCCACTTGGCCAGTTCTTCAACCGTACCGCTGCCAACGTTGCCGCTCAGATAGGGCTCACAGCCCAAAAGCTCGCAGAAGTTGAAAAATTCGTTTGTGCCGAAGGAGTTGTCCTCCACGGTGCCTCCCCAGTTGGTATTGACCATAACCGGGCGCTTGTCGTGCGGACCGATGCCGTCCATCCAATGATACTCATCAGCGAAGCAACCGCCGGGCCAACGGAGCACGGGCACATGAAGCTCACGCAGCGCATTCAGCACATCGGTGCGATAGCCCTGAGTGTTGGGAATACCGGATTCCTCACCTACCCAGATACCGCCGTAGATACAGCGTCCCAGATGTTCGGCAAACTGGCCGTAAATTTCTTTCTTGATCACAGGTGCGTCGGCATTCGGCAAAAGCTGCACAGTCGACGTTGCCGCCGGAGCGGCCGATGCGCAAAGACCGGCAGTGGAAGCCAGAAGCGCAAGGACAGTGGATTTAAGGTTCATCAATTATTCAATTAATTTTGGTATTTCGCGCAAATTTACGGATATTTGCGCGAAATTACAAATTATGGACAAAGCTAAAGATAGAGAAGAGTTTGAGACACTGCTGAGGAACACCGGCCGAGAAGGTATTGACTATGTATTGGAAGATCTGGACAAACTCGGTTTTTTCGAGGCTCCGGCTTCCGCAGGTCATCATCTCAACACCGCCGGCGGCCTCGTGCGGCACTCGCTCAATACTTACCACGCGGCTATGGCCGTGTACAACAGCATGAAAGAGCTGGAGCCTTCGCTCGCATCGGAAGTAAAACCCGAAAGCATAGCATTAGCCGCCCTGCTTCACGATGTGTGCAAGGCCGACATATACAAACGCACCACCAAGAAACGCCGCGACCAGCTGGGCAACTGGGTGGACAGCGAAGGCTACAAGGTGAGCTACCGCAGTTTCCCGATGGGACACGGCGAGAAAAGCGTGATATGGCTTCTCTGTGCCGGACTGGTGCTCAACGACGACGAGATGCTGGCCATACGCTGGCACATGGGCGCATGGGGCATAAATATGAACAGCCTGGAGGACACCCGCAGCTACGACACCGCCCGCAAACTCTACCCCCTTGTATCGATCATCCACAGCGCCGATACGCTGGCGGCAAGCCTGCTGGAACGTACCGCCGAAGAACTGGATGATATGTGATCTCCCTCCCCCCTTATTAAGAGAGATACGTCGCAGAGAACTGCCGCCCGCTCTGCCTCAGTTCCATATTTTAAAATTTCTTCTTGGGCGTCGTTGAAGGTGTAGCCATATCGTTTGAGCGCTCCCGTCTGGCCGTCCATCACTTTGCCGAGCATCGTGGCAATCTGGGCTGCGTTCTCTTGTGAGGCGTTCATGCCGTATTGCTGCACCTGGCTCTTATACACATCTGACGCTGCCGACGAATAGCCTT
>CAMWRI010000041.1 GCA_947176585.1 uncultured Porphyromonadaceae bacterium
AGAATTGTGAGTTGTATCGTTTTGACTTTGCAAATATAACAATGGTGTTACAAATTAGTTGCGAAAATTCTCAGAAAAAGTTCGAGAAAAATGAAAATATTTTTCAAACATGGCATAAACAATTGATAATAGCCACTTTAGCTACTACAACTGTTTTAAAATTTAATGTTACAAATTTGCTACAGCTCAGTTTATTTCCAGGAGCCGGTCAATCACGGAGCGGTCGTTGTGCAGGCGGGGCACCTTGCGCTGTCCGCCCAGTTTGCCCGTGGATTCCAGCCATCGGTCGAAGAGGCCGGGCGTGGCCGTGGTGATGGCCGGCGGGTCCAGGAAGATAGTGCCGGAACGCTTGGCCTGATAGTCGCTGTTGACTTGCTGCAGGGCCTCGTCGAGCACGCGGGCGAAGATGCCGGTATCGGTCGGGGGCACCGCCCATTCGATGAGCCATTGATGGCGTCCGCGGGTGTGCTCGGTGGCGAAAACGGGTGCGGCGGTGTAGTTGAGCACCTGCGCGCCTGTGGCTTCGGCCGCGCGTGCGATGGCGGCGTCGGCGTTGTGCACCATCAGCTCCTCGCCGAATGCGTTGATGAAGCTGCGGGTGCGTCCGGCAATGGATATGCGCAGCGGGTCGGCGCAGTGGACGCGCACGGTGTCGCCTATGGCGTAGCGCCACAGGCCGTTTGGCGCTGTGATCAGCAGGGCGTAGGTGCGTCCGGGCTCCACCTTCCATGCCGGCACGGCCTCGGGGAAGCGCTCGCCCACGGCATCGAGAGGCAAGAATTCGTAGAACACGCCCGTGTCCAGCAGCAGGCGCATCGTGCCGGGCTCGCGCACGTCCTGCGTGGCGAAGAAGCCCTCCGAGGCGTTGTAGGTCTCGAGGTAGCGCATGCGCGAGGGGTCGGTGATTCGTGCGTATTGCTCGCGGTAAGGCACGAAGGAGATGCCGCCGTGGAAGAATACCTCGAGATTGGGCCAGATGTCGTGCACGGTGGTGGCACCGGTGCGCTCCAGCGCCTGCCGCAGCAGGGTGAGGAACCACGACGGCACGCCCGAGAGATTGGTGATGTCTTGCCCGATGGCGGCGTCGATGAGAGCAGGGAGCTTCTCGTGCCAGTCGGCCATCAGGGCCACGCGTTTGGAGGGCACGCGCAGCAGGTTTACGGCCGGATTCATGGCGTCGATGAGATTAGCCGAGAGGTCGCCCACGGTCACGCCCGGCGGCACGTCGCTCAGTTCGTTGGCGAAGCTGCCGCCCAGGATGAACGCCTTGCCGGAGAATATGCGGCTGTCGGGGTAGAGATGCAGGTAGTGGGCCACCACGTCGCGCGCTCCGGGGTAGTGGTTGAGGCGCAGCGAGTGGTCCGTCACGGGGATGAATTTGCTCTTGCCGTCGCTCGTGCCCGAGCTTTGGGCGAAGCGGCGGCAGCGGCCCGGCCATAGCACATCGCGCTCGCCGGCCACCATGCGCATCACGTCGGCGCGGATGTCGGCGTATTCGCTCACGGGCACCGTGGCGGCAAACTTCTCATAGCAGTTGATGGCCTTGAAGCCATGGCGCTCGCCGGCGGCGGTGTGGCGCGCCAGGTGCAGCAGCCGGCGCAGCTGCTCTTCCTGCACGCGTCGCACATTGCCCTCCCAGGAGCGCGCGGCGCGCACACGCCCGGCAAACACAGGCCGCAGCAGCGGAGTGAGGTTCGGAATCTTCATCATGCCGCAAAGTTACGAATAATGCGCGATATTGAGGCTATAATTCTGGCGCGGTTAATCTCATTTCGTATAGAGTTTATAATTCTTTGTAATTCAAAATCGTCACCAATTTGGTGACGATTTGTATTTTCCTGATTATAAAATTCATACCATCGTTTGATGTATTTTATATTCGTAGATGAGAATCCCGTCTGTTCAGGAAATTCAGCTTTAAGGTCACGATACAGCCAGTGAATCCCGCCATACCTTTGTATTTTTTTTCAAATCATTGATTATCCAAGCGATACAAGGCCTCAAAAATGCGTATACATTCGTATAAAGAAGTAGTCTGAGGATGCGGCATTTAATGGGAACCTCGCGCAAAGCCGCAGAGAAATAGTTAAGCGAGTATAAACCAAGCAGTAGGGGCGCTTTTAAAAGCGCTCCCTCAAACGCAAGATACAAAAGCTCAAAAAGCAATAGAAGAAACACATATAATAATAATGTAGCGAGCGGGAGCCGCTCTCATTTTTTCGCCCATTATTTAGGAAAATATTTTCAGATTTGAAAATTAGTTGTAAATTTGCAGTTGCAGACCGAATCGCAGAGCCCCGGTCTGGGGCAATGTGGGTGGGACTGTAAAAGACAATATGAAAAGCGTTTACTCGACGCTCTTCTTGGCTATCAGAAATCTGGTAAATTTCAATTGGAGTCAAGATTGAAGCAAACGGTAGATGCCTTGTGGATATGTATATTCCGTCCGACGCAGCGCGTGAGCGTTGTGGATGGGCGCGTAGCATATTCTGCGTGAGGCTCTGCAAGTTTGCTCATTCTACTCCAATGGGCAATACCAGAGCCTCTGATAGCGGGATGGGCAAACAGTATGGCTCTCACGCTTTTTCTTTATAAATCAATTAATAGCCAACGATGTGAGCCACGCGGCGTGTGTATAGAATGCCCAAAATAGAGACTCCTACTTCCGTGCGGCTTTACGTACAATGGGTTCTACATCCATTTCAGAACCCGCAAATACACGAACAAGAATCAGAGAATTCCGAATGGGCTTTAGAGCAAGCAAAGGAACTTCTAAACGATAATTATATAGATGAAGAAGAGGTCAAGCTTGTAAAAAATCTCAATGGTCTTATTCAAATGGAGATACTTACTCCCCAAAAACAGCTTGCAAGCAATAGGGAGTTTTGGGAATACTTCCTTTCCATTTTACAGGCTTGTGAAAACATCGAATCTATTTCGGTTTTCGTAAACAATGATATTTCTCACAAGATTGCATTCAAGTTGGCCGACTTGGTCAATCGTCCGTGGTATCAGGGATATCAAGGGTATAATAAATCAACCTTAATATATCATAAATAACTTCATGAAATCAATCATTCAAAAGCTATGGCTGCTCGTAACAATGCTGTGCGCAGCCACTTCAGCATCCACCTACGACTTTGAGGTGGATGGGATGTATTATAAAGTAACCTCGTTAACAGATATGACATGTGAGGTTGCTAAAGGAGATAATAAATACGAGGGAGATGTAGAAATTCCGTCGGAAGTGAGCTACAACAACCATAAATTATCTGTAACCGGTATTGGATATGAGGCTTTTAGAGGATGTACTTCTCTCTCGTCTATCGAAATCCCGAACTCCGTAACTGCAATCGGCGACTATGCTTTTTATTACTGCACGTCTCTGGAATCTATAACAATACCAAACTCGGTGACTAAAATCGGAGAGTATGCGTTTTATTGGTCCTCTCTTGAAACGGTAATAATACCTAATTCACTGGCATACATTAATAGTTACGCATTTGGAAGTTGCAGTTCGCTTCATCATGTATATATCCCAAACTCCGTGACAAGAATTAATAGGTATGCATTTTCTGGGTGTACGTCTTTGGAATCTATAACAATTCCTAATTCGGTCACAACGATAGGGCATAATGCCTTCCAATATTGTGACGCTCTAAAAAAGATAATTTTATCTGATGCCCTGAAAAAAATAGAGTATGGGCTTTTTTACGGTTGCTCAGAGTTAGAATGTCTGGAAATTCCGGGATCAGTTGCTATGATATCACAACATCGTTCGGGGTCAAGTTATGTGACTTTTTCAGGGTGCGATAATTTAAAACGGTTTAGCATATTATATTCTCCTGAGGTATTGGCAGTAGGTTTTACCAATTATAACGGCTATGAGGAGTTTACAATGTTTCGCTGGGAAGACTGGACAAATACAATCAAAGAGCTTTATATAGATCGTGAAATAAACGAAAATATCCCTGTCGTCAATCTTGAAACACTTATATTAGGCAAGTCTGTCAAGAGTGTTCAAGTGCAAGATATAAAAAAACTTAATTATCTCACCACTATCAAAAGCCTGGCGTTGGTACCTCCAACCCTATCGGAGATGACAAACGCTCAGTACATGAATATGAATGTAGTAGTACCCGATGAAGCGATAGAAGAGTATCGCTCGCATCCGGTTTGGGGGAAGTTTTGGAATTTGCAACAGTCATCCGGCATCAGCGAGATATCATCGGCTTCGGAAAAGACAATAACCGGACGATTTGATTTATCGGGAACGCCGGTTGATGAAAACTTCAAGGGCCTAATGGTAGTGCGTTTCTCGGACGGCACGGCCAAGAAAGTTTTTCAGAAATAAAAGTGGTGTAGATAGCCTTAAGATTATTCATTCTATGTAACCTGAAAAAGGTGGGATAGCCCGGCACGCCCGGGCTATCTTTTTATCGGCTGCATGATGGAGGATCAATCGAAACCCGCGTAGGAGGGGGAGGAAAGGTAGGTATCTGATAAACCGCGGGGTGCGCGCCATTAAGGCGCTTACCGCCGCGGCTATACTCGGGACGCGCTCTACGGCGCGTCTACAAATACATTATTGAGCATTTATGGCCGCCTGGAGATTTTTTTGTAATTTTGGGGGTCGTGCTGTTATGAACGGGCGGCGCGGTTGTATTATAGGCGTATGGGAACAGAATTGCTCACAGATGCGTTTTGCCGCCTGCAAAACAAGCTACACTTCGTGGCGAGCCGCCTGCTCAATGATGATGCGGAGGCCAGCGACGCCGTGCAGGATGCCTTCTGCAACCTGCTGGAGGCACGCAGCCCCGACAGCTACGATGAGGCGCGCTACAGGCTCTTCGCCGTGCTGAAAAACGTGTGTATCAACAAGCTGCGCCGCCGCCGGCCCCTCACCGGAGTGGAGACGCCGGAGATTGCCGTGGAGCCGCGATATGTGCCGGACGGCGACAGTCTGCGCATGGAACTATTCAGGCATCTCACGCCGGTGCAGCGGCAAGTGTTCGGCCTTGCCGTGGATCAGGAGCTGGAATACAGCGAGATAGCCGAGCAACTGGGTATGAGCATCGATGCCGTGAGAATGCACATGTGTCGCGCCCGCAAAATTCTTCGCCAACAATATAAAAAACTGGAATTATGAATCTCGATCAGAATATGTTCACCACAAAAGAGCTGGAAGCCCTTGCCAGAGCCTATCTTGATTGCAGACTTACCAAGGTGCAGGAAAAGGAGCTCGAAATCGTGCTGGGCTCGTGCGATATCTCTTCGCCCATAATCGACGAAGCCCGCGAGACGATGATGGCCACAACAGCCATCGAGGCATGCGCCCCCGCCCGCGAGGAGAAGAAAGCTCCGCGCCGCCTGTGGCTCAGGTGGTGCGCCACAGCTGCGTGCATTGCGCTGGCAGCCGGCGCCGCCATCCCGCTCATCCGCCATGCGGCTGCCTCCCAGGGAAGCCTTGGCAGCGCACCCTATATAGTATATGTGGACGGCAAGCGGCTCGATACCGACGAAGCCGCCGCCGCGGCCCTCGCCACTCAATCCGAGTGCATGGCCATGATGGCTAAGACAATCAACACCGCTGCGGCACTGCAGGCCGAGAGCACAAGTATAATTTCCAAAAACAATTGAACAGCTATGAAAAAGATAATCACCATCGCGCTCACACTTATCATCTCCGTAGTTTGCCACGCAGCATCCCCCAATCTCGCATGCGAAAAGATTTTTGACCGAAAAGACCTGCGCAGCCCCGGCCATGAGCTCACTATAGTGACGCAGCCCGGCAACTATTTCCGCAGCGTGTCGTTCAGCAACAATCCCAAGCTCGAGAAAGATATCGAAAAAGCCGTGGAGCAAGACCGCAAGGTGGCCGGAAACTGCGTGGACCGCTGGGACGGCGAGAAGCATTATACCATCCTTAATATCGTAAACAACGGCTATACCATCAACATCGGTTTCTACAAGGAAGCCGACGGCAGCGTGCGCCTGTTTGTGCAGAGCGATCCGGAAGCCTTTAAATAATCTACTCTATACATCGTTGAATCACAATTAGTTGCTGATGCCTCCGCGGCATCGGCAGCCCTCCCCGCGCACTTTTATGAAAAAATCCATGATTGCGGCGGCGCTCCTGCTCGCCGCCCCGGTGGCTCTTGCCCTGGAGCTGCCGGACTCCGCAGCGGCCACTGAGCTCCACGAGGTGGTGGTGGAGGCGCAGCTGCAGCGCACGGCGCCCGCGGTGTCGACCTACATCCCCACATCCAGGCAGAAAAACTCCGCCCAGACGGGCCCCGAACTCCTGGGCCACATGGCCATCCCGCAACTGGGAATGGTGACGGGCCAGACCGTGACCACCGCTTCCGGCCAGGCCGTGAGCCTGTTTATCGACTCGGTGCCAGCCACCGAGCAGGACCTCAGCGGCATGTGCATGGCCGACGTGAAAAAGGTGGAATACTACGACTTTCCGTCCGATCCGCGCTTCCTGGGCAAGGAGCACGTGATCAACTTCGTGATGCAGCGATACGAATACGGCGGCTACGTGAAGGCCTATGCCAATGAGTTTTTTATCTCAAACGCGGGCCAGCTCAATCTCTACGCCAAGTATCAGCGCGGGCGCATGACCTTCGACCTGGCTGTGGGTGGCTATTACTCGGCCAACGACCACTTGTATGAAAACACCACCGAAACGTTCCGCCTGCCGCAGCCGGAGGACGGCATGAAGCAGTTTGAGCGCGTCACCACGGCTGATGCCGCGTCGGTGCGCGTGCGCCACCGCAACCTGTGGCCCACGTTCAAGGCTCTCTACACTTCAGATAAAATCACTCTGAGCAATACCATAGGCGCCAATTTCAATTATCAGCCGGTGCATTCCTCGGCTGGCAGCGTGCGCTATGAGCCGGCGGATTTTCCCTCATCCGACTTCTCGAGCCGCGACGACAGCCGCGATGCATCCGTGACGTATTCGGGCTACTGGAATTTTATCCTGCCCCACCGGAGCACACTCACCGTGAATCCGTATTATTCCTATTCGCACACGCTGCGCAACTCGCTCTACACCGAAGGTGCCGGGCAATATCTCAACGGCGCCGGGGACCATACCCACCGCGCCACATTGTCGGTGCGCTTCAACCGCAATTTCGGTGGCGCGGGCGAGATCACCTTGCTGTGCAACGGCTATGTGAACGACAACCGCACGAGCTACACCGGCACTGCCAATGCCGCCGACCATCTCACCATCGTCCGCCTCGGCCCGGGCCTGATGTACAACTACCGCAACGACAAGCTCAGCGCACTTCTTGGCGCCGGATGCAACCTGGAGCGCATAAAGTACGGAAGTACCACGGAGCATACCACCCAGCCCTGGGTGGACGCCTCCCTGCAATATTCCTTCAGCAGCCGCAGCTCCGTGAGCGTAGATTTTCACCACGCCGTGTGGACGCCCGCGTCCACCTACCGCAGCGAGGCCGTGATACAATCCAATCCGCTTTTCAGCTACACCGGCAATCCGGATCTCACGTGCTACCGCAGCTACGATTTCAACACCCGCTACGTGTGGATGCCGCGCAACGGCCTGAACTTCTCCTTCTTCGGCTACGGATATTTCGTCGCTAACCGCTTTGCATTCGACTACGAGGCCACATCCTCCGGGGTGATCCGCACCATCACGCAGGATGCCGGAGGGTATTCCAACTGGTTCTACGGCGCTAACGGCACCGTGCACCTCTTAGGCCGCAAGCTCATGGTCAACGGCCAGATCGGCCACCGCATAGTGCACCACGGGGCTCCCTATGGCTGGACGCGCGGCTGCCTCACCTGGCATCTCCAGGCCTGGTACTATACGGGATCATGGAATTTCGGGCTTCAGTATCAGTCGCCTTTAATTTACGACGGCGGTATCATGAGCGGTACGCGCACCCGCGAGCGATCCTCCTATGTGGCCATCGCGGGCTGGGGCAACGGCACGTGGAGCGTGCAGTGCCGTCTCACGAATCCTTTCCGTTGGGACTGGCGCGCTGCCACTTCCGAGATGAGCACTGCCGCCTACGACGTGACCCGCACCTACTTCAACACCAGCTACCACTGCTTTATCCTTCTCTCCGCCACCTGCACCATAGGTTTCGGCAAGAAAATCAAGACCGGCGGCGAAGCCTCGCAGCAATCCGGAGCCTCATCCGGCATCCTGCGATAGCGGGGAGGATCATACAGTTTATAAGTTTTATAAGATTTATAAGTCTTATAGATCGTATAATCAGCCTAAGCGGAAAATCTTGTGGATGCGGCGCAGGGCGGCGATGAAGGCGTCTACTTCGGCGGGGGTGTTGTAGGCGGCGAAGGATGCACGGGCCACGCCGCTCACGCCAAGCGCGCGCATCAGGGGCTGGGCGCAGTGGTGGCCGGTGCGTACGGCTATGCCCATCTGGTCGAGCAGCATGCCGATGTCGTAGGCCGAGGCCTCGGTGCCCATCAGGAAGCTGATTATGGCGCATTTGCCGGGCGCGCGGCCGAATATTCGCACGCCGGGAAGCGTGGCGAGCTCGCTCTCGGCTCGCAGCAGCAGGCTTTCCTCGTGGGCGGCGATGGCTTCTATGCCTGTACTCTCCATCCAGTCTATGGCCTTGTGGAAGGCGGCGATGCCCACGAAGTCGGGTGTGCCGGCCTCGAATTTGAAGGGGAGATCCGCCCAGGTGGAACTCTCTATATCCACATGGGCTATCATCTCTCCGCCACCCTGATAGGGCGGCATGCGGTCGAGAAGCCCGCGGCGGCCGTAGAGCACGCCCACTCCCGTGGGACCGTACATCTTGTGGGACGAGAATGCCAGAAAATCGGCATCCCATGCGCGCACGTCGACGCGCTCATGGGCCACGGCCTGGGCGGCGTCGACCAGCACGACGGCGCCGGCGGCATGGGCCATATCCACCATGCGGCGCACGGGATTGACGGTGCCCAGCACGTTGCTCACGGCGGTGAAGGCCACCACGCGCGTGCGCGGGCCCAGCAGCGAGGCGTAGGCATCGAGGTCGAGCGTGGACAGGTCGTCGTTCAGTGGCACAGCCTTCACCTTGAGGCCATAGCGCTCGGCAGCGAGTTGCCAGGGCACGATGTTGGAGTGGTGTTCCATCACCGTGACGAGGATTTCATCGCCCGGCTGTAACAGGCTGCAATAGCTTGCGGCAACGAGATTTATGGCTTCGGTGGTGCCGCGGGTGAAGATGATTTCCTCGTGGCTTTCCGCGCCGATGAAGCGCTGCACGCGGCGCCGCGTGGCCTCCATAGCGTCTGTGGCCTCCTGCGAGAGGGTGTGCACGCCGCGGTGCACGTTGGCCTTGGTGCGGGTGTAGCCGTCCACTATGGCCTGCACCACGCAGCCGGGGGTCTGCGATGTGGCGGTGTTGTCGAGATACACCAGCGGCGCGCCGGCCTCGCCCACGGTGCGCCGGAGGATGGGAAACTGCGCGCGCAGCGCGTCGGTATCGTAGGCTTCGGCTCTCATTTCACTATAGCGGGGGTGGGGCACGATGCCGAGCAGTCGCCGCAGCCGCGACGGTCGCCGCTGAGGCGGCGCTCCACGAGCATGCGCAGGCGTTCGTGCAGTGAGGGTAGGGTGATGGTGTCGATCACATCGGCCATGAAGGCCTCCATGAGCATCTTGCGGGCCTCGGCCTCGGGGATGCCGCGGGAGCGCATGTAGAAGAGCGCGCGGGCGTCGAGCTGGCCGGTGGTGGCGCCGTGGCCGCACTTCACCTCGTCGCAGTATATCTCGAGCTGCGGCTGTGTGTGCATGGTGGCGCGGTCGCTCGCAAGGAGGTTGCGGTTGGTCTGGAACGCTTCGGTGAAGGCTGCTCCGTGGTCCACCTGTATCAGCCCCTCGAAAGCGCCTGAAGCGTCGTCGTCAAGGATGTATTTGAACAGCTGGGTGCTGTTGCACCGGGGTGCGTGGTGGCGCACCAGGGTGTAGTTGTCGGTGTGCTGCGCGTCGCTGCCGGTGACCATTCCGGCCACCGAGGCCTCGGCGCCGGGTGCGTTGAGGTCGATCGTGCAGTTGTTGCGCGTGGTGCCTCCCTGCAGGGTGGTGGCATTGATACTGATGCGGGCGTGGGACCCCAGAGAAGCGAAAAGCGCGGCCGCGCGACGGGTGCGCGGGGTGCTCTCCTCAAGGTTGTAGTAGTCGAGGCGCGCACCGTCCTCGAGGAAAATTTCCGTGACGGCATCCGAGAGGTAGTCCACGTCGGGCCGCTGCGAGTGGTCGCACACCAGCAGCCGTGCCGAAGCTCCGGCCTCCACCACCACAAGCACGCGGCGGGGGGCCAGCGAGGGCACGCCGGCATTGAAGATGTTGACGAGCTGCAGAGGCTTCTCGCATTCCACTCCGGCGGCCACGTGGAGCAGCACGCCGTCCTGCGCCAGAAGGGTGTTGAGCTGCGCGGCGGTATCGGTAGCGGCTGCTGCCGAGAGGCGCCCCAGATAGCGGTCGAGCACGCGGGGCATTTCGCGTTGCGCCTGCGACAGCGTGCACAATGTCACTCCCGCGGGCAGATTGCGCAGCAGCGATGCCGTGGGGCGGAATTCATCGCCGGCCACCACGCCCATCAGTGTGCTGATATTCGGCACGTCGCAGCGCAGCGATGCAGCTACGTCGACGGGCGAGGGCACGCGCATGATGTTGATGCCGTAGTCCGGCGCAAACATCGCGTCCACATCCGTGCGGGCATAGCCTTCGTCGCCCTTGCGGGGGAGGTGCCCTGCGGCGCGCAGAGCCTCGAGAGCCGCCGGCCGCAGGCGGTTGAGCGCCTCGGGCGCGCGGGCGTCGATAGCCTCGCGCTGAGCCTCGTAGAGCTCGATATACTGGTCGAGTGCGTTACTGCTGCTCATTGTCCACCTGTTGTTTGATCCAGTCATAGCCCTTTTCTTCAAGCTCCAGGGCCAGTTCGGGGCCACCGCTGTAGACGATGCGTCCTTTATATAGAATGTGCACGAAATCCGGGCGGATATAGTCGAGCAGGCGCTGATAGTGGGTGATCACGATGGTGGCGTTGTGCTCGGTCTTGAGCTTGTTCACTCCGCCGGCCACGATGCGCAGGGCATCGATGTCGAGGCCCGAGTCGGTCTCGTCCAGGATGCTCAGGCGCGGCTCAAGCACAGCCATCTGGAAAATCTCGTTTCGCTTCTTCTCGCCGCCACTGAAGCCCTCGTTCACGGAGCGCGACGCCAGCTTGTTGTCGAGCTCTACGATGGCGCGCTTCTGGCGCATGAGTTTGAGAAATTCGCTGGCCGAGAGAGGCTCCTGGTGCAGATAGGCGCGCTTGGCGTTGACGGCCGCACGCATGAAATTCACCATCGACACGCCGGGAATCTCCACCGGATACTGGAAGGAGAGAAACAGGCCCTCGTGGGAGCGGTTTTCGGGCGATAGGGCCAGCAGGTCCACGCCGTGTAGCGTGGCCGAGCCTCCGGTGACGGTGAACCGCGGATCTCCGGCGAGCACGCCGCTCAGGGTGCTCTTGCCTGAGCCGTTGGGGCCCATGATGGCGTGGACCTCGCCGGGGCGTATTTCGAGATTTATGCCTTTGAGAATCTCCTTGCCGTCGATTGCGGCGCGGAGGTCGTTGACTTTAAGCAGTAATTCGTCTTGCATTATCCTATAGAACCTTCGAGAGTGATAGAAAGAAGTTTTTGAGCCTCAACGGCGAATTCCATGGGCAGCTTGTTCATCACCTCCTTGGCATAGCCGTTGACGATGAGCCCCACGGCTTCCTCAGTGGGGATTCCGCGCTGGTTGCAGTAGAAGAGCTGCTGCTCGGAAATCTTGCTTGTGGTGGCCTCGTGCTCTACGATTGCGGAGGGGTTGAGCACGTCCACGTAGGGGAAGGTGTGGGCGCCGCAGTCGCTGCCCAGCAGCAGGGAGTCGCATTGCGTGTAGTTGCGCGCGCCTTCGGCTCCCGGGGCCACCTTCACCAGTCCGCGGTAGCTGTTCTGGCTGTGGCCTGCGCTGATACCCTTGCTCACTATGGTGGAGCGGGTGTTTCGCCCCACGTGTATCATCTTTGTGCCCGTGTCGGCCTGCTGGCGGTTGTTTGTCACGGCCACGGAATAGAATTCGCCCACGGAGTTGTCGCCTTTGAGGATGCATCCCGGATATTTCCACGTGATGGCCGATCCGGTTTCCACCTGCGTCCACGAGAGCTTGGAACTGTCGCCGCGGCACAGGCCGCGCTTGGTCACGAAGTTGTACACGCCGCCGCGTCCCTCGGCATCGCCGGCATACCAGTTCTGGACCGTGCTGTATTTCACCTCGGCACGGTCTTCCACCACGATTTCCACGATTGCCGCGTGCAGCTGGTTTTCATCGCGCATGGGAGCGGTGCATCCTTCGAGGTAGCTCACGTAGCTGTCGTCGTCGGCCACGATGAGCGTGCGCTCAAACTGGCCGGTGCCTGCCGCGTTGATGCGGAAATAGGTGCTCAGCTCCATGGGGCATCGCACGCCCTTGGGAATATAGACGAAAGAGCCGTCGGAGAACACCGCCGAGTTCAGAGCGGCGAAGAAATTGTCGCGATAGCTCACCACGCTTCCCAGGTAGCGGCGCACCAGGTCGGGATAGTCCTTCACGGCTTCGCTGAAGGAGCAGAATATAATGCCTTTCTCGGCCAGTGCCTCACGGTGTGTGGTCTTGACGCTCACGGAGTCCATCACCGCGTCCACGGCCATGCCGCTCAGAGCCTTCTGCTCCTGCAGCGGGATGCCCAGGCGGTTGAAGGTGTCGAGAATCTGAGGGTCCACCTCGTCGAGGCTCTCGGGGCGCTTTGCCGCGCGGGGTGCGGCGTAGTAGCTGATTGCCTGATAGTCGATGGGGGGAATATCGAGATGTGCCCAGCGCGGCATCTCCAGCGTGAGCCAGTAGCGGTAGGCCTTGAGGCGGAAGTCGAGCAGCCACTCGGGCTCCTCCTTGAGGCGCGAGATGGTGCGCACCACCTCCTCGCTCAGTCCGCGGTCAATGCGGTGGGTGTCGATGTCGCTCTCGAAGCCGTATTTATATTCGCCTCGGGTGGCGTCGTGCAGGGCATCGGGCAGCTCGTTCTTATCTTTATCTTTGTCTTTGGAGTTATCCATACCGGGGATATAATGCTTTTGGCTTATCCTAAGTTCACCGCAAAATTACTCATTCTTTCCCACATAATCAAGAATAAAGTCCTTAAGGTCCCGAAAGACCATAAGGACTTTAAAGACCCTATAATGCCCGTTACTGCGCCTTCGCCGGGGAGGCCACTTCCAGGTTGGTGCTGGAGTGCATTGTGAGGCCGAAGTCGGGTAGGGTGGTGGTGAGATGCTCGAGGATGGCGCTGTAGATGCCTTCGAAGGCCACCCACTGTGCGGTGTTGGCGAAGCAGTAGATCTGGAGCACGTAGCCGTCGGCTGTGGGAGGTTTCTGGTTCACCATTATCATCTGGTCCTGACTCATGTGGGGGTTGCTCTTGAGATAGGATGTGGCGTAGGCGCGGAAGAGTCCCATGTTGGTTTCGGTGGTGCCGTTCACCACGTAGTTGCCGTTGTCGCAAATCCAGCCGTCCTGCGTCTTGGACGCGCGGTCGAGAAAATTCTTCACGTCGGGATATTTGGCGGCCAGGGCCGTGGCCATTTCGCCGGTGGCGCGGGTCACGGAGTCGGTGTTGATGATGATGTTGAACATTATGCGGCGCGAGCCGGTGTCCTGCATGGCGCGATAGTTCTGGAATCCCTTGCTCACGAGCTCATAAGGTGGCACCATCACCAGCGTGTTGTCGAAGTTGCGTATCTTCACGGTGGAGAGCGACACGTCTTCCACGTTGCCGTCGGCCTGCGTGCCGGGCACGCAAATCCAGTCGCCCACGTGGAGCATGTCGTTTTCGCTCATCTGTATGCCGGCCACGAATCCCAGGATGCTGTCCTTGAAAATCAGCATCAGGGCTGCGGCGAAAGCCGTGAGGCCGGCCAGCAGGGCGCCCGGCGATTTATCCACGATCACCGACACCACAATGATGGCTACCACTATCCAAAGGATACCCAGCACCACGTTGAGGATGCCCTGCACGGGCAGGTTGCGCTTGTTGCGGCGCTCGTTCACCTGCACGAAGATGAATTTGAGGACTGCTGCCACGCCGTAGGCCAGCGCTATGATGGCGTAGATGAGCACCACCTTGTCAATGATATGCAGCAGGCGGCTGGCGGAGTCGAAAGCGAATGGCACGAGACCCATGAGCACCAGCGGCGGGATGAAGTGGGTGCATTTTTCCACGATTTTGTCGTGCAGAAGCTGCTGCCCCATGTCGCTGTTGCGCATGCGCACGATCTTGCGCACGATCCAGCCCACAACCGAGCGGACGATCAGGCCCATGGCGAGAGCCACGGCCACAATAATAATGAGGTAGATCACCTGCTCGACGGCGGGATAGCGGGTGAGGCCGCAATGGTCGAGCATATTGTCGATGTGGCGCACAAGCCAGAGGGCTACGTCGTGCGACGGGATGAGATTTGCTGCAATCATAAATATATAGTTGATTTTTATATAAAAACCTGCATCATCCCCAAAATGTTTAATGCGGTGTCGCACAAATTCGGTGCAAAAGTGTTACTTTTGTATCATGAAAGAATTTGTAATCAGCAAGGAGACCACGGAGCGCGCAGTGCTCGTGGGTCTTATCACCCCACAGCAGGGCGAAGCCCGCGTGCAGGAATATCTCGACGAACTGGCCTTCCTGGCCGACACCGCCGGAGCTACCACCGTGGCCCGCTTCACGCAGAAACTCGACTATCCAAATCCGCGCACATTCGTTGGAAAAGGCAAGCTCGACGAGATCAAGACCTTCGTGGAGGCCAACGATGTGGGTATGGTGATATTCGACGACGATCTCTCCACCAAGCAGGTGAGCAATATCGAGCGCGAACTGCAGGTGAAGATACTCGACCGCTCAAGCCTTATCCTCGATATATTTGCAAAACGCGCACAGACGGCCATCGCCAAGACTCAAGTGGAACTGGCCCAGTATCAGTATCTGCTGCCGCGACTCACCCGCCTGTGGACCCACCTGGAGCGTCAGCGCGGCGGTATAGGCATGCGCGGCCCCGGTGAAACGCAGATCGAGACAGACCGCCGCATAATCCTCGACAAGATAAGCCGCCTCAAAGACGAGCTCAAGGACATCGACAAGCAGAAGAGCATCCAGCGCAAGAACCGCGGAAAGCTCACGCGAGTGGCTCTCGTGGGCTACACCAACGTGGGCAAGAGCACGCTTATGAACGTGCTGAGCAAGAGCGACGTATTTGCCGAGAACAAGCTGTTCGCCACGCTCGATACCACGGTGCGCAAGGTCACTATCGAGAATCTGCCCTTCCTGCTCACCGACACTGTGGGCTTCATACGCAAGCTGCCCACACACCTGGTGGAATCCTTCAAGAGCACGCTGGACGAGGTGCGCGACGCCGATGTGCTGGTGCACGTGGTGGATATATCGCATCCCAACTTCGAGGAGCAGATCGAGGTGGTGAACAAGACGTTGCGCGAGCTCTGCGACGGCGCCGACAAGCCCATGATAATGGTGTTCAACAAAATCGACGCCTATACCCACACGCCCAAGGACGAGGACGACCTCACGCCCCGCACCCGCGAAAATATCCCTCTGGACGAGCTCAAGGCCACGTGGATGGCGCGCACCGGGGCGGACGACTGCGTGTTTATATCGGCCAAGGAAGGCCTGAATATCGACGAGCTCAAGGCCAAGGTCTACGACCGCGCCCGCGAGGTACACCTCTCGCGCTTCCCCTACAATGATTTTCTCTATCAGAAGTATGAGGAGGATTAATCGGGATTAATCGGGAATTATCAGGATTAATCGGGGTTCATATTATTCTTCCAGCAGGCCCGGGCGGAGGCGTCGGGTGCGCTCCACGGCCTGCTCGTGGCGCCACTGCGCTATGCGGGCTTCATGGCCGCTGAGCAGCACGTCGGGCACGCGCCAGCCGTTGTAGTCGGCCGGGCGGGTGTAGATGGGCGGCTCCAGCAGGCCGTCCTGAAACGAATCCTTCAGGGCGCTCTGTTCGTCGCCCAGCACGCCGGGAAGCAGGCGCACCACGGCGTCGGCGATGATGGCGGCGGGGAGTTCGCCGCCGGTGAGCACGTAGTCGCCCACGCTTATCTCGCGGGTGATCAGGTGCTCGCGTATGCGGTAGTCGATGCCCTTGTAGTGGCCGCAGAGAATTATGATATTGTCGAGGAGCGAGAGAGCGTTGGCCATGGGCTGGGTGAGCACCTCGCCGTCGGGCGCTGTGAAGATCACCTCGTCGTAGCTGCGCTCGGCCTTGAGGGCGCTGATGCAGCGGTCCACGGGCTCTACCTGCATCACCATTCCGGCCTCGCCCCCGAAGGGGTAGTCGTCCACCTTGCGGTGCTTGTTGGTGCTGTAGTCGCGCAGGTTGTGCACCACTATCTCGGCCAGGCCGCGGTCCTGCGCCCGCTTCAGTATCGAGCAGTCGAGCGGGCCCTGCAGCATCTCGGGCAAAACTGTGATTATATCTATTCGCATACGTGATATTTTTTCGGCCGCAAATTTAAATAAAATTCACTACCTTTGCAAACCATGCGGCGAATCCTGCACATAAACACCGCCGGCGGCAGGGGCGCGGCCGGCGGCATCCCGGAAGCTCTCGGCACAATGGCCTGCCGGAACGGCCTGGACGCCGTGCTGGCAGGCAGCCGGCGCAACGGCACGCAGGCTCCGTGGATGTCCATAGGCTCGCGGGCCGATATGGCCGTGCACTGGGCAGCCACGCGCCTCGCCGACCGCCACGGACTTCACTCGCGGAGCGCCACGCGCCGCTTTGTGGAGCAGGCGGAAGCTATGGACCCGGATGTGGTGCACCTCCACAATATCCACGGCTATTATCTGCATCTGGCCACTCTTTTCGACTGGCTGCGCCGCAGCGGCCGACCGGTGGTGTGGACCCTGCACGACTGCTGGGCCATGACCGGCCACTGCGCGTTCTTTCCTCCGCACGGATGCCCAGGCTGGGCCGGAGGCTGCCGGGAATGCTCCGAGGCCGGAAGCTATCCGGCCAGCCGCGGCATAAGCCGCTCGGCGGCCAATTACAGCCTGAAACAACGGCTTTTCACGTCGGTAGAGCGCATGACACTGGTGCCCGTGAGCCGCTGGCTCGACGGCGTGGTGGAGCAGAGTTTCCTGCGGGATCTGCCGCGCAGGGTGGTGTACAACGGCATCGATCTCGACACCTTCCGCCCCCGCGAGGAACTGCGGGCGCCGGCGGATAGTCCGCTGCTGCTGGGCGTGGCCTCGCACTGGGATTTCCGCAAGGGCTTCGACCACTTCCTGGAGCTGCGCCGCCTACTGCCCGCGCACTGGCGCATACGCCTGATAGGTCTCGACCGCGCCAAGCTGCGAGATCTGCCGGCTGGCATAGAAGGACTGCCGCGCATATCCGACGCCGCCACTCTCAGCGCCCACTACGCAGAGGCCACGATGCTTGCCGTGCCATCGCGTGCCGAGGGCAACAACATCACCAAAATGGAGGCCCTGGCCTGCGGCACGCCGGTGGCGACTTTCGATGCCGGCGGCGCTCCAGAGGGAATAGACGCCGCCACCGGAGCAGTGATTCAGCAGGGCAATATCGGCGCATTGGCCGAGGCCATACGCCGCGCGCCGGGCAATTTCGACTCCGCGGCCTGCCGTAATGCAGCCTGCCGCCTTTTCGACCGCAACAAAATGTTTAACCAATATCTCAAAATATACGACAGCTTATGAAACCCTACATTTCGGCACTCATCATCGCTCTGGGCCTGCTGGGCCTGGGCCTCAGCATCAAGGCAGGCATGGACAACTACGGCAACCGCAGCCGCGTGGTGTCGGTGCGGGGCCTGTGCGAGAAGGAAGTGCAGGCCAATGTGGTGACGTGGCCCATCGTCACGAAGGAAATGGGCAACGACATCACCGCCATCTACAATAAGATTGAAAACACCAATGCAGCCATTATCGCCTTCCTGCACGCCAACGGCATCACCGACGCGGAGATAAGCGTGAACGCTCCGGACGTGAACGACACGCAGGCTAACGCCTACAACCAGCGCGAGCAACTCTACCGCTACGTGGTCACAAACGTGATCGTGGTGAAGAGCGACAAGGTGCAGCAGGTCAACGCCCTGATCCGCAAGCAGTCCGAGCTGCTCAAAGACGGCATCGCAATCGTGGCCGGCGACTACAGCTACCCCATCTCCTACGACTACACCGAGCTAAACGACATCAAGCCCGAAATGATTGCCGAGGCTACTCGCAACGCGCGCGCCGCCGCCGATAAATTCGCCGCCGACAGCGACAGCAAGCTGGGCAAGATCAAGGATGCGTCGCAGGGCCAGTTCTCCATCGAAAACCGCGACCAGTACACGCCTTATATCAAGACCGTGCGCATCGTCACCTACATCACATATTATCTCGAAAGCTGATGAGCGCCTTCGATATCTTCGTGCTCATCGTGGCCATAGCGGGGGCCGTACTCGGCTTCCGCCGCGGCCTCATTGCGCAGGCCGGGCAGATTATCGCCCTGATGGGCGGCATAATGGTGTGCCGCATCTTCGGGCCGCAGGCCGTGGCTATGCTCTCGCCGGAAATCCCCGCTCCGGCGGCCGATACGGCCATAGCGTATGCCCTGCTGTTCATCGCCGCCTATTTCATCATCCTGCTGGTGGCGCGGCTTGTGCGTGGAGTTATCAGCGCCGTGCATCTTGGGGTGCTCGACCGCGTGGCCGGTGCCGTGTTCAAGGCCTGCGTGTGGCTTCTGATACTGAGTGTGCTTCTAAATGTGTGGGCCGCGCTGATTCCGGGCAGCGACCTCACCGACACCCGCGCCCACCCGCGCCGCGCCTTCATCATGCGCCTGGCTCCGGCAATCAACGGCTATGTGATCGAGAAGGCCACCAAATAGACTGCGCCTGAAACTGAGAAAGGCCGCCCTTCGCAGGCGGCCTTTTCTCGCGTGTGTGTATTATATAA
>CAMWRI010000042.1 GCA_947176585.1 uncultured Porphyromonadaceae bacterium
GAGATCGGGGGTCTCGGCACTCCACAGCTTCACGCCGCGCAGCTTGCCGTCGAATCGCACGTCGGCAGTGGCGCCCGAGCCGCCTATCTCCACCTTGCGGCCCGCACCCATCACCTTGCGGCCATCAGGGGCGTACAGCGTCATATCCAAAGAGGCGCGGGCGGCAGCATCGCCGCTATTCTCCAGCTTGACATCCAGGCCCAACAGGCCGTCGCGATATTTTGCGTCAAGATCGGGATGAGCGAAGAAATCGGCAATGCGCACGGGAGCCACGCTCATAAGATACACATTTCGGTCGATGCCCGAGAGGCGCCAGAAATCCTGATCCTCGAGATACGATCCGTCGGTCCAGCGGAATACCTTGCAGGCAATCTCGTTCTCGCCGGGCTGCAGATACCCGGTGATGTCGAAAGCCGCGGGATTTTTCGTGCTCTGCACGTAGCCGGCCTTGTGGCCGTTCACCCACACGTACATGCCGGCCGTGCTGCCGTCGAAGTGCAGGATGGTGCGACGACCTTCCCACTCGGCCGGAAGCTCAAACGTGCGCTTATAGCTGCCCACGGGATTATCGTCGTGCGGCACCTTGGGCCATTCGCGCGGGAAGGGATACACCACGTTGGTATAGATGGGCACGCCGTAGCCCTGCATCTCCCAGTTGCCGGGCACGGTTATTTCGTCCCAGCCCGCCACATCATATCCGGGCTTATAGAAATCTTCCGGACTATCGGCAGGCTTGGACGCAAAATGAAATTTCCACTTTCCGTTCAGGCTCATCACATATGGCGAAGCCGCCGGATTATTTTCGCGTGCCTGCTGCACGGTGGCATAGGGATAGGCAGTGGCGCGGGGCGCAAGACGACCCTCGGCAAACACCCGGGGATTCTCCCAGTCGCCGGCCGCCGCTGCAGGGCAACCCACGACGGCTGCAAGTGATGCAGCCACAATAGTTTTGGCTATGTTCTTCATGATACCTGCAAAGATAGCACCTTTCCTTATATCACGAAAATTTTGCCGCCACTTTTTTATTTCACAAAGACTGACAGGTCGGACGAGCCGGACAAGTCCGACAGTCCAACCTGTCCAATACAGCTGCACGAGATTTTAGGCCAGCGCTTCGTTCACGCGCTCGATGGTTTCAAGACACATGCGTGCGTTGTGGTATGGGCATTTCCAGAAGCCGGCGTGATCGTCAGTGCGGTTGGGCTCGCCGTCGCGGCGGCTCCACATCCATTCGCCGTACTCGCGGTCCACGATATTGGTATTGATATAGTCCCACGACTGCACGGCCATGGGCAGGAATTGCTCGCGACCGTGGAATATGAACTGATAGAGCTGACCCAGAACGTTCTCGGCCTGTACCCACCAGTGCTTGTCGTTGTCGTAGCGGCCGGATGCGTGTCGCTCGTAGATCATCGAGCCGTCCCAGCAGCGACCCTCAAGAGCGGCGTCGGCAATGCGGCGTGTGGCATCGAGGGTGCGGGCGGTAAGATCCGGATCGCCGAGCACGTGGGCGGTCTCGAGCATGAGCCACGAGGCCTCTATATCATGGCCGTAGCTAATCTCGGCATCCTGGCGGTTCCAGTCGTCGTCGAAGAAAAGCGCCAGGTGTCCCCTGCCCTCCTCGGGCGTGAATTGATCAAGAAAGAGATTTAGCAGAGCCGTGGTAGCCTCGCGCAAATCCGCATCGGGCCACACGCGTAGCAGATTTGTGTAGGGCTCGATGATGTGGAGGTGGGTGTTCATGGTCTTGCTGGCGTTGTCGTCCTTCTCGCTCAGTCGCATGTCGGCAATGGGTGTCCAATCGCGCTGCGCGGCCTCGAGATAGCCGCCCCGCTCGCGGTCGCGGCTATGGGTCTCGATGTCCCGGAATAGTTTCACGGCATATTCCAGCGCCTCGGCATCGCCGGTGGCACGGGCGTATTCACTGAGGCCGTAGATGGCGAAACCGATGGCATAGAACTGCTTCTTCGTGTCGAGTGGACGGCGCTGAGCGTCGAGGCTCCAGTAAATGCCGCCGAACTCGGGATCGTAGAAGCGGTCGATTATCTCGCGCTTGGCTCGCGTAGCGGCTTCGAGATACTCGGGCTTGCCCAGCACGCGGTAGGCGGCCGAGAATGTCCAGAGCATGCGGGCCGTGAGGATAGCTCCCCGCGGGGCATCGGCGTGGAGCATGTCGCAGCCGTCGCGGCGGCCGTAGAAGCCGCCGTCAGGGTCCTGCATCTTGTCGAGCCAGTAAGGCAGGATGTTTCCGGTGAGCTCGTCAGCCACCTCGTCGCGCAGACGGGTGGCCGACCGGCGTTGTGTTTCGTTCATTTTCATTTGTCAACGTTATCAGCCTCGCGTGCGGCTTCGGCTGCTGCTTCCACTGCTTCGGTACCGTGGCGGGTGGTCTTGAGCTCAGCCACGATTGCCGTCATGCGGGCGGTGGTGAGGGGATAGAGCCACACGATGATCATGGAGAGAAGCGCCACGGCGGCGGGTATCATGGTCATGAGAGCCCAGAGACAGGTGATGGCCCCCTCTGGCTGCACCATATTCACGGCATCCACGCCTTCGCCGCCCTGCACATAGCCGCAGGCATCGAGTAGCCACATAACGGCCGCGCCGCCTATGGCGCCGCCGAACTTCTGGGCCATCGAGGCCGAGGAGAAGATGAGGCCGGTGGAAGCGCTGCCGTTCTTGAGCTCGGAATAATCGCTCACATCGGCATACATCGACCATACCAGGGGCGACATCACACCGGTAAGCACCGAGATAACCACCTGGAGGAGGAGCATCATCAGCAGGCCTGTATTGGTCTCGGGCGAGCAGGTGAAGAAGATGAGGCTGAAGATGATGAGCAGACCGTCCACCATGATGAAGGTGGGCTTCTTGCCTATGCGAGCGGTGATGGGAACGGCAAGAGCCACGCCCACCATGTTGGCCACCTCACCCACGCCCAGGAACAGGCCGGAGTAGAACAGCATCGACAGACCGAACACCACGATGGACTGTTCGCCTCCTATGATATCGGCGAAGAAGAAGGCCACGGTGGCGCCGCGCACGGTGTTGAAGAGGTTGAAGCACAGCGAAGCGCCATTGAGCAGCCACCAGGGTTTGTTGGTCACGAGAGACTTCAGGTCCTTGAGCAGAGACGCGTCAGGCGCGGTAGACATCTGTTCGCGCGTCATGCGGAAGCACAGCAGGAACAGCACGAAGCAGCATGCCGCAATCACTATCATGGCCCATTGCCAGCTACCCTGCGGAGTCATGCCCATGCCTCCGAACATATTGCAAAGCGGCTCCCAAGCAAAGAGCGCGATGAACGAGCCGCCATAGGCGAAGAACATGCGGAAGGACGAGAACACGGTCTTTTCGTGGCTGTTTTCAGTCATCACTCCCAGCATCGCGCCGTAGGGCACATTTATACCGGTGTAGACCGTCATCATCAGAATGTAGGTCACGTAGGCCCACACCAGTTTGGCCGCATAACCCCAGTCGGGAGTGGTGAACAGCAGGATGCCGCAGATGCTGAACGGAGCAGCCACCCACAGCAGATACGGACGGTATTTGCCCCAGCGCGTGTGGGTGCGGTCGGCAATGGCGCCCATCATGGGATCGCTCACGGCGTCCCATATGCGTGTAACGAGCAGAAGCACGCCGGTGTCCACCAGCGAGATTCCGAAAATATTGGCGTAGAAAAACGGCAGATAGTAGCTGAACACCTTCCAGAACATGCTGGAAGCCATGTCGCCGAAGCCGTAGCCTATTTTTTGCGAAAGGTTTGCCATGGTATCAGATTAGGCTGTTATTTGTTGAGATATTCCAGATTACGGTCGATAAGACGATTTATGGTGCGCACGCTCTCGGCGGTGGTCAGGCCGTCGGCAGGCGTGTTGAAGCAGTAGTCCACAAGCTTGTCGACAGTGGTTTCGGCCACGTGCATGCGCGTGTCGCTGCTGGCGTAGTATATGAGGATGCGGCCATCTTCGTCCTTGATCCAGCCGTTGGTGAAGAGCACGTTCATCACGTCGCCCATGTATTCCTCGCCCACGGGTGCCATGAAGTAGCCGCCGGGAGCCGCGATGCGGCGCCAGGGCTCGTCGAGGGCCGTCATATACAGGTAGAGCACGTAGCGCAGGCCGCTGGCGCATCCGCGCACGCCGTGGGCAAGGTGCAGCCAGCCGCGATCGGTCTTGATGGGATGCGGGCCTTCGCCGTTTTTCACCTCCTTGATAGTGTGGTAAATGCGCTCGTCGATGATGGTTTCGCCCCGTGTGATTTCGGCCTTGGTGATATCGTCGATGAGAGTCCAGCCTATACCGCCGCCGTTGCCGGTGTCGATAAAGCCGTCCTGCGGGCGGGTGTAGAGCGCGTATTTGCCGTCCACGAATTCAGGGTGAAGCACCACGTTGCGCTGCTGGCAGCCGCACTTGAGGTCCTGCAGGCGCTCCCAGTTCACGAGGTCCTTGGTGCGGGCTATGCCGCATGTGGCTGTAGCTGCCGAGAGATCACCGGGGCAAGCGGGATCGTGGCGCTCGGCGCAGAATAGGCCGTACACCCAGCCGTCTTCATGCGCCGTGAGTCGCATGTCGTAGATATTTGTGGCTGGATCGTCGGTATCGGGCATGGTGATGGGGCGCTCCCAGAAACGGAAATTGTCGACGCCGTTGGGGCTCTCGGCCACAGCGAAGAAGCTCTTGCGGTCGGCTCCCTCCACTCGCACCACCAGCAGATAGCGGCCGTTCCATTTGATAGCGCCGCTGTTGAGCGTGGCATTCACGCCTATGCGCTCCATGAAATACGGATTGGTGGCGGGATTGAAATCATATCTCCAGGTGAGCGGTGCCATTTCGGCCGTCACCACGGGGTTCTTATACCGTGTGTACACGCCGTTGCCGCCGGCCACGGGTTCGTTCTTGCGGGAGAGGAGAGCTTCGAAGCGTTCGGTTACTTCTTTTTTGCGTTTTTCGAAAATTTCCATTGCGTTATATCTGTAATATCGTTTTTTTCTGTGGTCTGTGCCTGTGGGTTATTCGGGGAGCTCACCGGCCATGAGCACACGCGGGTCCTGAGCGAACTTGCGGAAATCGTCGGCAGCCGGGTGTCCTTTGTACGGAGCATAGTAATGCTCGGGCTTATCCCATGCATTGCGCCACACGCACACGTAGGCCACCGGATATTCCTTTATCAGCGGCAGGAGCACCTCGGTGTACCATGTGGGAATAGTCACGCTTTCCAGGCCGGTCTCGGTGAAAGCCATTATCTTGTCGGTTCCGGCCGTGAGATCCTGCAACGCCTTGAGCTGGCGGTGCACAGTGGCTCGGAAATGGTCGGTAGCGGGTTCGCCGCCAAAGTGGTAGATATCCGTTCCCACCACATCCACCATATCGTGGCCGGGGTAGCGTGCCTCGGTCTCGCCGCTGTCGTCGGCGAGGTCATAGGAATACACCCACACCACATTATCGATGTCGTGCTCGTCAAACACGTCGCGGGTGAGTTTCCACAATGCTTTATGCTCTTCGGGAGTGGAGAACTTGCGTCCCCACCAGAACCAGTTGCCGTGGTGCTCGTGCCATGGGCGGAACAGCACGGGAATACGGCGTCCGTGCTCGTCCTTGAGCGAGCCAATGAAGTCGGCCGCACGCCCTATCCATGCGCGGAGCGTGTCGTTCATGGCAGTGCCGGGCACAACAATTTCGTGCACGGGCTCCATGCTCACATCCCAGGCATCTCCGCCGCTCTTGGGGTTGCGCAGATGCCAGCTCAGGGAATTGATGCCTCCGCGGGCATCCTGGGCGGCCACTTCGCGGCGTATGAAATCGAAGGGCACGCCGTCGAGCTGAACGCTGTCACCCAGCTCAATGAGACCGAGGTCCCAGTTCATAAGTGCAGGATACGATCCGGCAGTCTCCAGCACATCGCTGCGTCCGGCCTCGTATTTCCATTCATGTCCGTAAGCGGTATCGTCGTGATGGCCGAATAGAATCAGGCTATCGGCCACCACGGCATGCAGCCGGTTGATGAGCGCGCGGGCGGGAGTGGCGCAACTGTCGGCGCAAGCCTCTGCGGCACCAGCCTGCTTATTGGCGTTTCCGCACGACGTCAGTGCTATGGCAAGGGCGGTTATTCCACCGCATAAAAAGTGTTTCATCGCTTATCGGGGTACGTTTTTTAATGAGAAAATAAAAAGCACCGGGCGCCTCACCGGCGCCCGGTGCCGGAATATATAAAAACCTATCGGAAAAAATTACTTGAGAGAAGGCATGCTTTCGCGGTTCATAACGAAGGGATTGTCGAAAATAGCCTTATACTCGGCGGCGGAATTGCCGAAGCTGTCCACCGACGGTTTGTCGACATGGGCGTTGTAGGTGTACCACTCCATGAAGTAGGCCCACGGAGCGGCTGTGAGGTCGGGCGTGGGGAAGCGGCCGTTCTCCGAAAGAGCCACAAGCTTGCGGCCGTCGGTCATGGCCAGAAGCGCCGCATATGCATCGGCCTGCACTCCGTCGATGTTATCATATATGTCCACACCCACCATGTCCACCACATCGTTGCCGGGATAAGCGGCTTTCATGGGCACCTCAAATCCTTTCTCATACTGAGCGGTCCACACCCAGATGAGATTGTTGACGCCGTTCACATTCACCATGCGGTCATACATGAGCTTCCACAGCGCGATGGTCTTCTCGGTGCCTTCACGGCCCCACCAGAACCACGGGTTGTTGTACTTGTGGCTGCCGGCGGCTTCGTGGAGCGGGCGCCATATCACGGGAATGCCGGCTTCGGCATACTTGTTGAAGATGGCGCTCACGCGGTCGATGTCGGCCAGTATGCACTCATGCTCCCAGGTACCTTCCTGAAGGGCGCGACCTATGCTGAAGTTGGTATCGTCGCTGTAGAACCCGTAGCGGTTTACAGCATGGTCGCGATAGGCCTGTTCGTCGGTGGGCACATTCCAGTGCCACATGAATGCCACGAGGCCGTTGTTGTTCCACTGAGCGGTAGCTGCCGAGATATCGTCGTAGTCGATCCAGCTGCCGGAGGCGCTGGCATAGAGATGAACGAAGTCGTAGCAGGTGAGTGCGGGGTATTGGGCCGTCATGGAATAAATCCAGTCGGCGAAGTCGTTGTTGTTCGATACATTGGACATCGCTCCGGAGAGAATGTGCTTGCCATTCTGCTCCACGAGGAACTTGTGCACCTTCACGGCCGCAGTCGTGGCCGAGGGATTCACAAGGCCGTCAAACACGGGGGCAGGAATCGCAGCGGTAGAGAAGTTCACGGTCACCTCCGGGGCAAACCACGGAGTACCCACCACAGCCACGGCACGCTCCGGAACGTTCAGCGTGTAGCCCTGACCTGCCGAGAGAGACACCGAGACCTCCACGATGCAGCGGTCCTGTGCATTCAGAGTGGCCGATACCGCCGTGCCGTTAAGTGTGATCGACACGGAAGGGTTCAGCGTCACCGGCTTGGCGTAGGTGAGCACAATCATGTTCATATCCGTCGACACTTCAGCACCCTCGGTCACAGACACCGTGGGCGCACCTATCTTTGTGCTCTCATCGGGATCGGTATTATCGGAGCTATCGTCTTTGCAGGAGCTGATGGCAGGTATAATAGCCGCACACATCAAGGCTAATGCTGCTTTACGAATGATTTTCATGCGTTAGAATTTCGAATTATGAGGAAGCTATGCCGCACCCGGGGGTGCGGCATAGCCTTTTAGGATTATTCGAGTGTAACCTTGTGGAGGATGTAGCCCTGTCCCGTGATCACGAGACCGCCGTTGGCCACGAGGTCGTCAATCACTTCCTGCGTGAGGGTAACCTCAGCAAGACCGTTGGCCGGCATGTCGATCTGCGCGGCGAGATCGCCGGGCAGGTTGCCCCAGCCGTCGCCGTGGCGCAGACTCACGCACCACCATTCGCCGTCGGCCACGGTGGGAGTCATATACAGACGCAGGATAGTTCCGGCCTTCACGGTGCTCCAGTCGTAGCCGCCCCAGCCCAGGTCCTGGTTGCCGCCCCATGCGGCATTTTCCCATTCACCGGTCCAGATGGTCTCCTCGAGCGAGATTTCCCACTCGATGGTGATCTTGTTGACGGTGCAGGTAGTGCCCTGGATGATGATGGCCTGGTCGCTGTAGCCATTGTTGGTGGAGAAGAATTCGAGAGCCTCAGCAGTGAGGTCAAATTCCACAGCCGCATCACCGGCAGGAATGTCAAGTATGGTGTAGGCTGTCCAGTTGGCATCGTTCAGCTGAAGCTGAGCCTCGGAAGCGTTGCTGGTGTAGAACACAAGCTTGGCGCCTTCGGGCACGTCGGCAAGCTGTTCATGCATGATAAAGATGCGGGGATCATCCCAGTTGCCGATGGTCACGGGAGTGCTCATTATCACACGCTCCTGGTGGGTTGCGGGAATCACGTCGTAGGTGTAGCTGATTTCGCCATTGGAGCTGATCAGTGTCACGGTGGTGTTCTTGCCGCAGGAGCCGGGCAGCGTGATGTAGAGCTGGCCGTTGTTGAGGATGTAGTTCACGTCGGTGCCGTTCACCTGCACGCCGGTGAGTTTGTCTTCATTGGCAATGGTAGCGATGAAGAGGCCATAGGCAGTGAGGTCGCCCTCGGGCTGAACGGTGATGTAGGCGCATTCAGGTGCCTTGATAGTGAGCACGGGGGTCTCCACGCTCTCGCCGTTGGCCATGTGCAGGGTAAGCGCGCCGGTCTCGGCAGTGGCGGGTGCGATCATGGTGTACTCGGCTGCAGACACGCCGCTCACTTCCACCTTGGTACCGCCTGCGAAGGTGATGGCCACTACGAGGTCGAGGTTCTTACCCTTCATGGTGAACTCTGCGGCAGCAGGCACCTCGGCGGGATCAAACGCGAGCACTTCGGGCTTGGCAGTGGCCACGGCCACGCTCACGGTCTTGCCGCTCTTGAGGTTGAGCACAACGTCGCCGCTCTGGGCAGCATCGGGGAATGCCACGGTGAGCTCGGTAGCGCTGATGGTGGCGGGCTCTACAGCATCGGCCACGCCGGGGAACACGAGGCTCACCACCTGGTCGATATTCACACCCTTGATCTTGAGCACATCGCCGCCGCGCAGGCCCTCGGCGGGCACTGCCTCAAGCTCTGTGGGCTCAACCACGCCGATATTGGCGCAGGCAATCTTCACGCCGGAAGCGGGCACCATCACGATGGTACCGTCCGTCACGTTGTCGGGCAGAGTGAAAGTGATCTTGCCGTCGGCATAGTCGAAGTCGAGTTCGCTGCCGTCGGGCAGAAGCACGAGGCGAACGAGGTCGAGATCCGTACCTTCGATGGTCACTACGTCGCCGCCGCGGGCGCCGGTGAGGTCAAGAGGAGTGGTGGCGGGAAGAACCACTTCCACTTCCTGCTCGCTCTCGATCATATTGGGAATCTCCTTGGCGTCGCTCAGATAGATGGTGCCGCTCACGGCCTCTTCAGGAACAACCACGGTGATTTCGCCGCGCTCGTGGGCCACGAAAGCGTCGGCATACACATTCACGCTGTCCTCCAGGAAGCTGAAGCACACCTCGTTGATGAGGTTGAGGTAATCACCCTTGATGGTGAGTTCCTCGCCGGGCTTCACGCGCAGGGGCTCGATGCTCTCGATGGAGATGGGCTCCAGGAAGGTAAGGAGAGTCTTGGTCTCGATGGTGCCACCGGCGTGGTGAAGAACCACGGTGCCGGGCTGAGCCGTCTGAGGAACAACCACGCGGATTTCGGTGGAGCTGATCACCTTGATATCGGTGATATCGCCACAGCCGGGAATGGTGATCTTCGTCACCTGATCCATGCCGCTGCCCAGGAAGCGCAGCTCGCCGCCGCGTGCCACGGGAGAGGGACCGAACACGTTGAGGCTGACACCGCCTTTATACTGCTCGGTATTGTATTTGTCGTCGTCGGAGCAGGATGTCACTGCCGGAAGGAGCAGCAGCATGCACAGCGCGAGCAGACCTGATATACTGAAAAACTTTTTCATGATTTGATTGGTGTCGTTGCGATTAGACAATTAGTTGTGCACGGCGCGGATGTTGTCGATCTTGAGCAGCGGGGTGCAGTCCACGCCGGTCACGCCGCCGCTCCAGAGGAAGAGCTGGAAGCTTGCGAAATCGTCGGCCGATGCAAGGAAGGAGCTGGCTCCGGTGCCGTCCATGCCGTATACGAAGTCGGAGATGGGGAGGCTCACGGTGATCCACTCGCCGCCGGTGTGATAGGCCTGGCTGTCGGTCCAGGGCCGCCACAGGCCGCGGGCCGAGCCGTCCTGGAAGTAGGTGTTGTTGCAACCTGCCACCATTTCGCCGTTAACGTCCTCGCCTGCATTACCCATGCTCACCTTGGTGACGGGAGCGAAGATAAGCTGCATGGCGCAAGCCTGCCAAGCTGCATTCTCGGGGATGCAGATCTCAAACTTGAGGCTCATGTTGTTGAAATCGCTGAAGTCAACGATGTCGCACAGTTTCACGCCTTCGCGCTCGGGATAATCCACGGGGCTGTTCCACGAACCTGCCCAGTACTCGAAGGAGAAGTTGTTGTCGTCCCAGCCGTCGCTCTGCAGGGTAATGGTGCCGTCGCCCAGACGCATGTAGTTGCCGGAGATACCGGTGCCGTCGTCCTCGATTGGCATGTTGTGCCAGCCGTGGTTGGTGAGGCCGGTGAGACCGTCGAAGTCAAACATCATGCCGCGGGTGTCCATATAGTTGAACGACGACTTGCCCGAGCCGTAGATGCTCGTCACAACCACGGGACCCTCGGTGGCGCCTTCGGGCACTACTACGGAAAGCTCGTTCTGGGTGATGCTGCGGATATCGGCCTCTACACCGCCGATAGAAACGGTAAGGGGCACGTTGGGATCATCTGCGAAGTATGCGCCGGTGAGGGTCACGATATCGCCGGCATGTGCATATTCGCAGCTCATGGTGTTCACCTTGGGAGCGGGCACCGACACGAAGAAATCATATTCAACCTCAATACCGGTGCCGGTGATGAAGCGTGCCTTGTTGGTCACTTCGCCGGGGATATTGTTGGGGATATCCACAACGATGGTGTGGCTTGTCACCATCGTGGGATTCAGTTTGGCTTTCTGGTCGTTGAACCACACCTGCTGCACGTCGCCGAGGTTGTCGCCCACGAAGGCCACACGGGCACCGAGAGAAGCGGAGGTGAGCAGCGAGTCGGCCACTGCGATATCGCAGGGACGGGCGTACTTGATGACCGGTGTAGCGCCCTGGTCCTTCTTGGCATCGGTTTCGTCGGAGCAGGAAGCTGTGGTCACGGCCATCACTGCGGCGGCTGCCAGAAGGCTATATTTGAAGATGCGTTTCATTTGCTGTCTTGGTATTAAGAATTAGTTATTCGCCTTCGGGGGCCTCAGCGCCGCCAAAGTAATCCACGGCCTCACCCAGCAGGATGGGAGAGCTGGTGGTGACGGCGGCAGGGATGGGAGCCACGAATGCATCCTTGGTGAGGATGATGTGGTCATACATGCAACCGTCGTCCTTCTTGTCCACGATCTTGTAGTTGGACATGTCGTTTTCGTTCGTTGCGTCCACTTCCACGGCGGGCATGTACATCGAGCAACGGTTGATGTTCGTGCCATATTGGCTGTTGAGCATCTCCAGAGCTGCGTCGTCGCCCTCGCGATAGCGGTAGCGCTGGGTGTCGAACCATGTCTGGCTCTCGAAAGCCAGCTCGCGGCGACGCTCCTTGAGCAGTTCCATATAGTCAACGGAAGGAAGGTCGGACTGGCCGGCACGCTGGCGCACCATGTTGTAGTACTTCATCGCGGTGGGGTCCGAGGTGGACGATGCCGTTCCCATTACAGCCTCGGTGTAGGTGAGGTACACGTCGGCCAGACGCATCAGGTAGATATTGTTGGCTGCGTCCTGGTTGATACCCACGTTGCCGCCGCAGTCGGCGCTCTTTCCTATGATATACTTCTTGATGTGGGCCATCATCTCCATGCGGTCTTCCACAACATCGCCGTTTTCGTCGCGGCTCACATATTTATATGTATAACCGCCGGCTTCGCGGGCGAGCATGGGATAATAGTCGCCGTTGGTCATCCAGGTCCACATACGGCGCTTGTCGGTGGGCTCGTAGAGCTTCTGAAGACCGATTGTCGGGCCTTTGCCGGCGCCCCAGGTCTGGTCGGCGATCACGCTCGAGCGGCTCCATGCCACGTTGTGGGCGTTGCCGTAGGAGTAGCCCTGCACAGCACACTGGATAGCGAGGATGCTCTCGGGACCGTTGTTGGCCTCCACGTCGAAGAGGGTCGAGAAGTCGATGTTGGCCAGCGACTCGGTGTTTTCGATGCAGTAGAGGGCATCGTCGGCAGCTTTCTTATAGAGAGCGGCGCGGTCGAAGCCGTAGTCGCTGTGGGCAGCCATCGTCACACCCAGCTTGGCACGCAGTGCGCGGGCCTTTGCCACGTTGAGGCGATAATTGTCGTTCGACTCGGGAAGATGAGCCACGGCATAGTCGAGGTCGTCCATAGCGAAACGGTAAACGCTGGCCTGCGTGTTGCGGGGCAGGTCGAAGTTGCCGCTGGCGATGGTGGCGGAGTTGTTTTCCACGATGGGCACATCATGCCAAACCTCGGTGAGCATCAGGTAGCAGTAGCCGCGCATTGCACGGGCCTCGGCCACGGCCTCGTCGATATCGGCCTGGGTGATCGAGCCGCTGCACACCGGCGGAATATCGTGAATGATGCTGTTGGCGAAAAGAATCACGTTGTACAGGCCTTTCCATCCTTCGTTCAGGTAGGGGTTCACCGAAGTGTAGGTACCGAAGTACCACTGGCCTTCGTCGCTGTAGGTATAGTAGATATCGCCGTTGATCATGTCCATCTTCCACTGGAAATTCATGTGGAAATTGCTCCAGGTGTGCGAACCGTAGAGCGCCAGAGTGGTCTGCCGCAGGGCTTCACGACTGGTATAGAATGATTCCAGAACCGGCTTGTCCACGGGGTCGACAGTGAGGAAGTCGTTGCAGCTCGCAAGCGACCCGGCCAGCACAAGAGCCAGAGCGGAAGTCTTGAATATATTTTTCATTTGCTTTATGTGCTTGATTGATTAGAAAGAGAGATTGAGACCCAGAGTGAAGGTGCGGGGCGTAGGATAGCGGCCGCGGTCGATGTTCTGGAGCAGCGAGCTCTGGTTGTAGGCACCGATTTCGGGGTCGTAGCCGGTGTACTTCGTGAAGGTGTGCACGTTCTGCACATTGAAGTAGATCTTGGCGCTCTGCAGGAAAGCCTTGCGTGCCCAGTTCTGGGGCAGGTTGTAGGCCAGCGAGATATTCTGGATGCGCAGGTAGGTGGCATCTTCAATCCAGCGGTCGCTCATGCGCTGGTTGCCGTTGCCGTCGAGGCTGGTGAAGCGGGGCATACCGTTGCCGCCGGGAGCGAGCATCAGGTTGGCGATTTCATCGCCGCCGCTCGGATCGATGCGGATAGCCTGTGCGCGGTTGAGTACTTCGGGGTTCTGGCTGTCCCAGATGGAGCTGAGACCTTCGGTGCGGTAGCGTGCCCAGTTGAGGATGTCGCCGCCGAACTGACCGGTGAGGCCGATATTGAGTTCCCAGTTCTTGAATGTGAATGTGTTGGTCCAGCCATATACGAGATCGGGGTTGGGGTCGCCGATCACTTTCTGGTCGGCATCGTTGATCACGCCGTCGTCGTTCTGGTCCTTGAACTTGATGTCGCCGATCCATGCGCCGCTCACCTTGTCGATCTTATTGGCATACTTCTCGGTGCCGCCGGTCTGGGTAGGCCAGGCCAGGATGTCGGCTTCGCTCTCGAAGAGGCCTGCGGTCTCATAGCCGTAGAACACGCCCATGGGCTGGCCCACCTTGTACATCGACACCGTCTGGAAAGGAGCGTACCAGTCCACAGCGCCGTAGAGCACCTGCGAATCCTCGTTGAGGGCCACGATCTTATTGCGGTTGTGGCTGAGAGTGATGGACGAGCTCCAGTTGAAGTCACGGGTCACGACGGGCAGGAGGTTGATCTGCACGTCCACACCGGTGTTGCGAGTCTTACCGATATTGGCATAGGGAGTCATGATGCTGCCCCAGTCGTTGGAAGCGATGTGGCTGGGAGTGAACACCTGCATGAGCAGGTCGTTGGTCTCCTTACGGTAAACGTCCACGGTGAAGCTGATGCGGTTGTTGAGCACTGCAAAATCGATACCGGCGTTGTACTGCTCGGAAGCCTCCCATTTGAGGTCGGGGTTGGAGAGGTTGAGGGGGAAATAGGCTGTGCCCTGCGGTGTGGTCATGCTCTGCATGGCCGAGCCGTAGCGGTAGGTGTCGATATTGGAGTTACCCACCTTACCGTAGCCCAGACGGAGCTTGAGGTTGTTCAGCCAGTTGACGCCTTCAAACCATTTCTCCTGATTGATACGCCATGCCAGGGCCACCGAGGGGAAGGTACCCCACTTGTTGTTGCGGCCGAACTTCGAGCTGCCGTCGCGACGGATGGTGGCCGTGAGGAGGTAGCGGTTGTCGAAGCCGTAGTTGGCGCGGGCAAAGATTGAAGCGGTGGAGCTTGCATCTTCCCAGCCGGAGTTCTTCACGAACTCACCGTCTTCACCCATGATGTGGATGTAGTCGTTGGAGAAGTTCTTCTTGATGAGCTGAGTGCCGTTCCAGCTGCTCTTGGAGGCTTCGAAACCGGCCATCACCGTTACATCGTGCTTTTCGTTGAAGAGCTGGTGGTAGGTGATATAGTCTTTCTGCATCCAGTAGAAGTTGTGGTCTTCGCGCTGCATCATCTGGTTCACGTCGTTGTGGACGTAGCCGAACTCATAGGTGGGCACGAACGACTTGTTCTGGTTCTGCGATGCGTCGAAAGCGTATTCAGCACGCAGGGTGAAGTACTTGAGGAAGTCGATGTTGGCATAGAAATTACCGGTAGTGCGCTGGCGCAGCAGGGTGTTGTTGGTGATAAGCGCCAGAGCCACGGGGTTCCAGGAGGAAGCTCCGTTCACGGTGTTCGGGCCGGCCCAGTTGCCGTCGAAGTCATAGACGGGCACCGAGGGAAGCATCGTCATGGCCTGCATGATCACACCGTCCGAACCGTCGTTGCGGGTGATGGTCTCGTCGGTGCGGGTGTAGGCCAGCGAACCGCCCACCTTGAACCACTTCGTGAGATTGGTGTCGAGGTTGAAGCGGGAGTTAAAGCGGGTGAAGTCGGAACCGATGATGATACCTTCCTGCTTCATCCAGCCAGCGCTCATGGCGAAGACGGTCTTTTCGTTACCGCCGGTCACGCCTATCTGGTGGCTCTGCATGAATGCTGTGCGGAAGATTTCATCCTGCCAGTCGGTACCCTTGCCCAGCAGACTGGGATCGGAGAAGGTCTTGTCGTACTGGGTGTCGTTGATGATGCCTTCGTTGTAGAGCTGGGTCTGATAGGCTGCATATTCGCGCAGATCCATCATGTCCAGGCGCTTGGCGGTCTGCTGCCAGGCCACGTAGCCGTCGTAAGTGATGTTGGTGTGGCCGGCCGAACCGCGGCGGGTCGTCACCATCACAACGCCGTTGGCGCCGGCTGCACCGTAGATGGCACAGGCAGATGCGTCCTTGAGCACGTCGATGCTCACGATATCGCTGGGCGCGATGGAGGCAAGAGGATTGACAGTGGTCTGGCCGTTGGTACCGCCCATCCAGTCGAAACCGCCGATGCTGGTGCTTCCGCCCATGGGCACACCGTCGATAATGTAGAGAGGTTCGTTGCTGGAGTTGAGCGAGCTTGCACCGCGGATGCGCACCGAGGTAGCACCGCCGGGAGCACCCGAGTTCTGCGTAACCTGCACACCTGCCACCTTGCCCTGAAGCATCTGGTCGGCGTTCGTTACGATGGTCTGGCGCATCTGATCCTCCGAGAGGGATGCTACAGAACCGGTGATGTCGCTACGCTTCTGCGTACCGTAGCCCACAACCACGAGTTCTTCGAGAGATTCGCTGGTGGGTTCGAGGGTCACCTCTACGTTGGTACGGCCCTTGAGAGCCACTTCCTTGGTCTGAAGACCGATGTAGGAAATTACAAGTGTTGCGTCGGCTTTTTTCACCCTGATGGTGAATTTGCCGTCGATGTCGGTGGTCACGCCGCCGGACTGGCCCTTTTCAACAACCGATGCACCGATGACGGTTTCGCCGGTGTTGTCGTAGACCGTTCCCGTAACTGTGACCTGTGCCGTCAGGCTCATTGACACCATTGCGAAGAGTGCCAGAAGCAAGAGCTTGACGTTCAGTTTGCTACTTGTTTTCATGAACAGCTTTTAAAAGGTTAAGATAGATTGGTATTTATATTAATTATTGTGCGTTGATTGGTCGGGATGCACTATGTGTATTTTACGACACAAAGTTAATGCAATTTTAGTATAAATAATTATACTTTTTTATCTTTAACTATGCAAAACACAACTTATGTTAAATAACAGCAATTTAAGTTTGTTTTAACCATAGTTAATTAATAACAACACTGCTAATCTATAATTAAGCGCAAATATTATCACAAATTTGTAATAACTTTGACAAATCCGAAAGCATCACCATAGTCCGGGCGGTGCAAAATCCGCACTCCTATAATACTTTTTTATCATCAGATCTTATAAATTATTATAAGTTTTATAAGTCTTACGCCTTTAATAGGGATTGCCCCTGCGCCGATATCATGGCGCAGGGGCAATCCGGATAATGCAACTTAATGCGCTTCAAAGAAGCGGTCGCGACGGGGATTCCAGTCGCCATAATCCACGGTGTGGCCACACTCGGGATAAATGCGCAACTCCTTGGGGCTTGATATAAGGTTGTAGCTGCTCATATTGGTGTGGGGCGGACAGGTGGGATCCTGCAATCCTATGCCCATAAGCACCGGGCAGGTGATGTTGCGGGCGTGGTTCTTGATATCGAAGTAACTGAGATTGGCGTACATCTGCTCGTCGCTCAAACCGGCTTCGCGGGCGGCGGCTTTGACGGGCCCGGCAGGCCAGTCAACGATGCGGAAGTAGTGGGGGAAGTCACTCATGAAGGGGATATAGGGAGCAATGGCGCGCAGGCGTCCGTCGGCCAGCGCCGCAGCCACCAGCGTTAGTGCCCCACCCTGGCTGCCACCCTCGGCATACATGCGCTCGCGATCCACTCCGGGCAGATTCTCCAGCACGTCGATAGCTCGCACGGCATCGAGATAAGCACCTTTATAATAATATGTGGCGGGATCGTCGATGTGGTATTGAATCCAGTCGCCGTAGGTGTTGCGTGGCTGGCTGTAGAACTGTCCGCGCACGCTCGTGAGCATCTCTATCCAGCCTGGGCGGCCATCGGCATCGAATGGCCATGGCTGCCCGCCGTAGCCGTTGTAGTACACCTGGACTGGATACGTGCCGGGCTCCTTAGGCATGATCACCACGGCATCTATCGTGTCGCCGCCCCATGAGCGGTACGTGCAGTTGTACACATCGCGCGTGCGTCCGCATTTCTCGGGCACAAGCGTGAGTGTCACATCGGCTGGCACTTCGGCCAGTTCTGCCTTAGCCTGCTTCCAGAAGGCCTCAAAGTCCGGGCGGGAATCAGGCAGCGAAACCACATTCGTGGGCTCGTAGCCTATATTGAAGCTCGAAATCACATTGCCGTCGTCAAGTAGCTGGACCCGATAGAAACCCGGGGCACCCACGGGCACATCCACAGCCAGCGATGCGGGAGCCATGACATCGTACGCGCGCTCAACAACGGTCTTGGCGGCGAGGGTGTCCGGCGTCACCACCACTCGAAGCCGCGAAGGCACGGGAGCGCCCAGTGTGTCGGTGAGATTGAGATTGAGCACGGGAGTTTCGGGAGCGTTCCACCACAGGTTGTGGCTCTTGTCCACATCCACGCTGAGGTTGCGCGCGCCGGCCGAAATAGCAATGAGCAGCACTGGGGCTGCAATAAGCGATTTATTCATTGTTTGCGATTTCGTTTCTGTTTATAATTCGGTCCACGGCACCGCGGATGATTGCGAGCGTGGTGGTATCGGCGGCAAACACGGAGTTAAGTCCCTGCGGCTCCTGCGCGGGGTCGCAGGTGTAGGCGTCCCAGGGCTGCCAGCGCTCGTGGGCAGGCACTGCATAGCCGCCCCAGCCCCAGAAATTACAGCCGTTTATCATGCCGGAAGTGGCGATAAGGTCAAACACGCGACCATAGAAGTCGTCGCGGCCCGTAACGGGCGAACCCGGAGTGAGCTCCATGCCGTCGCGAGGATAGCCGAATTCTTCGAGCACAAGAGGCTTGCCCGCGGCTTTCATAGCCTCGTAGTGAGGACGAATGTAGTCGATGGTGCGCGAGAATGCATAGTCCACGCTGTCGGTAAGCGTCTCAGGAGTCACCCAGCTCCAGTTGTAGGGCCAGAGGTGCAGAATACCGTAGTCAATCTCGGGCGCCTCATGAATCTTGCGCCAGAGGTCGAGGTCGTATTCGCAACCGTGGATACCCTCGCTGCCGGTGCTCACGAGGTGGTTGGGATCAGCTTCCTTAAGCACGCGGGCCGTGGATATCACATAATCGGCGAACGCAGCTTTGGTGGCGCTGTCGGCAGCAAATGCGCGGGGCTCGTTGGCCACCTGCCACGACATTATGGCGGGGCTCTGCGAGTAGGGCTTGCCGGTGTAGCGGTTTGTGCGCGAAGCTATGTTGCGTGCGTGGTTCATGGCCAGAGCGCGCGCTGAGTCGTTGAGAACGAATTTAGACATCGCGTCCATATATGCAGGATAGCCGTCGATGGCGGGATTAGGCTGCTCGCCGGCGCCTGCCCACTCAAGATATGTGCCATAACCGCCGCTCCATTCCCAGGCATTGTTGAGGAAGAGCACGGCCTTCATGCCACGCTTCTCGAGCTCGGCCATCAGATAGTCGAGGCCGTCGAGAATAGTGTCGTTGTACACGCCGGGTGCCGTCTGAAGCACGGGCATGATGTGTGAGGGTACGTTCTCGGCGCCGTCGCCGCCCACGAG
>CAMWRI010000043.1 GCA_947176585.1 uncultured Porphyromonadaceae bacterium
GCATATTTCAACCTCGAGGGCCACAACGCAGGCAGCGTGCTCGATCATGTGCTCAAGCTCAACGCTTCCCGCTGGCTTCCCACCGACGACACACTCATCCCCACCGGCGAGATCGCTCCCGTGGCCGATACACCCATGGATTTCCGCGAGGGCAAGACCCTGGGCCGCGATATCCGCGAGGATTTCCCCGCGCTGAAATACGGTAAGGGCTACGACAACTGCTGGGTGCTCGACGACTGGCAGAAGCACAAGCTGGTGCACGCAGCCACGCTCATCGCTCCCGAGAGCGGCCGCGTGCTGGAGGTCGACACCACGCAGCCTGCGGTGCAGGTCTATACCGGCAACTGGTTCACCGGCTCGTCGCCGGTGAATAAGGAAGGCCGCCCCTACGTGGACAACGACGGCGTGGCTATCGAGTGCCAGGGCATGCCCGATGCTCCCAACAAGCCCGCTTTCCCCAGCCAGATTCTCGGTCCCGGTGAGCTCTACACTCAGTTCATAATCTACCGATTCAAGACGGTTAATGCCTGATTTCAAGGTTCATATCCTTGGTTGCGGCTCGGCCACTCCCACGGCTAGGCATCGCCCGTCGTGCCAGGTGGTCGATGCCCATGGCAAACTGTTCATGATCGACTGCGGCGAAGGAGCCCAGCTTGAATTCAGGCATCAGAGCCTTAAATTCTCGCGGCTGGGCCACATCTTCATATCCCACCTGCACGGCGACCACTTCCTGGGGCTGCCAGGCCTGCTCTCCACCATGGCTCTGCACCAGAAGGAGGGCGACATCACGGTGCACATCCACCCGGAAGGGGCACGCCTGCTGCAGGAGATAATGGCCGTGCTGTGCCGCGAAACCAGCTACACGCTGCACTACGACATCATAGAGCCCGGCGAGCGCCGCGTGCTCTACGAAGATAAATCGCTCACCGTAGAGACCTTTCCCCTATTCCACCGCGTGCCCTGCTCCGGCTTCATCTTCAGGGAAAAGCAACCCCGACGCCCCCTGCGCGCCGATATGCTCGAATTTCACGACGTGCCGGTGGCTGCGCGTACCGATATCGCCGCCGGAGCCGACTACACCACGCCCGACGGCCGCGTGATACCCAACGCCTGGCTCACGCTCGACCCCGTGGAGCCGGCATCTTATGCCTACTGCTCCGACACGCTCGCTTCACCCGAAGTGGCCAAGAGCGTAGCCGGCGTACGCACCCTGTATCACGAAGCCACCTACGACGATGCGCAGGCCTTCAAGGCCGCTCCGCGCGGCCATTCCACCGCCCGCGAGGCCGCCATCGTGGCCCGCGAGGCCGGAGCCCGCCACCTGGTGCTGGGCCACTACTCCAAGACTATCACCGACGAAAGCGTGCTCACCGCTCAGGCCGCCGAAGAATTCGACGGCCCCGTCACGGCGGCAATGGAAGGACTCGTATTCAATCCATGAACGCGCCGGAAGCACTCGACGAACGCTGCATGATGCTGGCCCTCGCGGAAGCGCGCAGGGCTGCATCCATGGGCGAAGTGCCCATAGGCGCCGTGGTCATGGCTCCCGACGGTTCCATAATCGGCCGCGGACACAATCTCACCGAAACCCTGCACGACGTCACGGCCCACGCCGAAATGCAGGCTATCACAGCCGCAACAGCCACCCTTGGCAGCAAGTATCTCGACGGCTGCACGCTCTACGTCACGGTGGAGCCATGCGTGATGTGCGCGGGCGGCATCGGCTGGAGCCATCTCGCCCGCATCGTGGCGGGCGCTCCCGACCCCAAAGGCGGCTACAGCACCTTCACCTCCCGCTCGCCCTTCCACCCCCGCGCCATCTACACTTCCGGTGTCCTCGCCGATGAATGCCGCGCCCTCATGCAAGACTTCTTCCGCCGCCGCCGCAAGAAGTGACGTCTTCTTCCGGAAAATCCTCACGCATAGACCATTGATAACCAGGCAGTAGGAACGCTTTTCAAAGCGTCCGCCCCAGGCGTAGCAAGCGCGGCAGAGCCGTGCGCGCAGCATGGCGGCGTAGCCGCCGTTCTTTATATAGGCCCATGCAAGAGCTGTAGAGCCGCTCGCGGCTTGGGTATATCACGCACCATCCAACACATATAGGGCGCGACCGGCCTCGGCTTCGCAGATGCCGAGGTCATGAGGGCGCTCTATTTGGGCTCGCATGACCCCGTCGGGCTGTCGCCCTCGGGGGCCGCTCACCAAATAAGGAAAGAGGGAAACCCGTTTACCACAAGCCACTCACGGCTCTGCCGCGCTTGCATGTGGCTATATATGGAAAGGCAGCTACGCTGCCAGTCTGCGCGCGCAGCTCTGCCGCGCTTGCTTGCATGATTGAGATAACCTGAAGGAACATCGGAGACGCGATGTGTCTCCAACCCCATGTCGAAGGCATGGGGTAACGCGACGTTCAAGGTGGAAGCGCTTCGGAGAGGTGCTGTGTTGATTGAAGTGCACGCACAAGCAGCCAGGCATCCACAGTCGCGGAGCGACGGCGTAGTGTGTGGCATCATCACAACATCGTCGCTCCGCGACTCATGCATCACCGGCAGACAACCGTGCACTCCCTGCGGTCATGCACGGTTAACCACAACTTCGTCGCTTCGCGACTGGCCTCGCACGATGTATTGGGCGCGCCATGATATATTATACATATTTGACAATCAACTGCTTCAATGTTTCTCTGCGCCTCTGCGCGCGACTTCTACAGGCGCTACGGTGGAATATAAGTGATATGTGCGAGTATTTTCTTTGATGAAGATGGAGGTGATTGTTGTTTTTTTTGATTATTTTTGCTTGTCGAATATACAACCACGCTGATGAAGTATTTTCTTATAGCCGGGGAGGCATCCGGCGACTTGCACGGGGCGCAGCTGATCGAGGCTTTGCGACAGGCCGATCCTGATGCGAGTTTTGCTTTCCTGGGGGGCGACCTGATGGCGCAGGCTGCCGGCACGGTACCGGTGATACATTATCGCGAAATGGCTTTCATGGGTTTCAGCGAGGTGATTCGCCATCTGCCTCAGGTGCTGGGCAATCTCAAGGAGGCACGCCGCGCCATGCTGCAATTCGCGCCCGATGCGTTCATCCCCGTGGATTATCCCAGCTTCAACTTCAAGGTGGCCAAGACGGCGGCGAAGGCAGGGATTCCCGTATATTATTTCATCAGTCCCAAATTATGGGCATGGAAGGCCTGGCGCATCAAGTCGATAAAGCGCTATGTGCGCAAGGTGCTTGCCATTTTCCCCTTCGAGCCGGCATGGTACGCAGAGCGCGGATATAAGGCCGACTACGTGGGCAATCCATCGGTGGCGGAGATTGATGCCGCCATGGCGCGGGTGCCCTCGCGCGAGGATTTTCTTAAGCAGCACAAACTGCGCGACCGGCCTATAATAGCCCTGTTGCCCGGCAGCCGCCGCAGCGAAGTGCTCAACAATCTGCCCGTCATGATCGAAGCAGCCCACCGCTATGCGCAATATAGAGCCGTAGTGGCCGGCGCCCCGGGACTCGACGACGAGTTCTACGCATCCATTACGAAATTGCCCGTGGTGCGCGACGCCACCTATCCCCTGCTGCGCCACGCCGAGGCGGCCCTCGTGACAAGCGGCACGGCCACGCTCGAAGCTGCGCTTGCAGGCGTTCCGCAAGTGGTGTGCTACCGCTCCAACGGCAGCAAGCTGACCCACGACATAATGAAACGCGTGCTCAAAATCAATCATGTGTCGCTGCCAAACATCATAGCCGGGCGCGGCATCGTGCCCGAGATGCTGCTGCACCGCTGCACGCCGGAGCTCGTGACAGAGCAACTCACTCCGCTGCTGCGCAAAGGCTCGGAAGAACGCGAAGCCCAGCTAAACGGCTATCGCGAAATGCGACGCATACTGGGCGAACAGGATGCAGCCGCCACAGCCGCCCGTATCATCACGGACGATCTCAAGAAAGAAGAGCCTGCGGCGGAGCTATAAGATACAGATGCTTGCGGGCGCGGCTCACGGCTGTGTAAAGCCAGCGATAGAGCTCGGCGCCCAAAGCCTCGTCGGGGATGTAGCTGAGATCCACAAACACATTCTGCCATTGTCCGCCCTGCGCCTTGTGGCAGGTCATGGCATAGGCGTATTTCACCTGCAAGGCGTTCCAATACGGATTCGTGCGCATGGCCTGCGCACGCAGGTCGAAGGGCATGGAAGGCTCGAACACGTCGGGATCCCGCATAATGGCTTCGTATAGTTGCTGCGAGCGTTCATAGCTCATGCCTGCGGTCTCGGTGAAAAGCGTCTCCATCATCAGCTTGGCATCGAACTCGGCGGCGCCTCCGCTGCCTGCGATACTCAGGCGCACATCGGCAAACTGAAAGGTGTAGCGCCACTCCGTGCCGTAAATCTTTTCCACACGCACCACATCGCCGTTGGCCACGAAGTCGAGGCCCTTCACCTGCCTCGCCCAATGATAATTATTTTTGGCCACGATGAGCATTTCGTCGCGGCAGAGCTGTTCCTCGCGATAGAGCACCTCTGTGCGTATGGCGCGATTGTACTCGGCTGCGCGGCGGTTGCTGCGAGATATCAGCAGACATTCTTCGATGCCGTCCGCCGCATAGGCGCGGTCGAGCATCTCGGGCAGGTCTTCGCCGCTCACGATGCTCACGTCGGGAAATCCCGACGTGCGCAGCTGCGGTATCTGCTCAGCTCCGGCATTGAGGGCGCATCGCAGTGCGGTAGCATTGTAGAGAATGCCCGAGCGGGCCCCCTGGCGCATTGTGGCCGTCATGGTAGCGCGCGATGGCCGGAGGCCCAACGCACGCAACCGCGCCGGTTCCATTGCCGGCGACTCCACGGAGCCCACCGGAGGGAGCTGCGCGGTATCGCCTATGAGAATGAGACGGCAGTTGTCGCCGGTGTATACATATTGCACAAGATCGTCGAGCAGACTGTCGGCTCCCGCGCCGCCACCTATCATCGAAGCCTCATCGACTATAAAGAGAGTGTTGCGCGAGCGGTTCTCCACCAATGTGCCCCCGTGGCCGTCAAGGGCGCCGTCCGGGGCGTGGCGGTAGATACGGCGGTGGATGGTATAGGCGGGGCGCTGCGCAAAGGCTCCGAACACCTTGGCCGCGCGGCCCGTGGGAGCCATCAGCACACTGCCAAGCCCCACGGCAGGAAGAGCGCGCACAAGCGCACCCGTGAGCGATGTTTTGCCCGTGCCGGCATAGCCGTTGAGCACAAAAGCCGAGGTCTCGGGTGCCGACGGCGCGCAGAAACGCGCCAGGGCCCCTACCACGGCTTTTTGTTGCTCATTGGGCGTGTAAGGCAGATTGAGAAGAATCTCCTGCTCGAATTCTTCCGCCGTCATGCCCGGATTATTTCTTGACCGACCATTCCCAGCCGTCCTTGGTGTCCTTCACGTCGAAGCCCATAGCGGCAAGGCGGTCGCGGATAAGGTCGCTGGTGGCCCAATCCTTGTTTTTCTTAGCCTGAGAACGCATCTCGAGCACGAAATCTATCGCACGCTCGAAAGGCTCCATATTGGCCTGCGAGGCGCCTGCGGCGTCGGGAACTATACCAAGGATGTCAACCATATAGGTATCCACCACACGGCGTAGCCCGTCGATGTCGTTTTGGCTCAGTTTGAGGAGGCCGTCGTTGGCCTTATTGACAGTAGAGCAGATATCAAACAATCCGGCAATCACGCCAGGGGTGTTGAAATCATCGTCCATGCAGGCCTGCAGACCGGCCTCGATGGCGGGGATGTCGAGGGCGTCGGCATCAGCTGCGGGCTTGAGGGCCTGCAGGCGGCGGTAGCCGTCGTTGAGGCGCGCAAGCGCCTTCTCGGCAGCCTGAAGGGCCTCATTGCTGAAGTCGACGGTGCCGCGGTAGTGGGCCTGGAGGATAAAGAAACGGATGGTCATGGGCGAATAGGCCTGCTGAAGCAGTGCGTGATTGCCCGTGAAGAATTCGTCTAGAGTGATGAAATTGCCCAGCGACTTGCCCATCTTCTGGCCGTTGATGGTGATCATATTGTTGTGCATCCAGTAGCGCACGGCATCCTTGCCGTTGTGGGCCACGCTCTGCGCGATCTCGCACTCGTGGTGGGGAAACTTCAGATCCATGCCGCCGCCGTGGATGTCGAACACCGTGCCCAGATACTTCTCGCTCATCGTGGAACACTCCAGATGCCAGCCGGGGAATCCCTCGCTCCAGGGCGACGGCCAGTGCATGATATGCTCCGGCGCGGCTTTTTTCCAAAGGGCGAAATCGGCAGGATTGCGCTTCTCGCTTTGGCCGTCAAGCTCGCGGGTGGCCGAGAGGAGTTCGTCGATATTGCGGCCCGAAAGGCGGCCATAGCCGTGCTCACGGTTGAACTTGGGCACGTCGAAATATACCGAGCCCTCGCTCTCATAGGCATATCCGGCCTCAAGAATCTTCTTGATGTATTCTATCTGCTCGATTATGTGGCCGGATGCATGCGGCTCTATATCGGGGGGAAGCACGTTGAGGGCATCCATGGCGCGGTGGTAACGCGTGAGATAATGCTGCACCACCTCCATGGGCTCAAGCTGCTCAAGGCGCGCTTTCTTGGCGATCTTGTCCTCGCCTTCGTCCGCATCGTGCTCGAGATGCCCCACATCGGTGATATTGCGCACGTAGCGCACCTTATATCCGAGGTAGCGCAGATAGCGCGCCACCACATCGAAAGTGATGGCCGGACGCGCGTGGCCCAGGTGGCCGTCGCCGTACACCGTGGGGCCGCACACGTACATTCCCACGCGACCCTCCGTGTGCGGCACGAAGGGCTGCTTCATGCGCGACATCGAGTTGTAAATGGCCAGTTCGTTGGGCTTCATCGTTCAGGCCATGAATGGGTTGGGGAGCTCGCCGCCGGGCTTGCCACCCTTGGGCTGCTTGCGCACAATCTCGCCGAAGGTGGCCTCATACTTGCGGATATTGTCGCTGAGTGCGGCCAGCAGGTTCTTGGCGTTTTCGGGAGTCATGATGATGCGGCTCTGCACCTTGGCCTGGGGCATATTGGGAGCCATATTGATGAAGTCGATGAACACCTCGTTGGGCGAGTGGCTGATCACAGCGAGATTGCTGTAGTGGCCGGCAGCCACTTCGGGAGTGATTTCGATCTTGAGTTCTTTCTTGTTTTCCATATTACATGATTTTTCTTGTTATTGCATGGGGGTGATGGTGCCGATTCCACCGCTCTTCACGAAGGTGAGAGTGTCGATGCCGCGGTCGCCGGAGTATTCCACCTGGAAGCCCTTGGTGTCGGGCAGGTCAAGCACGCCCGACACGTCGAAGCTCACGCGGGCATACTGGTAATTGGCCATCTCGCTGTCGGAACGCACATAGAGGCCCAGCAGCGGATATTCGGGATTTTTGATGTTGTCGCGCTGAGTGAGCTGCAGGCGGCTGAGCGAACCCAGCGAAGACACCTGAAACGCCATGTTCAGATAGTTGCCCGTGCGCTTCATCAGCACCATCTTCACGGGCGTGGACTGCTGCACGCGGTTGAGTTCCGTAGCTGTCACGGGCTTGCCGCCGGTGACGTTCGACACGGCAAAGAGCGTGCCTGGACCGCTTACGTATTCCTTGCCGCTCAGGGTGGTGTAGGCCATGAACACACGGTCGCCCACGGAAAGCTGCTCGGGTTTGAAAGTGCGGGAGAAGGTCACCGTAGCCTCGCCGGCATCGCCCTCGCGGACCACCGTGAAACTCGATGAATTATCACCGGAGCCGTTATAGGTGGCAAAGTTATAGAACGAATCGTCAGGAGGAGTGGTCGATGTTCCGGTTCCGGGCTCGTCGCCCTTGTCGGAACACGACACCGCAGCCGCGCATGCCACTGCCGCACATGCGAGTGTAGAGAGAGATTTGCGGATATTCTTCATTTCTTTACTGTGAAAATTGTACATATCGGATATCATCATTAATTTTCGCCGGAAAGGAGCACTACACCGTCGGCCATACGCACGGTACGGTCGCACTCGGCGGCCAGCCCTTCGTCGTGCGTCACTATCAGGAATGTGGCGCCCATGTCGCGCCGCAGATCGAAAAACAGGCGGTGCAATTCGGCGCGGTTGCGTGAGTCGAGACTGCCCGAGGGCTCGTCGGCAAGCACCACCGACGGCTTGTTGATAAGCGCGCGGGCCACGGCTCCACGCTGGGCCTCTCCGCCCGACAACTGGGCCGGTCTGTGCGTAGCCCTGGCCGCGAGGCCCAGATAATCAAGCAAGTCCATGGCTCGCTTTCGTGCATCGGAGAGCGAAGCGCCTCCGATAAGAGCCGGCATCGCCACATTCTCCACAAGCGTAAACTCAGGCAGCAGCCTATGCAGCTGAAACACAAAGCCTATATGACGGTTGCGGAAGCGCGACAGTTCGGCGTCGCTCATGCCGTAGACATCCTTGTCGCCATATACCACCGAACCGGCATCCGGACGCTGAAGGGTGCCGAGGATCTGCAGAAGCGTGGTTTTGCCGGCGCCGCTCGCGCCCACAAGGGCAACGATTTCTCCTGCCGACACACTGAGACTGGCGCCCTTAAGCACCTCCACATCGCCGAAACTCTTGTGTATGTCGCTCGCTGTTATCATCAAAATACAAAATTACGCATTTTTACCCGTACCGCAAGCGCATTTAAATATTTTTCACGCGGCGGCGATACAAGTGGGCCGGCGAGTGGTATAATATCAAAAAGTTTATTATCTTTGCCGTCTATGAAGGAATTGAAATGCCCGCAGTGCCACCACGTGTTCAAGGTGGATGAAGACACATTCGGCTCGATAGCCGCACAAGTGAGAGATCAAGCCTTTGCCGACGAGCTCGCGCGCCGCGAGGCCGAGTTGCGCGCCCGCATGCAGGCCGAGCAGGAGGTGCGCGATGCCCGCGCCGGCGAGAAACTGCAACGCTGTGTATCGGCCAAAGACCTTGAACTGAGCGAGCGTGAGGCCGAAATAGACCGCCTCAAGCAGCAACTCGACACCCTCAGCGAAGTGGCCCGAATGAAGACCCGCGAACAACTGGCCGAGAAAGACCGCCAGCTGGCCGAGGTACGCGCATCGCTCGAGAAGGCGGATACCTTGCAGCGCATGGCCGTGATGGAGGAGAAAAACCGCTCGATGGCCGCCCTGCAGGCAAAGGATACGGAAATCGAACGCATGCGCGCACAGGCCGCCAACGAACGCACGGAAGCCACCATGCGCGAAGCTGGCCTGAAGGAGAAGCACGCCATAGAACTGCGCCAGAAGCAGGAGATGATAGACTACTACAAGGAGATGAAAGCACGCCTGAGCACCAAGATGATAGGCGAATCGCTCGAGCAGCATTGCAGCAATGAGTTCAACCGCGTGCGTGCCTCGCTCTATCCCCGGGCCTACTTCGAGAAAGACAACGACGCGAGCGGAGGCAGCAAAGGCGACTTCATATTCCGCGACTACGCCGAGGACGGCACGGAATATATCTCGATAATGTTTGAGATGAAAAATGAGGGCGACGAAACCGCCACCAAGCACCGCAACGAGGACTTTCTGGCCAAGCTCGACCGCGACCGTCGTGCCAAGGGCTGCGAATACGCAGTGCTGGTATCGCTGCTGGAGGCCGACAGTGAGCTCTACAACAGCGGCATCGTGGATGTGTCGTACCGCTATCCGCAGATGTTTGTGGTGCGCCCGCAGTTCTTCATGCCCATAATCGCGCTTCTATCGCAGGCTTCGCGCAAGAGCATCACATATCTGCGGCAACTGGAGGAGTCGCGCAGCATGAGTGTGGACGTGTCGAATTTCGAGGCCAAGCTCGATGCGTTCCGCGAGGGATTTGCCCGCAACTACGACATGGCCGCCAAAAAATTCAACAGTGCCATCGAAGAAATCGACAAGACCATCCAGCACCTGATGAAGGTGAAGGACGCACTGCTCAGTACAGGCAACAACCTGCGGCTGGCCAACGACAAGACCCAGAGCCTCACCATTAAGCGCCTGACCCACGGCAATCCCACAATGCGCGCCAAGTTCAGGGAGGCGCGCAAGAACGCCCAAGACCCGGAGAACGATGAATGAACGCACCTTTGCCGACGTAGTGGTGCCGGTGCCGGTGAACGCAGCGTTCACCTACGCCGTGCCCGTGCATATCGCTACAGGTCTGCAGCGTGGCAGCCGAGTGCTGGTGCCATTCGGCACGCGCCATCTCTACACCGGTATCGTGGAGGATGTGCACCACCGTGCGCCGGAGATGCCCGACGTGAAGGAAATCACCGCCGTGCTCGACCCCTACCCCGTGGTGCGCCGCCCTCAGTTGCAGTTCTGGCACTGGATGGCCGACTACTACCTGTGCAGCATAGGCGAAGTGATGCGCGCCGCGCTCCCGGCCGGTCTCAAAGTGGAAAGCGAGACAGCGGTGGAGGTAGCCGCCGATGCAGCCCCCGAAGAGCTCGCAGCCCTTACATCCGCCGAGATTGAACTCGTGGCGATGCTGCGCGAGCGGGGCAAGATGACAGCTCGCGACATAGTGAAAGCCACGGGCCGCGCAGGCGTGGAGTCCACCGTGGCATCGCTCGTGGAGAAAGGCGTGCTGGCTGTGAGTGAGCGCATCCTCGAGCGATACCGGGCCGAGAAGCATACCTTCGTACTGCCCGCGATCGACCGCTCCGATCCCGCCGCACTGGCCGAGGCTCTCACCTCACTGCGTCGCAGCAAGGCGCAGGAGCGCATGTTCATGACCATTCTGGAAATGAGCCGATTCAACCGCAAGGGCGAAGCTCCCGTAGCCGTGGAACGCTCGGCTCTTCTGTTACGCTCGCAGGGCACGTGGAGCGCAGTGCAGCAACTGCATCGCAAGGGCCTGGTGGAGATTGAGGTGCGCGAGGTGAGCCGGTTCAGCTATGATGCGTCGCAGCCGGTGGGCGAACTGCCGGCTCTGAGTGCGGCACAAAGCGCTGCCCTGGGCGAAGTGCGCACACAATTCCGCGACCACGGCACGGTGCTGCTCCACGGCGTCACTTCCAGCGGAAAGACCGAGCTGTACATCCACCTCATAGACGAAGCCCTGCGCATGGGTCGCCAGGCTCTGATGCTCGTGCCTGAGATCGCCCTTACCACGCAGCTCACGCGCCGGCTTCAGCGCGTGTTCGGACGCCACGTGGTGATTTACCACTCGAAGTTCACCGACAACGAGCGTGTGGACATATGGCGCACGCTGCTCCACAGCTCCGATCCATGCGTGGTGATAGGCGCCCGCTCTGCCGTGTTCCTGCCATTTGCCTCGCTTGGCCTGGTGATTGTGGATGAAGAGCACGAGCCCAGCTACAAGCAATACGACCCCGCGCCGCGCTACAACGCCCGCGACGCGGCAATAATGCTGGCCCACATGCATGGGGCCAAGACCCTGCTGGGAAGCGCCACGCCCGCTGTGGAGACCTATTGGAAGGCCACGGAGGGCGGGAAATATGGATTGGCCACGTTGGCCACACGCTACGGCGACGTTAAATTGCCGGAAATCGACGTCGTGGACCTGCGCCGCGAGACCGAGCAGCGGGCCGTGGACGGCTCTCTGGCCCACACCACAATAGGTCTGGCACGGCGCACGCTCGAGGCCGGCCGCCAGGTTATATTCTTCCACAACCGCCGCGGTTTCGCGCCGCGTGCGCGATGCCGCCTGTGCAGCTACGTGCCCCGATGCGAGCACTGCGATGTTGCACTCACGTATCACCGCCGCATGGGTGCGCTGGTGTGCCACTACTGCGGAAGCACCTATCCCATGCCGCGCACATGCCCTCAATGCGGCGAACCTGCCATAGCCGTGGTGGGCTACGGCACGGAGCGTGTGGAGGACGGCATCGCAACCGAATTCGCAGGCCACAGCGTGCTGCGCATGGATCTCGACACCACGCGCGCACGCGACAGCTACGACCGCATAATCGACACTTTCTCGCAGCACAGGGCCGACATACTCGTGGGCACACAGATGGTGACCAAGGGGCTGGACTTCGGCGACGTGGGAATGGTGGCCGTGGTGAACGCCGACAACATCATTTTCTATCCCGACTACCGCTCGGCCGAGCGCGCGTTCAACATGCTGGAGCAGGTGGCCGGTCGCGCGGGACGACGCGGCGACGCGGGGCGCGTGGTGGTGCAGACCTACACTCCCGACCATCCCGTGCTGGGCTTTGTGCGCAACCACGACTACGCCGGTTTCTACGCCGCCGAAATCGAGGAACGTCTTGCCTACAACTACCCGCCGTTCACGCGAATGGTCTACATCGTGCTCCGCCACCGCGACGAGCGTGAGCTCGACGAGCGGGCCCGCACCTACGCCGACAGGCTGCGCGGGCTGTTCGGCACCCGCGTGTCGGGGCCGGAGCCGCCGGGCGTGGCGCGCATCCAGAATTTCCACATACGCCGCATCATGCTGCGCGTGGAGACCACCGCGTCGATGCAGCGGGTGAAGGAAATCCTGCGCGCGCTCCACGCCGAGCTCCATGCCGAGGGAGCCCTAAAAGGCACAATCGTGCACTACGACGTGGACCCGGCGTGACTGCCGCCAGCCCCATGAATAAGTCGCACGCAAAGGCGAAAAGGATGTGAATGAGGGCCACACTGCGACTGTCGGCCACCATGCGGTAGATGAATTTAAGAGATGCCGATTTGTGAAAATTGGCAGCAGCGTTTGCACAAAGGTTTTAAAAACCGTATTTTTGCAGGCGATATGGATATTATAATTTATGACCCTGCGGGAACGCACGACAGTCTGCTGCCCCTCACCTACACCCGCCCTGTGGGCGATCTGCGCATAGGCATCACTACTATAGCCGAGAAATGGCAGCACCTGCTGCCAGGCAGATACTGCTGGCACACGGAGGACTATCTCTCGGAGCTCTTTCCCTGCACCCCATACACGGCGGACGCGCTGTGGATAGCAGGAAACGTGTTGCCCTCCCCCGCCCTCGCTCGGGCCGTGGCAGCACTCGCTCCAGGAGAGCAGCTTAATGTCGGAGGTATTGAGATCGCACGCCGCGGCTGCGCCGCCTCCGCCACCGTGACATTCGACGATGAGATACCCGTAGTGGTAAACCGTCCTTACGATTTTTTCCTCAACAACGCGCGGGCTATCGAGGCCGACTTCGGAATGCTCACCGCCGGACGCACGTCGCATCCGCTAAGCAGCACGGTGCAGGTGATAGGCCCGCGGGAGCGAGTGTTTGTGGATGAGGGCGCGAGCCTTGAATGCTGCGTGCTCAACACCACCGCCGGCCCCGTCTACATAGGGCGCGATGCCACCGTGATGGAGGGCTCGCTTGTGCGGGGCCCGTTTGCACTGGGCGAGCATGCCACTGTGAATATGGGCACAAAGATATATCCCGGCACCACAGTAGGCCCCTGGTGCAAAGTGGGCGGAGAGCTCAACAATGCAGTGCTCCACAGCTACACCAACAAAGCCCACGACGGATTCCTGGGCAACGCCGTGGTGGGCGCATGGTGCAATCTGGGCGCAGGATGCGTGGCCAGCAATCTCAAGAACTCCTACGAGCTCATCCGTGTGTGGAACTACGCAGCACACCGCTTCGAGCGCACTCAACTGCAATTTTGCGGACTGATAATGGGCGATCACTCCAAGGCTGGCATCAACACATCGTTCAACACTGCCACCGTGGTGGGCGTGGGGTGCAATATCTACGGCCCGGGAATGCCGCGCCCGTTCGTGCCCTCATTCAGCTTTGGTGGAGCTGCGGGATTCACACAGCTGCCCATGCAGCAGTTTTTCGACACGGCAGCTCATGCCATGAGCCGCCGCAATGTTCAACTCACCGGTGCCGACCGACGCGTGTTGGAAGCCATACGCGACGCGGCTGAAGGATTATAGCACTATGGCAAAACAGGAATATATTCAGAAAAACCGCGAGTGGCTTACGCAGAAAGCCGCCGAGCCCGGTGTGGAACCCGTTGACCGAGGCATCTTCCGCAAAGTGCTTCACAAAGGCAATCCCGGCGGAAAATCACCGGGACGCAACAGCGTGGTGACTGTGCACTACACCGGCAAAACAATAAATGGTCGCACATTCGACAGTTCGCGTGGCGGCGTGGCGCCGGCATTCCGCCTGCGCGACCTTATCCCGGGATGGGTCATAGCGCTGCAGCAGATGCGTCCGGGCGACAAATGGGAAATCTACGTCCCTGCCGAACAAGGATATGGCTCGCGCAGCGTGCCCGGCATCCCCGGAGGCTCAACACTCATCTTCGAGATCGAGCTCCTGGGGGTGTCGTGAATAAACGGTAAATCGTATAAGTCGTATTATACTTATAAGACTTAATTTATAATCAGAGCAGATGCACGAGCATGCCGGCAGCCACTTCATCGGCTGCGGCTGTTCCCAGAGTCTGCTTCACGATTTCAAGAGCGAAAGGCAGCGCCGTGGCGGGCCCGGCTGCGGTGATGAAATCGTTGGCGGCAACCACACCCACACCGGTCTGATAATCACCGCCACCTATCTTGCAAGCCTTCTCGAATCCCGGATAACATGTGACGGGCTTACCCTCCACGAGACCCAGCGGGGCGAGTACCACAGCCGGAGCCGCACATATAGCCGCGATGCCCTTGCGGTGCGATTTAAGAAGCTCGCACAGAGGTTGGCAGGCTGCAAGATTGGATGCACCGGGCAGACCTCCGGGGCATATCAGCCACTCGGCTTTGCCGAAATCACATTCATGGAAAAGCTCGTCCACCACCACTTCGATACCGTGGGCACCACGCACATTGTGGAGCGGAGTCACGCTCACAGTCTTAACATCCATACCGGCACGGCGAAGCACATCCACCACAGTCAGTGCCTCGATTTCCTCGAAGCCCTCGGCAAGAAACACGTAGGAAGTTTTCATATAGATATTGTTGTTGAATTCTATGATCACATGCAAAGTTAATATAATTTTCCTTACATGCAGCGCCACTTTGTCGCTAAATGCTAAAAATCTTGCCAAAACCGCCATAGATTATTTATAAATTTGCATATTTGGCTGAAAATAGGTAATTTTGCCCCAAATATGGCTTTCACTCCAATAGGTTAGAGCCGGTAAATTGCGATAGTAAACCAATCATAATATAAAATGAAGCAATCTTTAATGCTCGGAATGATCGGCACGGCGCTCCTGCTTGCAGGATGCAACGACGGCCGTCTATCCGGTGCCTGGTCCTCCTCCACAGGCGGCATCTCTCCCGTGGTTTCTGTGGATGCATCGGTCACATCAGGCTCAAGAGCGCTCGACTATCCCACCGACGTTCAGGTATCGGACCTGAGCCTGCGTCTTATCAGCGACGACGGCTTCACCGACCGCACGTGGGCATCGGTGAGCGAATTCGACCCCGAAACAGAATTTCCCATCGGAGACTATTCCGTAGAGGCTTTCCGCGGAAAGCCCGACCTGGAAGGCTTCGGTGCACCCTACTTCTACGGCAGCAGCCGCGCAACGATTCTTGAAAAACAGAGCACACCCGTGAGCGTTACCGCCCGCCTGACCAACTCCATGGTGAGCATCGACTATACGGACGCATTCAAGAAATACATGAGCTACTGGGAAGCAAGCGTGACCACTTCTTCCGCCAACCCGGCCATGACCTACGACCGCGGCGAGACCCGCCCCATGTATGTGAAGCCCGGAACGGTTTCGGTAGTTATTCGCGTGGTCAAGCCCAACGGCGTATCGGCCAGCATCCAGGCCGACAGCTTCACTGCCAAAGCACGCACACATCACAAACTCACGGTTGATCTCAACAACGGCGATGCAGGCGACGCCGTGCTCACAATCACCTACGACGAAACCGTTGACCAGGAAGTGATCGAGATTCCGCTCGACGACGAAATTCTCTCGGCTCCCGTACCTGAAATCACCGCGGCCGGCTTCACTCCAGGCGTGCCTCTCTCGGTGATCGAATGTGCCGATCCCGAGCAGCCCACCCACTTCGACATAGTGGCCCGCGGCGGCATTGCATCGGCCGTGCTCACCACTTCTAGCCCCTCGCTCATCCAGCAGGGCTGGCCGGCAGAAATCGACCTCGTGGGCCTCGACGCCACCAATATCGACCGTCTCAAGTCGATGGGCCTAAACTGCCTGGGTCTGTGGAAGAATCCAGATAAGATGGCCGTGGTAGACCTCACTGGCGTATTCGCCTACATGCACATCACAGCCACCGGTGTGACGGCCAACAGCTTCACCCTGCAGGTGACCGACCGCATCACGCAGCAGTCGGAGCCCGTTACCTTCGACATCAACCTCGATCCTCTGCTGCTTGAACTCGTCTCAGGCACTCCATTCAAGTACAATGCCACCCGCGTGACGCTTGACGTAAAATTCAACGGCACGGCTCTTGCCGACAAGATCAAATTTGAAGTGCAGAACGAGCGCGGCACATGGGATCCCGTGGAAATAGCATCCGTACGCTCCAACGGCCCCGAAGCATATAAGGTAACGCTTGCCATACCCGCCGCCGAGCGCTCCCTCACGTTCCGCGCCCACTGCATTCACGGCACACCGTCCAATACCCTGGATGTGCCCATCATTGAGCCCAACGTGGTACTCACGGCTGCTCCGGAAGACACGTATGCAACGCACGCCTACGTCACCGCCGAAGGCGACATCGCCGACGACATGCGCTTCGAATACTCGGCCGACGGTGGCGCCACCTACACCGCCGCAGCGGCGGCTCCCCGTGCCACTCAGGGACGCGCTGCGAGCAAGGAATACCACATCACGGGTCTGCCCCACAATTCCGATATACTCGTGCGCGTGCTCGATGACAACCACGAGTCACGCGCCGTGGATCTCCGCACGGAGGAAATCAAGCAGCTCGAAGACGCAGGATTCGACGAATGGAGCAGCGTCGACAAGAGCAACGGCGGCTACCAATATCTCTGGACCATCGAGTCGCACGGCGTATGGGCTACCAACAATGAGCTGACGACCTCCAACAGCGGCACATCCGGCACCACTAACTACGCCTACAAAGCCACTTCCGCCACCATCCCCGCTAACAGCAGAAGCACGCAATCGTCTACCTCTGACGGTTTCCTGGGCACCGGCAGACATGCTGACGGCCATACCGCCGGCAATTCAACCCTGCACAACGACCGCGCGGCCAATGGAGCAAACGCAGCCCTCATAAGAACCGTAGCCTGGGGCAGCCGCAATGCTGCCAGCGCGGGCAGTAGCAGCAATCAGGGATTCAGTACCATTGATAATACCACTCCCGGCGAGTTGTTCCTCGGCACATATAATAAAGGTGACAAGGATGGCATCGAATGGGATTCGCGTCCCTCGTCCATCAAGTTCAACTATGCATACGTGACCGTATCGACCGGCAACGGAGACTACGGCCGCGTGGAATACACACTGTGGGATGCTGCGGGCAATGTGATAGCCGACGGCGGAATGAACATCACTGAGACTCAGAGCCGCAACTCGGCTGCTGATTATGTGCCCGCCTACCGTCAGGGAAGCATCGCCATAAATTATACCGACAAAGGCAAGGCTGCGAAGATGCGCCTCGTGTTCATCTCATCGGCCTACGGTGAAGCACTCAGCCACGATAAGAAATACTGGACGACCCCCGGTGGCAGCAACCGATCGGGAGGCGAATACATCGGTTCCGAACTGTATATCGACGACGTAGAGCTTGAATATTAATCTCCAAACATTCCTGACAATACAGATATGAAACACTATATAAAATCGTTTGCCGCTCTTGCAATGGCCGCCCTCGCAATGACGGCGTGCAACGACGACGTTAATCCCGCCGGAGAGATCGAAGGTGCCGAAGGCACATTGTCGCTCTCATCGCTGAACGTGGACGTGTCGGTGGCCGAGAAAGTGGTGCACAACGCGCCCGCACGCGATGGCGAATCTCGCGCGTCGGTGGATCTCTCGCAGTTTATAGTCACAATCACCAACGCCGCTGGCAAGACAGTGAGAACGTTCAAATACGCCGACATGCCCGAGATTCTTTCGCTGCCGGTGGCCAACGGCTACACTATCAACGTCAAGAGCCACGAGGTGCAGAAAGCCGAGTGGGACAAGCCCTATTATCTGGGCTCCGCAAAATTCGACATCTCGGAAGGAGCCGTAACGGAGATTGGAAAAGTGACCTGCGCGTTCAGCAATATCAAGGTGTCGATTAAATACCACGAAGCCATAGCCGGCAAACTGGGCGACGACTTGCGCGTGCGCGTGGTGGTGAACGACGAAGGAATGCTTGAATTCACTCCCTCCGAGACCCGCAGCGCCTACTTCCAGGCAGTGGAAGGCAGCACAACTCTTGTGGCTACGCTCACCGGCACAATAGCCGGCAACTATCAGGAAGCACAGGTGGTGCTCGACGATGTGGCGGCCGGCCATCACCGGGTGATCACGTTCAAGCCCAAGGAAAGTCCTACTCCTGATGTTGAAACTGGTTATGCAGATCCTTCCGGTCTGGATATCGACTATTCTGTGGACGAAATTGACCTCAACAGCAACGTGACAACCACCGAAGACCCGATTGAAAATCCCGAGAATCCGGGACAGGAGCAATGGCCCGACGAGCCCACGCCACCCGATGATCCCAACGTTCCCGACGACCCCACGGGTGAAATTACTTTCGACAAGGGCGCACTTAGCTTCGACGCCCCCAACAAGGTGGAAGATTTCGGTGACGGCCCCGGTCAGCAGCCCGCCAAGGTTGTGATCAAGAGCAAGAATCCCATTGCCAAACTTATGGTGAAGATTGAATACGACGAAGAAAATTTCCTCGCTTCAGTTGAATAACTTATGCCAACCGAATTTGACCTCGCCAAACCCTAAACTGAAGAGCTGGCCGAAGCTCTTTCAAGCATAGGCCTCAAAGTGAAGGACG
>CAMWRI010000044.1 GCA_947176585.1 uncultured Porphyromonadaceae bacterium
CTTTTATTCCTTAAATGAAAATCCTTGTTTAAATTTTGAAGTAGAGCTACACTGTAGCTCCCGTACTTAAAGCCAATTTCAAGGAATTCGCCCCCATTCTCGAGGATGTCAACCGCCGCCTGGCCGAGATGGGCCGGGAATCAGTCACGGCAGAGCAGCTGCGCGAGGCGTTCCGCGAAATCAACCCCCAGACCCGTTTCGAGCCGCAGTTTTCTATGGAGCCTTTCGACCCCTCGTCGCGCAAATTCGAAGCCGTGCGCACCATCTTTGCCGTGGAACTTCCGCCCATGACCGAGGAGGAGAAAGCGGAGGCCCGCGAGCGCGTGACCGAGATTCTCGAGCGCCGTCTGGCTCCCTCGCAATCCAATTTCTACGCTCTCGCCACGCTGGGCGAGGCTCTGCGCACCGATGGCTTCGACACCCGCGCCTATGGCGGCCGCGGCGTCAAGCAGCTGCTGTGTGAGATTTACCCGGAGGATACCTCCGCAGCCCGGTACGATGCCGACCATTCGCCCCACCATTTCATATCGCTGCCCTCGCTGCGGCCCTATGGCCAGCCCGCGTCGGTGCGCGACACCCGTCCGGCGCGTCCCGTTGTGCGCCGCGACTGCGATGTGGATATCGTCGATCTCCGTCGCCGCTTCGAGTATATAATCACCTCGTCCATCCCTGCTCCCGGCGGCTGGTATGAGCTTGTGAAGATCACCCCTGCGCTCAAGGCCCGCGACTTCGACTTCCACGATTACGGATTTTTCAAGCTCAAGGATCTGCTTTCGGCCCTCTACGGCGAGTATCTCGAAATAGAGGAGCGCGGCGATGCCGAGCATCCAAATAAGAAATTCATGCGTCTGCCAGACGACGACACCCTGCACCTGCTCCCCACCGCGTGCGAGCACAGGGAGCGTCCCGTGCGTGAGCGCCCGCGCGACGATTTCCGCCGCGACACCTCTTATGGCCGCCCCGCGGCCACCGACCACCGCGATGCCGCTCCGCGTGTCAAGACGGCTCTCGACAAGCTCCTCGACTTCGCGTTCTTCCCCGGTCGCGGCGACCAGCGCGGCCTCGACGTGGCCATCGCCCAGCTTGCTGCCGTGGCGCGTCCCGAGCGCTGGTACTACGGCTACCGCGATCCCGGCACGCACCCGCTGCTCAAGAATTTCCTCACCATCACCTTCGAGCGTCTGCAGTACGAAGACTCCGTGGGCGGAGACGATCCCCGCTTCCAGCCCAAAATTATGGTGAAAGGCGACTTCGCCACATTCAACACAGGCCTTTGCGACCCCTACGACGAGCCCGTCTACGCTCTTTTCAAGAAGAACGAACGCGAGACCGACAACCGCCCCTGGACTTTCATGGCCTTCGTGGGCAGCAACGATATGGGCCGCTTCGACATGACAGGCAAGTTCGGTGCCACACTCCCCGAGGCCGCGCACTACTACGAGTCCACTGCCCAGCTCAGCTTCGACAACCGCTGCTCCATCACTGTGCCCAACCTCGACCACTTCATCGACCATTGCAACCGCCTTCCCTTCAACTTCCTGAACTTCTTCGGCCCGCAGTATTTCAACTACGACCGCCGTCGCACCCCCGAGTTCTACGAAGAGCTGGCCGCGGCCATCAAGGCCGATCCCGAGGTGCTGTCGCGCATGCGCCAGCAGATAGAGAGCGCGATCGAGAAGGCGAAGAAGCTCCTGCGATGGAATTATCGCCGCGCAATTCCCATCTACTTCCCCCGCGACAAGTCCATATCGTTGCTCCTGCCTCTCAATCTTGGCAACGCCAGCCGCCCCAACGTGGCTCTGGTGATGACGCAGACACCCAGCGGCGACTACGTGGCCACAACTATCTACACCCTGGGTATGGCCTATGCCGGCGCACGTCTCCTCTGCGGCCCCGAAAACGACTGGCTCAGAATCAACGATATTTCCAGCTTCTAACCCGCGCGGATCTCTCCACCGTCAATGGCAATGCATAAGAAATCGGCGGAACTGGAGGAAAAAATCTCCATTCTCCCCGACACCCCGGGCGTCTATACCTACTACGACGCCCAGGGCACCGTTATCTACGTGGGCAAGGCCAAGAACCTCAAGCGCCGCGTTTCGAGCTACTTCAACCGCACCCACGAATGCACGCGCACCAATCTGCTCGTCCGCGCCATAGCGGATATGAGCTACATCGTGGTGCCCACAGAGCAGGATGCCCTCGATCTCGAGAACTCCATGATCAAGGAGTACAAGCCGCGCTACAACGTGCTGCTCAAGGACGACAAGTCCTATCCCTGGATTGTGGTGACCAACGAGCTATACCCCCGTGTGTTCCTCACGCGCCAGCTCATACGCGACGGCTCGAAATACTTCGGACCGTACGCCAACGTGGGCGTGGCACGCACCGTCATAGAGCTCATCCGCGAGCTCTATCCGGTGCGCACCTGCCGCCTGCCCATCACCGAGGACTACATAGCCCGCGGCCGCGGGCATCTGTGCCTCCAGTACCACATCAAGCGCTGCCGGGGATGCTGCACCGGGGCTATCGACCCCGACACCTATGGCGAGTATATCCGAAATATCAAGCAGATACTGCGCGGACACACAGCCGAGCTCGCCGATTATCTCATGGAAGAGATGAACCGCCTGGCCGGCGAGCTGCGCTTCGAGGAGGCGCAGGAGCTAAAGGAAAAATATCAGCTGCTCCAGAACTACCGCTCGCGCAGTGTGATCGTGAGCCAGACAATCGTGGATATCGACGTATTCGGTATCGACGACGACGGAACCGACGGCCGTGATGTCTATATCAACTACATGCACGTACGACGTGGTGCCGTGGTGCGCAGCGTCACCCTGCGCTATCGCCGCAGTCTCGACGAGAGCCGCGCCCAGCTGCTGGCCTATGCAATGGACGAGATCAAGCGCTCCCTGGGGGTGGAGTACGACGAGGTGGTGGTACCTCTCGCCCCGGAGGTGGAGATGCCATCAGTAACCTTCACTATCCCGCGCCGCGGCGACAAAGCCAAGCTGCTGGAGGTGAGCGTGCGCAACGCCAGGCAGAACCGAGTGGACGATCTCAAGCACCTCGAAAAACGCAATCCCGAGGAACGCCTCGAACGCACCCTCGAACGCATGAAGGCTGATTTCCGCCTCTCCGAACTGCCGCGCCACATCGAGTGCTTCGACAACTCCAACATCCAGGGCAGCGACCCCGTGGCCTCCTGCGTGGTATTCCGCAACGCCAAGCCCTCCAAGCGCGACTATCGCCACTTCAACATCCGCACCGTCGAAGGCCCCGACGATTTCGCCTCCATGCGCGAGGTGATCACCCGCCGCTACTCCCGCATGATGGCCGAGGGTGAGCCCCTGCCGCAGCTCATCGTAGTGGACGGCGGCAAAGGCCAGCTCAGCTCCGCCGTGCAGGCCCTCGACGATATGGGCCTCCGCGGCACAATCGCAGTCGTGGGCATCGCCAAGCGCCTTGAAGAAATCTACTTCCCGGGCGACAGCGTGCCACTCTATATCGACAAAAACAGCGAATCCCTCCGCGTGGTCCAGGCCTTGCGCGACGAAGCCCACCGCTTCGGTATCACCCACCACCGCAACCGCCGCAGCCACAGCCAGATTTCCAGCGAACTCGCATCCATCAAAGGCATAGGCGAAGCCACCAGCACAGCACTTCTGCGCCACTTCAAGAGCGCCAAGCGCGTGCGTGAAGCCTCCGAATCCGAAATCGCAGCTGTCGTGGGCCCCGCCAAAGCCCGCCTCATCAAGCAATCCCTCGCCTGATCATCACAACGTCGAATCAGTCAGACCGGTCTGACATGTCTGACCAGTCCGACTCGTCCGCCATGTCCTACACCCCGCAAAAAAGCAGGAGGTAAACGCCTCGTCGGCGTCTACCTCCTGCTTGGAAGGGATATTAGGTATCAGAATTGTCTATTACCAGTTCGGGTTCTTGCCCAGTTCCGGATTCAGAGTGATCTGAGCGGTGGGGATGGGATAGAGGTAATACTTGGGGCTGAAGGTGCGCTCGTTCGTGTAGCTGCGGTAGAAGCCTTCGCCATCAACCGAGGTACCGCCGGGCAGTACGGGCGAGTTGGCCACGTAAGCGCCACGCAGAACGTTGGGGTGCTTGGTGCTGTCGAGCAGGTCGAGCTGGTGCCAGCGCACGAGGTCCCAGTAGCGGATCCAGTTGTCGAACATCAGTTCGCAGCGGCGGCAGCGGCGAACCTCCCAGAGCAGCGAGCTCACACCCATGTTGTTGTCGGGGTCGTTGAGGCTTGCGAGGTAGTCGGGGCCGGTGATGATAGCGCCGAGGCCTGCGCGCTCGTAGAGCTTCTTGAGCGACTTGTTGAATGCAGTCTGGTCAAACTGGCCGAGCTCGGCCTTGGCCTCTGCATAGTTGCAGGCGATATAGGAAGTCCAGTAGATGGGAGCGCTGGTGTAGCCCTGGCTGTCATTGGTGCGCACGTTCAGGGGCAGGTTGATGTTGTCGAATTTGGCAACACCGAAGCCCGACGACGAGGTCATGCCGCTGGCGCCGTGGCGGCTCCAGGTCATACCCTGATAGTAAACGTAGGGATCGGTCATGATCGACAGACGCTCTTCGCGTACGTCCAGAAGGTTCTGGATGGAGAGGGCCTTGCTTTCGCCGTCCACTTCGGGCACACCCACCAGGGTGTTGTCGAGCGATGTGGTGGCGCGGGGCTTGCCGTCCTTGAAGAGGAAAGCGTTGAAGCCGTCGAGCGACATACCGGAAGTGGTGGTCGACGAGCAGGTGTAGGCGATGATCGAGTTGCGGCCGTTCACAGCGTCGTAGCGACGGCCCACGATGAGCTCGGGATTGCTCGACAGGCCGGTGAGGCCGTTTGCGGCATCGGCAGTCCATACGGAGTTGTATATCGACTGGTAGTCGTCGCAGAAACCGTATTTGCCCAGCAGATATTCCGATGCGGAAGCTGAAATCTCAAGATACTTCTTAGCACGCTCTTCGTTGGGAGCGAGGCCGTTGTCGGTCTGTGTGCGGTAGCGGCAGAAAGTACCTTCGTAGAGGGCTACTTCGCTGAGGATAGCACGCGCATAGTCCTTGCTCCACGTGGTCTTGGAGTCGTCGGCTGCGATGTTTTCGATGGCATACTGGAGGTCGGCCACCACGTTGTCCATCACCTCGTCGCGGGGTGTACGCGGACCGTAGAGAATCTCAGTATCGTTGATATCCACCACCTTATCTTCCCAGGTCACGTCGCCGAACATACGCACCAGCGTATAGTACTTGTAGCCGCGGACCATGCGGGCGATACCCGTGAAGTTGGCTTTTTCGGAAGCCGAGAGGGAGGATGCTGCCACGCCTTCGATCACGTAGTTGCAGCCGCGGATTACGCGGAAGTTCCATTCGCTCACGTCCGATGTCTCGGCGGGGTATGCCCAGTTTGCGAAGCTGGAGCCCACCTGGTCGTCACTGAGGGTTTTGAAGAGGAACCAGCCGTTGGCACTTGTTCCGTAGGCCTGCGAGAGCTCGTCGGTGAAGCGGTCCACCTGAAGCTGGCAGTTGGCAGCGTTTGACCAGTACTCAGGCGAGTTGACGATCGAGGTAAGGGGATAACGGTTGTCGTCGAGGAAATCGTTGCAACCGGTGAGCACCGCGGTCGAGAACGCTGCAATGGCTAAAATATGAAGTTTTTTCATTGCTTGCTTGGATTAGAAAGTTAACTGAAGACCGAAGGAGAATGTACGGGTGATAGGCGTGGTACGGCCGAAGTAGCCGTTGCCGTTAGCTCCGCTCATACCGGTGGTTGCGTGCATGCCGGTACCCGCAGTCGAGATTTCGGGATCGAGGGGATAATCCTTCATGCCGTTGTAGAGCAGGCAGGGATTGTCGCAGCTGAAGTAAACGCGGGCCTTCTGCAGCAGAGCCTTCTGGGTGATGTTGGCAGGGATTGTGTAGCCGAGGGTGATGGCCTTCAGGCGCAGATATGCCATGTTCATCAGGTAGCGGGTCTGGGGATAGAAGTTGTAGCGACCGGCGCCGATAGAAGATTGACGGCCGTTGCCACCCGAGCCGGGATAGAGACGGGGATAGGTGTTGCTCTGATCCACGAGGATTTCGCCGGTGAGGCACTGGTTGGCTTCGTCGATCACCATCTGGTTGTAGCTGGTCATGTTGCTGTAGATGGCGTCCGTGCCGCGTGCGAAGGGAATCACGAATGCCGAGGTGTACCACATCTGGCGCTTGCCCACGCCCTGGAAGAACAGGTCGAGGTCGAAGCCCTTATAAGCACCGCCCAGGCGGAAGCTGTACTCGAAGCGGGGCATGGTGTTGCCGATCACCTTGAGGTCGCCGTGGTTCTTCATGGAAGCGACGGGAACGGGGTTGCCCTTTTCGTCCACCATGTCGGGATCACCGAAGTTGATTTTGCCGTCGCCGTTCAGGTCCTTGAACATGATATCGCCCACGCCGTAGGTGAAGGAGCCGATGCCTTCCAGTGCGGTCTGGTCCAGATAGGGCTTGCCGGTGGCGGGATCAATATCGCTCTTCTCGAAGTAGCGGTCGGTCTCGAAGCCGTAGATGTCGCCGTAGTAGGCACCCTCGGTGAAGTTGGTCTGGCCCTTGCTCCAGGAGTAGAGCGTGCCGCGCTCGTTGTTCCACTTCACGATCTTGGTGCGGGCGTCGGAGAGGTTGAAGTTGGCATAAACGTCCCAGTCGCCGAAGCTCTTGTTCCACGACAGAGAGAGTTCCCAGCCGTTGGTGCGCAGAGTTCCGTTGTTCTGATAAGGAGCGGTTGTGCCAAGTACTGCGGGCAGGTCGGCACCCGGGCCGAGCATGTCGGCAGTGGTGCGGCTGTACCAGTCGAAGCCCACATTGAGCGAGTTGTTGAGGAAGCCGAGGTCAACACCTACGTCGATGGTGCGTACACGTTCCCAGGTGAGAGTGCTCGATACGAGGGTGGGCATGTTGGCGTAAGCTGTGCTTGCATTTGCACCCGTGAGCCAGCTCATGGTGGTGGGAATACCGATAGTGGAGAGGAAGCGGTTTTCACCGATAGCGGTGTTACCTACTTCGCCGTAGCTGGCGCGGATCTTACCGTTGCTCCACCAGCCCTTCAGGGGCTTGAAGTAGTTCTCTTCAGAGAAGCGGTAGCCGATCGAACCGGAGGGGAAGAATGCCCACTGGTCGTTGGCGGGGAAGCGGGTGGAGCCGTCGTAGCGGCCGTTGAGCTCAAGAAGGTAGATACCCTTGTAGTCGAAGTTCACGCGGGCGAAGAAACCTGCGGTGGCCCAGTGCGACATTGTCTGGTTGAGGGTGTAGCCGGTCTTGTTGCTGCCGCCGGTGGTCAGGCCCAGATAGGGCTTGCTCAGGTCGAGGAGCTCGTCGCGCTTGCCGTAGAGGTAGTTGTAGTCCTGCTGCTCGGCGGTGCCACCGGCCATAATCTTGAAGTTGAAGTCCTTGTTGACGGTGAAGTCGTAGGTGGCATATACGTTGGTCGACCATCCGTCGGTCTTGGTGTTGGTCTGGCGGGCGTCGGCGTAGCTCACGGGCACGACATATTCACCGGCGGTGTCGACCACGCCCCAGGTATTTACAGCATATACGGGCATATAAGGCACAGTCTGGAGATAGTCCTGCACGTTGTAGCTGAAGTCGGCATGGAGGGTGAAGCCTTTGAAAGGCTTGAAGTCGGAGTAGGCGGTCATGCGGGTTTCGGTGCAGCGGTCGTCGTACATACCGGCCTGCTTGCGATATGCGATATCGTTACGACCGTCGATGATCTGGCCGTCCTGGCCTACCCAGTAGCCCATAGGTTCGAAGTACGAACCCCAGCGCCATGCGTAGAGATAGTCACCACGTGTGTTGTAGGGGCCGCTGTAATCCTTCTCGGAGAAGCTCACGCGGATGCCTGCCTTCCACCAGTCAAACACCTGGGTGTTGATGGTGGCCACGCCATTGTAGCGGCGCATCTTGGCGGGATTGAACTGGTTGATGTCCTGCTTCTTGTTGTAGCCGAAAGCGATGCGGTAGTCGGTCTTGCCGCTCACACCTTCGATAGAAACGTTGTGGTAATTGCTGGGAGTGGCGTTGTTGAAGAGGATGCCGGCACGGTCCCAGTTGGCATAATAGAGACCTTTGCCATAATCATCACCCTGTACGTCGTTGATTTTGTAGTCACCCACATTGGAACCACTCACATAAGGACGCATTTCCTGATAGCCGAGCTTGATGTCGCCGTTCTCGGCCATCCACTGGCGTGCCAGAGGAAGAAGATCCCAGGGGTTCATGCCGAAGAGACCGATTTCGCCGCCGCTCATGAGGTTACCCTCGGTGAGTGCGATAATCTGCGAGGGCACGTCGGGATAGCTGGGCAGGGTTGTGGCCTGGCTCCAGGCGAAGTTGTTGTTATACTTCACCGACACGCGGTCCTGCTTGTTGGGCGTCTTGGTGGTGATGAGGATCACACCGAAAGCGGCGCGCGTACCATAGATGGCGCTCGACGCTGCATCCTTCAGCACGCTGATGTCCTCGATATCGTTGGGGTTGATGAAAGAGATATCCTCAACGATAATACCGTCAACGACGTAGAGAGGGGTGGAAACCTGATTGTTCGACAGCGAACCCGTGCCGCGGATAGTCACGCTGGGGTTGCCGTTGATATCACCGTTGGAGTTGGTGATCGTAAGACCCGGCACAGCGCCCTGCAGAGCCTTGGCGATGTCGGTGGTCGAGCGGCTGTCGACAACGCGGGCTACATCCACGGTGGCGACAGCGCCGGTGAGGTTGGCTTTCTTCTGTGTGCCGTAACCTACCACTACGAGCTGCTCGAGCTGCTCGGTGGTGGGCTGCAGGTACACCATCATGCCCTGGGAGGCGGCCAGGGTCTCGGTCTTATAACCAACGTAGCTCACCTGCAGAGGGGTGCCGGGAGCAACCTTGATCGTGAAGTTACCGTCGAAATTGGTGGTCACGGCATTCGCCTTCACACCCTTTTGCATTACGCTGGCACCAATCACCGGCTCATTGTTCTCATCGAGAATCTGCCTATATATTATATGTGTGAGGGATGCTTCGTGTCTGCAAATTGTCTGCGCCGCGGGAGGCTATTCGGCCACTATCACGATGCCGCCGCGGGGAGCGAGGTCGATGGTGGCGGGGAGGGTTTCGGTATCGGTTATTAGCCAGGGGGAGGTGGTGTCGCCGCTGTCGGCAAAGGTGCGCACGGCGCCCGGTGCGGCAGGGATGCGGGAATAATCGGACTCAATGGTAATGGGGCCGTCGGTGCCGTTGATGGCGGCGATATACCAGCGGTCGCCGCTGCGTCGGGCAAGCATGGCGTAGCGTCCGGGATAGCCGCCGAGCATCAGAGTCTCGTCCCATGCGGCGGGCAAAGAGCCTAGATATTGCCGCACGGCCTCGGGTTGTGCCAGGAAGCTCTCGGGGCGGTCGGCGAGGTGCTGGAGGCCGCTTTCGTAGAGGGCCGTGAGGGCGAGCTCATGGGCATGGGTGGTGATATGGGGGTGCTGGGAGTCGGAGAAGGCGCAGGGAGTGTAGTCCATGCTACCTACCACGTTGCGCGTGAAGGGCAGCGTGGCGTTGTGGGCGGCGGCGCGGGAGGTGAAGGTGGGCACGTTGTTGTACCACTCGGCGCCGTAGACGGCCTCGGTGCTGAGCAGGTTGGGCCACGTGCGCTGCCAGCCTCGGGGGAGCGGGGCTCCGTGGAAGTTGACGAGCAGCTTGTGTCGCGCGGCACACACGAGAATGGCGTGCATCAGTTCGAGATTGGGGCGCGTGTCGCCGGAAAAGAAGTCTACTTTCACGCCGGCGATGCCGTGGTCTTCGCACCATGCGAATTCCCGTTCCATATCCTCGGGTGTGTTGAGGCGATATTGGGGGCCGGGCGCACCGTTCACCCAGCCTATGGAACTGTTGTACCATATCATTGGGCGCACGCCGCGGGCGGCTGCATAGTCAAGGGCATCCTCTATGGTGTGGCCGCCGTCCATCAGGTGCCAGTCGGCATCGATCAGGGTATAGGGCAGGCCCAGCTCGGCGGCGAGATCAATATAGCTGCACACGGTGTCGTAGTCGCGCGAGCCGTTGTTGTGGGCCCAGTAGATCCACGAGGCCACGCCCGGCTGCACCCACGAGAAATCTATGGGCTCGGCAGGCTCGGAATTGTCGAGCACGAGCGACGATTCCACCACACGGCTCAAAGAGCCCACTATGGCAGTTTGCCAGCCGGGCATCTCGGGGCCGTCGGGCCGCAGCTCAAATTTGCCCCTGCGGCCTGTGGCCCACATGCTTGTGCCGGCTCCGTAATGGGCGATGCCCGACTCGGTGAGAAGCATGTACACGCCGCCGGGATATTCCAGCAACGCGGGATAGCCCAGACGCTTGCCTGCGGCGAGATCCGTGCGGTCCTGCACGAAAAATTCCTCGTAGCAGTCCACCCAGTTCATCAGCCACGACCGGGTGGCGGCGCAGATATCCACGGTGTAGTCATGCGCTCCGCGCCAGCACACGCCATCGTCGTAGACGCGTACTTGCAGGCGCGTGCCGTCGGCAAGTGTGTAGAGGGTCTCCACGTAGCTGTTGCTGTACTGCGACCGCTTGCCCGAGGGGAGCGTATAGGCCACGCAGGCAGCCACGGGGTCGGTGGCCGAGTCTATGGCGCCGGTGGCTATGCGCATCACGGGCTGCCAGATGCCTGAAGCGTCTTTGCCGGAGATCTCGAGAGCATCGGCTGCCGGACTTACTCTCACGCCACCGCCAGGGGCGAGCTGCGCATGGGCGACCATGGCTCCGGCGAGAGACAGTGCAAGAATGAGAATATTGTTTTTCATGGTTTTCAGGAATAGTTATCGGTGAAAGCGGCGCATAAGTTCGCCCAGCAGTAGCACGGGCGATGTACCTATGATGATTATGAGCCAATCCGTGATGCGCAGCGGCGTTACGCTGAATGCAGCTCCTCCCAGCGACACTATGGCCACCTGCCCAACCACGATAAGGGCTACGATGAACATAAATTCGCCGCAGTGACCCAGGTGGAATGCCGAGCGATGCGTGGCAAAGGCGCGGGCGTTGAACAGGTTCCACAGCTGCATGAACACGAAGATGGTGAAGAAGAGCGAGAGCTCGTAGGGTGTGAGATCCGCCTCGGCTCCGAGGTGCAGATGGGCGAGCTGAGTGAGCGAGGTGATATCGGTGTGGTGGAACACGTAGAGCAGTCCAAGAAGCACGATGAAAAATATCACACCCGTAGATACGATCAGGCGCCACATGGCCGGGGAGATGATGAAATCCTCGCGGGAGCGGGGCGAGTCGAGCATCACCGATTCCGATGGCGGCAACGATGCCAGGGCCATGGCGGCGAAGGTGTCCATGATTAGGTTGACCCACAGCATCTGCGTGACGGTGAGAGGCGACTCGGTGCCCATATACGCGCCGGCCATCACTATGAGGCAGGCAGCCACGTTGACGGTCATCTGGAAGAGGATGAAGCGCTGGATGTTGCGGTAGAGCGAGCGTCCCCACATCACGGCACGGGCAATGGAGGCGAAGCTGTTGTCGATGATGGTGATATCCGAGGCTTCCTTGGCCACGGCGGTGCCGTCGCCCATCGAGAGGCCCACATGTGCGGCCTTGAGGGCAGGGGCGTCGTTGGTGCCGTCGCCGGTCACGGCCACCACCTCGCCATTGCTCTGGAGCGCCTGCACGAGGCGCTTCTTGTCGAGCGGACGGGCGCGGGCGATAATCTTGATTTCATCGGCGCGTAGCGGAAGCTCTGCCTCGCTTATGGCCTCGAATTCGGGGCCGGTGACGATTGCACGCGCAGGATCGTCGGATTCCTCGTTCCAGAGTCCCGTCTGGCGTGCGATTTCACGAGCTATCACGGGAGTGTCGCCGGTGACTATCTTGACGTCGATACCTGCACGGCGGCAGCGGTCGATAGCGTCCGGCACATCGGTGCGCACGGGATCGGAGATGGAGGTGATGCCGGTGAGGGTGAGCTCAGAGGCGGGATCGACACCTTCGGCGGTGATGCCAGTGGCACCGTGCTCGAGCGGAGCCTCGGCAAATGCAAGGGTGCGCATTCCGCGGGCCTGCATGTCGTGGAGCGCGGCAGCAACGGCAGCCATCGGGCGCCCGTCGGCGGTGACTCCGCACATGTTCATCACAATCTCAGGCGCGCCTTTGACACACAGGCGTGAGGAACCATCCGCGAGCACGATGGCGGTGGCCATATATTTGCGCTCGGTGGAGAACGGCAGCTGGGCCACCACCTCGTAGCACTCGCGCAGGCTGCGATAGTCGAAGCCGCGCGAGTGAAGCAGGAGCAGCAGGGCGGCCTCGGTGGGATTACCCAGCGGCGCGGGGCACACAGGATCGCTCATGTCGAGCTCGGCGGTGCTGTTGGCGGCTATATCCACGGCCGCGCGGTCGAATGGCACGAAGAAATCCGCCGTCTCCACCTGCATACGGTTCTGCGTGAGCGTGCCGGTCTTGTCGGTGCATATCACTGTGGTGGCACCCATCGTCTCGCAGGCGTGGAGCTTGCGCACGAGGTTGTTGGTGCGCAGCATGCGTCGCATGCTGTAGGCCAGGCTCAGGGTCACGGCCATGGGCAGTCCCTCCGGAATCGACACGCACATCAGCGCCACGGCAATCATGAGTGTCTGCAGCGAGTATGTGATAATCTCCACGGTATCGGCCGTATGAGAGGCATGCTCGATGAAGAACATCACCATGCGGCCCACCACGATGAGCGCGGCCACGGCATAGCTCACAATGGTGATCATGCGGCCCAGTCGCGCAAGCTGCATGTCGAGCGGAGTACGCACGCCACTGTCGATACGGGCCGCGGCTAATGTGCGGCCGTTCTCGGTGGCATCGCCCACGGCATCCACGCAGGCCACGGCATGTCCTTCCATCACCTTGGTGCCGCGCAGCACGCGGTTCGATGCGTAGGTGGCGTCGGGGTCGGCCTGAGCCGGGTCGGCACTCTTTGCGCACAGCGGCTCGCCGGTGAGTGTGGATTCGTCCACGGTCAGGTGCGTGGATTCCAGCAGCGTGGCGTCGGCCGGCACTTCGTTGCCTGTTTCGAGCAGAATAATGTCGCCCACCACGATATCGCGGCGCGGCACCTGCGTGGCCGTGGCGTTGCGCACCACCTTCACGGGCTCGTCGTCGTTGATGCGGTTGAGCACCGCAAATTCCCGCTCTGCCCTGAGCTCGAAGAAGAACGACAGCCCGGTGGCCAGGATGATGGCCATGATTATTCCCACGGGCTCGAAGAACACCTCGGCTCCGGAGCCGGTGCAGTATTCATAAATGGAAATGCCCACACTGAGCACCCCGGCCACACACAAGATTATTATGAGCGGATCGGAAAACTTGGCCAGGAATTGCCTCCACAGAGGCACTTCCTCGGGTGGGGTGAGCACATTGGAGCCATGCTCCCTGCGCGATGCTTCTGTCTGGGCCGTGGTAAGGCCCTCGTGATGAATGTCAGGCATGGTTAAGGGCTTATGAAAATGGAAAGCGCACGATGCAGCCGCAACTGCACCATGCGCTTCTTCAGTTTATCAGAGACCGCGACCGTGGCAATTCTTATACTTCTTGCCGCTGCCGCAGGGACAGGGGTCGTTGCGGCCCACGCGGGGTCCGGAGTTGCGCACCGTCACGGGACCCTGCGGAGCGCCCTGACGTGCCGCAGCTGCGCTGCGCTGGGCTTCCTCGCCGGGAAGGCCGGGACGCGAGGTGCGGTAGTTGTAGTTGCGCGGAGCCTCGGGGGCCGCCTGCTTCACCTCGGGAGCCGGGCGGTTCTGCGGGGCGGCCGGAGCATCCTGTGCGGGCTGCTGCGGCTCGGCGGGGCGCACGGGAATCTGACCGCGCATAAGTGCCGAGAGAGCCTTGACGTTGAGCTGGTTGAGCATTCCTTCGAACAGATGGAAAGACTCCACCTTGTAGATCACCAGCGGGTCTTTCTGCTCGTAGGAGGCGTTCTGCACGCTCTGGCGCAGTTGGTCGAGCTCGCGCAGATGCTCTTTCCAGAGCTCGTCGATGGTCACGAGCAGGATGGCCTTGTGCCATTCACGCACGATATTGTTGCAGCGGGTGTCGTAGGCTTGCTGCAGGTTGATGCGCAGGTTGAAGATGCGTTTGCCGTCGGTGATGGGCACGATTATGTTGCCGGTGTACTCATTGTTCTCCACGATACGCTGGATCACGGGCATGGCCACCTCGCGGATGCGCTCGCTGCGGCGGTCGAGAGCCTTGATTGCGGCGTCGTGCAGGCGGTTGATGCGTTCCTCGGTGTCGAGGTTGCGATATTCTTCCTCTGTCACGGGCATCTCGAGGGTGAGGGCGCGGTAGAGCTCGAGCTGCAGATCGGCGTAGTCGTTGGGGCCATCGTAGGTCTTCACGAGGTTTTCGATGCAGTCGTAGAGCATGTTGGCGATATCTATGCCCACACGCTCGCCGATGAGGGCGTGGTGGCGGCGTGCGTAGATATACGTACGCTGCTTGTTCATCACGTCGTCGTATTCGAGCAGGCGCTTACGGATGCCGAAGTTGTTTTCCTCCACGCGCTTCTGGGCTTTCTCGATGGCATTGTTCACCATCTTGTGCTCTATCACTTCGCCCTCCTTGAGGCCGAAGGTGTCGAGCATCTTCATCACGCGGTCGGTGGCGAAAAGGCGCATGAGCTGGTCTTCGAACGACACAAAGAATACGGACGAACCAGGGTCGCCCTGACGACCGGCGCGGCCTCGCAGCTGACGGTCCACGCGACGGCTCTCGTGGCGCTCCGTGCCGATGATGGCAAGACCTCCGGCGTCTTTCACCTCGGGGGTGAGCTTGATGTCGGTACCGCGGCCGGCCATGTTGGTGGCGATGGTCACCGTGCCCTTGCGGCCGGCGAGAGCCACGATTTCGGCCTCGCGCTGGTGCAGCTTGGCGTTGAGCACGTTGTGGGGGATGCGGCGCCCGGTGAGCATGCGGCTCAGGAGTTCGGAGATTTCCACCGAGGTGGTGCCCACGAGCACGGGGCGGCCTTCCTTGACGAGACGCTCGATCTCGGCGATCACGGCGGCATATTTCTCGCGCTTGGTCTTATATACGCGGTCGTTCATGTCGATACGGGCCACGGGGCGATTGGTGGGGATGCTCACCACGTCGAGCTTGTAGATATCCCAGAGCTCGCCGGCCTCTGTGGAAGCCGTACCGGTCATACCGGCCAGCTTGTGGTACATGCGGAAGTAGTTCTGCAGGGTGATGGTGGCGAAGGTCTGCGTGGCGGCTTCCACCTTCACGCCTTCCTTAGCCTCGATGGCCTGATGGAGACCGTCGCTGTAGCGGCGTCCTTCCATGATTCGGCCCGTCTGCTCGTCCACGATCTTGATCTTGTTGTCGTCTATCACGTATTCCACATCTTTCTCGAAGAGGGTGTAGGCCTTGAGAAGCTGTGTCACGGTGTGGACGCGTTCGGCCTTAACCGCATAGTCGGCCATGAGGGCGTCTTTCTTCTCGGCACGCTCGGGAGTGTCGGGCTCATGCTCGAGCTCGCTGAGCTGCGAGGCGATATCGGGGAGCACGAAGAAGTGCGGGTCGTTGATTTTGCCTGTGAGCTCGTCGAGACCTTTGTCGGTGAGCTCCACACTGCGGTTTTTCTCGTCGATCACGAAGTATAGGGGATCGGTCACCACGGGCATCTCGCGGGCGTTGTCCTGGAGATAGTAGGCCTCGGTCTGGAGCAGGGTGTTCTTCATGCCCTCCTGGCTCAGGAACTTGATGAGGGCGCCGTTCTTTGGCAGGCCCTTATATGCGCGGAAGAGCAGCAGTGCGCCTTCCTTGCGCTCGTTCTTGTCTTCACTGGCCAGCTTGGTCTTGGCCTCGGCCAGGATATTGGTGACGAGGCGGCGCTGCGCCTGCACCACTTTCTCAACGTTGGCCTTGTACTCGTTGAAGTACTGGTCGTCGCCCTTGGGCACGGGACCGGAGATGATCAGAGGCGTGCGGGCGTCGTCGATGAGCACGGAATCCACCTCGTCGACGATGGCATAGTAGTGCTTGCGCTGCACAAGGTCGTCGGGCGACATTGCCATGTTGTCGCGCAGGTAGTCGAAACCGAATTCGTTGTTGGTACCGAACGTGATGTCGCACATATATGCCGCGCGGCGGGCGGGCGAGTTGGGCTCGTGCTTGTCGATGCAGTCCACGGTGGAACCATGGAACATGTAGAGCGGGCCCATCCACTCGGAGTCGCGCTTGGAGAGATAGTCGTTGACGGTGACCACATGAACGCCGCGCCCGGCGAGCGAGCGCAGGAACACCGGAAGCGTGGCCACGAGGGTCTTGCCCTCACCGGTGGCCATCTCGGCGATCTTGCCCTGATGCAGGGCAATACCGCCTATGAGCTGCACGTCGTAGTGCACCATATCCCAGGTCACTTCGTTGCCGCCGGCCATCCAGTGGTTGCGCCATATAGCCTTGTCGCCTTCGATAGTCACGAAGTCGCGGCCCTCGCCTGCCAGCTGGCGATCGAGATCGGTGGCGGTCACCTCGATGGTCTCGCTCTTGGCGAAGCGCGCGGCGGTCTCGCGCATAGTGGCGAACACCACGGGCAGATGCTCGTTGAGCTGCGTCTCGAGAATATCGAGGATGTTTTTCTCGTGCTTGTCAATACGGTCCCAGAGGCTCTGGCGCTGGTCGAAAGGCAGAGTCTCAACCTCGGCGCGAAGTTTCTCGATGGCTTCGCGATCTTCGGCGGTAGCGGCGGCTATGTCGGCACGCACTTTGTCGATTTCGGCACGCAGCTCGTCGTTGGAGAGGGCGGCCACACGCGGGCCCTCGGCCTGAATCTGCGCCACGATGGGGCGGATGGCTTTAAGGTCGCGGCTGCTCTTGTCTCCGAATATTTTGGAAATTATGCTTGTTAAACCCATTGGTTATATAGTTTTATTCTTGATTGTGTGAAAGATGGTGTGTACGCTCATAAATGTGCCACAGGGCTCAGAGAGCAAGCGGCGGCAGGGAGGCGCCGTTGGGCGAGCGGATACGCAGCAGCCGCGCCACGGTTGGCGCTATCGTGCGTGCATCCACAGGTGTGGCTATCTTGCGTGCGTCCACTCCGGGAGCCATAATCACCGCTATACCGGTTGGCGCCACTTCGCGGTGCACCATGGGGGTGCGTGTGGCCGACGCGGGCGTCTGCCAGTCGTCAACCACTTCCCATCCGGCAGCGGGAGCTATGTACACATCGCCGGCATGGCTGATGGAGGTGTTGCGGCGCAGGGCCTCGGAGCCCTCGCCGGCACGCTCGTTGATGATATCGTCGATTGTGAACGCGCGGCGCACTCCGCTCATTCGCTCCAGGAAGTCGGCGGCCTCGGTGCGTATCGCGGCGGGGTCGATGTTGCGCTCGCCCACGAGCTTGTCGTTCAGGTAGAAAGCGTTGCGATGATAGCCTTTCACCCATTCGCCGTTGCCGTGCAGGGCGATTAGATACATATTGAGCAGCGATATGGCCTTGCGTGTGGAGAATTCGCCGAAGGGCACCTGCCAGCGCTCGTCGTCGCGCCGCGAGCGCGAGCCGGGAGGCGTAGCCGCCAGATAGATGAGCGTGCGGTCCATGCCAGGGCCGCGGTCGATGGCGGCGAAGAGTTGCTCCAGATCGGCGTCGAGCCGCAGGTAGCTGTCCATGAGCTCGTAGCGGGTGTCGGCGCTTTTGCTGTCAACAAAGGGCGCTATCGTATAGGCCAGGTTGAGCATGTCGGGGCCTTCGTGGGCTCCGAAGTCGGGCGTCGCAATGATTTCGGTGGCCAGACGCGTGATCTCGGTGTTGAGCAGCGGCGTGGTCATGAACTTGGCCACACGCTCGGCGCGGCTACGGCCGAAGGTGTAGCGGAAGGGATAGCGCGTGAGGTGATCGGGCAGGTGGGTATATGCCGAAGCCGGGCGCAGAGGCGTCCAGCTCATGGTGTCGAGGCTGATGGCCAGTGGGCGCTGCCGGTTGCGGGCAGCCAGGCCGGCCGGTGGCTCCTTGTAGAAGGTGGATGTGGCCCAGTTGCCATTCTCGGCGTTGAGCCATAGGGCGCTGTTGGCGGCGTGGCCGCCCAGCAGAATAGCCTGCTGGGGATCGGCGGCGATGGCATAGACTGCCGTCACGCCTCCGCCGGCAATGCGGGCTTCGTCGGCAATCGTGCTCACAGCCAGCGCGGCGGGAGAATAGGTCTCCGACGTGTAGCTGCCCATCACATCGGGATCGTGCAGCAATGGCACGGTGCGCAGAGCCTCGCGATCGAAGCGCGTGGCGGCGTCGATGCTGCTGATGTCGGCGGTAGCTCCGGTGGCCAGCAGGGCCGTGGCTCCCGCTGCATCCAGGGGTGTGCCGTAGTCGAGGGCCGGGATCACCACGCCATTGTCGAGCAGGCGGTTGAAGCCGCCGGCGCCGAAGCTCTCGCGCAGTAAGTCGAGATAATCCTGCTCCAGACCGTCCACCACTATGCCCACAACCAGCTGCGGACGCACGGGCGCGCCGGCCACCGCGGCCAAGGTGGCCACTGCCGAAGCAACTATTGCGAGTATCATGCGCGGTGCGCGGTGTGTTGGTTTCATCAAGGGCGTCGAAGATTGACGGTCACATAGTTAAGAGCCCGCACTGCATCGGCGGCCCCCAGGGGCCATATGGCGGCATTGGCGCTCTGAGGCAGCCACGGCCAAGCCACGCACAATGCGAGCAACACTGCAAAGTTAGCAATTTGATAGCACATTACAAGGCGTCGAGCCTTTTTTATCCAAATAAAAATAACAGGCAAGAGGCACAAAGGGTTCACCCACCATAGCAAGAAATTCGGCGAGGTGGATT